>JANXTG010000165.1 GCA_025352525.1 Ferruginibacter sp.
AAGTTATTATAATTTTTAAGGTAACGTTATTGAGCAAGCAGGTTTATGTGTAACCCTTTCATTATTTTTTTAAAATGGTAATTGATAAATACCCAGTGCTGCAAATTATCTCTTTACTTTTATGCGGTAAATAACAACTCCCGCACATAAACTTTTTAATACAGCCATGAATAATAAACCTACCATTACCATTGCCCCGAACGCTAAAAATCCGCTAACTGTAAACCGTTTAGGGTACGGTACCATGCGTTTAACAGGCGAAGGGATATACGGTGAGCCTGCCGACAGACCGGGCGCACTGGAACTTTTAAAAACTGCCATCAGCAGTGGTATAAACTTTTTAGATACGGCAGATTATTATGGTGAAGATGTAACCAACCGCTTGATTGCAGAAGCGCTTTACCCATACAGCAATGACCTGGTTATTTGTACCAAAGTGGGTGCTGCAAGGCTACCTGATAAAAGCTGGACTTTATTTGACACACCTGAAAACCTGCGTACAAGTATCGAAAATAATTTGCGCACACTAAAACAGGATCAGATACAACTGGTGCATTTTAGGGTAATGCCACATACTAAAACGCCCTTTGAAAAAAGTATGCAAGCCATGTATGACATGCAGGACGAAGGTAAAATATTGCATGTAGGTATTAGCAACGTAACACCCGAGCAATTACAGACTGCCATTGCATTGGGCGATGTAGCTACGGTGGAAAATATGTATGGACATGCACAGCGTACAACATTAATTAGTGAACATGGCGAAAACCGTGGTGGCGAAGAAATACTTAACATTTGCGAGGCAAATAATATTCCGCTTATTCCTTATTATTCTTTGTTTGCCTCTATGCCAAAAAAAGATAACCGAATTGCTGAAATTGCTGCCAAATACAATGCTACAGAAGCACAGATAAATATTGCGTGGCTGCTGCATAAGTCTCCGCTTATTTTACCAATACCGGGCACATCATCGCTACAACATTTTAATGAGAACAGGAAGGCAGGAGAGATTGTGCTGACTGCAGAAGACATGGAATTTTTGCGTTGATATTTTTTGCTGCAATGTTTAAAAGTTTGTAAAATAAGGTTGAGTCTGCCTGCTTTTTCTTGATAAAATATACAATTGTATGCACCCATTTTCCGATTACAAATCTGCATTCATTTAACATTCTGGTTATTTTATCCTGCCCACTGCCAAGGCAGGCGCCTTTTTTATAAAGATGAAAACAATACAATTTTTTAGGGTTCAGGTAGACTTAGCCTAATATGATAAAAATTATTGTTTAAGTTTTATCTTTATGAATAACCCAAAAAATTTCAATATGAAAAATCTAAAACTAATATTGGTTGTTTTAATTGCATGCTTGTTGCAAGTTTCAGCGGCAGTTGCACAAAAAGTTTCCGGAAAGATTACAGATGCAGCTACAGGAAAAGGGATACCAACGGCCTCGGTATTGGTGCAGAAAACCAAAACGGGAACTGCATCGGACAACAATGGAGAATTTACTGTAAAGGCACAAGCGGGAGATGTATTGCTTGTGTCAGCAACTGGATATTTAAGCAAAGAGATAACTGTAACCGGCAGCCAGCTTACTATTGCACTGCAGACACAAGCTACTGAACTTGATCAAATAATTACTATTGGTACACGAAGAAGTGGAAGGGTGAAAACAGAATCTACAGTACCCATCGATGTAATAAATATGAATGGTGCTTTGCAAAATACAGCCAGGCCCGATCTTACTTCCATGCTAAATTATGCAGCGCCTTCTTTTAATTACAACAAACAAAGTGGCAGCGATGGTGCAGATCAGATAGACCTTGCAACATTACGTGGTCTTGGTCCCGATCAAACGCTTGTACTGGTAAACGGTAAGCGCCGGCACCAAACTGCTTTTGTGGCTGTATTTGGTACAAGGGGTAGAGGCAACTCCGGTACAGATCTAAACTCAATACCCGAAGCCGCTATTGACAGGGTGGAAATATTAAGGGATGGTGCATCTGCTCAATATGGATCGGACGCTATCGCAGGTGTAATAAACTTAATCTTAAAAAAAGATGTAAATAAGTGGCAGATAAATGCTGGGTACTCTGCTTACAGCGATTCTAAATTTAATCCTGCTTTTAGCAAGGCTTTGCAACCGCAGTATGAATATGGAAATAAACTGGACGGTGGGGCATTTAATGCATCTATTAACACGGGATTTGCGTTGGGTGCTGCTAAAAAAGGTTTTTTAAATTTATCCGGCAATTTTTTTACTCAGGTAAAAACTTTTAGGCAGGTATTGGATACTGCACTGAAAAATGAAAATGCCTTGCCTATAAATGCAGGCAGGCGTGCCAATGGGGATGGATCTGTAACGAGTGGGGGAGTTATGTATAACATGGAGTTACCATCTGCAAAGGGTAAAACAATTTTTTACTCTTTTGGCGGCTACAACTATAAACAAAGTGATGCATTTGCCTATAGCAGAACTTTTCACGGTTACAATGCGCTTTCTTCCTCGAGGCAAAGTAGGTTTCCTACAGACGCAAACGGCAACCTGATTTATGTACCCGGTATAATGAAAATTATACCCACACCAAACGACCTTGCAGACACCATTTTTAACCCTCATATACAAACGCATATAACCGATGTATCGTTGGCAGTGGGCTTGCGTGGTTCTTTAAAACATGATTGGGATTTTGATGTAAGCAATACAATTGGTAAAAATGATTTTCATTATTTTGGTGATAAAACATTTAATGCATCGCTTGGTGCAGCCGGCATAAACAAAAATCATTTTGATGATGGTGGGTTTAGTTTTTTACAAAATACCCTCAATGTGGATTTCAATAAAAATTTTAAAACAGTAGCTCATGGGTTTAACCTATCTATAGGGGCAGAATTAAGAAACGAACAATACAAAATTTACGAAGGTGAAAAGGACTCCTATTTTAACTACGACGCTACCAAAAATAAAGCTGCGGGTGCGCAAGGGTTTCCTGGATTTCAACCGGTAGATGCTGTAAAGGCAACAAGAACCAATGTGGGTCTGTATTCACAGGCAGATGTAGACGTTACAACCAAGTGGCTGGTAAGCGGTGCAGTACGAGCGGAGAATTACAGCGACTTTGGATTTTTAAGTACTTTTAAACTGGCAAGCCGTTACAAGGTTTCTCCAAAAGTAAATGTAAGAGGATCTGTAAGTACCGGTTACAGAGCACCATCGCTGCAACAAATTAATTTCAGCAATACATTTACAAATGTGCAGGGCGGTAATTCTTTTGATGTAAAAATTGCTCCTAACTACAGCCCTATTACCAAGGCTGCCGGCATACCAACATTGAAGCAGGAAAAATCTGTTAATGCAAGCCTGGGGTTTACAGCGAAAGCAACGCCTGCCTTTACTATAACAATAGACGGATATTTGGTAAAAATAAAAGACAGGGTTGTATTATCGGGCCAGTTTGATAATACCAATGTAGCTTTGCAACCTATATTAGACCAGTTGAATGTGGCGCAGGCACAGTTTTTTTCCAATGCTGTAAACACAACCAACACAGGCATAGATATTATTTTAAACTATTCTAAAAAATGGTCTGATAAAAGCTTTAGTGCATTGTTTGCCGGTAATTTTCAAAAAATGAAGATTGATAAAATAAATGTGCCCTCTGCATTGAATAACAGTTTTAATGAGCGCCAGGCATTTTTTAGTGACAGAGAACAAAAGTTCGTTCTTGCTTCTGCTCCACCACAAAAACTTGGGTTAACGCTTGATTACGGTTTTAATAAAGCATTTAAAATAGGTACACATTTAACTTACTTTGGTAAGATTGAGTTATTGGGCTACGGATATAATACCACTTATCCACCTACAGTTACTTTAGATGCTAATTCAAATACGGTAGTTCCTGAGCAGTTTAATTATTCAGGCAAACTTGTTACGGATGTTTTTGCATCTTATAAGGTTAGCAAAACGGCTACTTTTTTTGCAGGGGTTGACAATGTATTTAATGAACATCCCAACCTTGGCTATGTAAAAGGCGCAAAACTTTCTGCTTATGATGGGGAAACCGGAGGTGCCTGGGATGCAGTACAAATGGGCACAAATGGTGCAAGGCTATTTGTGAAAGCACAGCTTAATTTCTAATTACCCTTTTATTTTTTGTAATAAGGGAAAATTATGGAGGGATACAAAACATTTTGAATAAGTTTTATTATACCGCAAAGCTATAAAAGATATGCAAAAAGAATATTTTCTGGCAGCATTTGCAGCTTTGCGGTTATTTAATTTATCCATCCTGCAAAGCTTCCCAATATTCAGCAGCACGACGAGTGTGTGGTATTACTATTGTGCCACCTACAATATTTGCTACAGCAAACACCTCGTACATTTCATCTGTACTCACGCTTAATTCATGGGCGTTGCCAAGATGGTATTTTATACAGTCATCGCAACGCAGTACCATGCTTGCAACAAGACCAAGTAATTCTTTTGTTTTTACATCCAGCGCACCTGCGGCGTAGGTATTGGTATCAAGATTCCACAATCTTTTTATTACGAGATTTTCTTTGCTGAGAATTACCTCATTCATTTTAATACGGTAATCGTTAAATTCACTTACTATTTCACTCATTGAATAATTTTTTAAGCCATAAAGTTATACCAATGAAAATAAACAAGGTCGATATTGCTGTAATGGTTGGAAATAATTGCAAAAGAAGAAAACTTTGTAATTTTCTTTCTTTTGCGGAATGTTATATTTATTTTAATAGCTGTTGTTATTCATCAGCGCCCATATCAGTTCCTGGTTCCAAATCATTATCAACCGTTGCAGCCTGGTTTAGCCCAGGCTCTTCCGCTGTATTTTTTACTGCGTCGTTTTCTTTGGTCTTTACAGGAATTTCAGGATGTTTATTTTCCTTACTTTCCTCTTTTAAATGAATATCGGTTTTTACAACGTTTGGCATAAAAATGTTTGCAATTAAATAAGCAAATGCTGCGCCAGAGCCTTGTCATTATAAACGCCTTTCTCTGCATGAATTTCAAAAACATTTACTTTAAAATTACTCACTGGGAAAGCTGGCATTACATGGCAAAGTACATTCCCATAATGCCGGTGTGGGGATGGCATTGCCTGCGTGCCGGATCGCCGTGGTTTTTTACAGCATCAAACCCAACCCTTACATTTGGTGGCTTTGAAGGAGAGACAAAAAGCGAAATGTACAAACAGTTGCCACCGGGTACTTATCCAAAAAGTATTTACATATCTCCTTCCATGCTTTTAGCTGATGTAAAAGAAATGCTGCTGCATAATAATTTTACTTATCCGTTTGCTGTAAAACCCGATGCAGGTATGATGGGTTTTATGTTTCGCCGAATAGACAATGAAGAAGCCTTAATAAAGTACCACACAAAAATGCCGGTAAACTATATTGTTCAGGAGCTGGCTGTTTATCCGCTGGAAGTAAGTGTGTTTTATTACCGATATCCTAATGAGCAAAAAGGCACCATTACAGGTTTTTTAAAGAAAGAGTTTTTAGAAGTTGTAGGAGATGGAAATGCTACGCTGCTGGAACTGATTTTGAACTACGAAAGGGTACGACTGCGCATTGATGAAATGAAGGCAAAACATGCCGATAATCTACAGCGGGTTTTGCCTAAAGGAGAAATATATATATTGTCGTATGCGCTCAACCTTAGCCGTGGCGGTCGTTTGGTGAGCCTTGCCCATGAAAAAGATGAGCGGCTTTTAAAAGTATTTGATGATTTGAGCAATTACACAAAACATTTTTATTATGGCCGATATGATATAAAATGTGCATCGGTAGCAAGTTTAAAAAACGGCAAAGATTTTACCATACTGGAGTACAACGGTTGTGGTGCAGAACCTCATCATGCATATGGCGATGGCAATACCTTGTTTCAGGCTTATGCCATTTTTTTACATCACTGGAAAGTGCTTTACAAAATTTCCGCTTATAACAATACACACGGTTTTAAAAGATGGAATTTTATTGAAGGCTGGCAATATCTACAAAAAGCAAAAGCACATTACAGACTTTTAAAAAAACTGGACGGAGAAACGCAATTATAAAACAGGGTTTGTTTTTTTAACGTAGTTTATAAGGCACCGTATTTGTTTTCGGAAAATCTTATTATTTATACATGTATGAATCTGGAAGAGGAAGTTTTTATTGACTACTATAACTTTTTAAGTAATAAAGTATTTCCCTGCGTGGCTGCTAAAGATGCTATGGCAAAAGGCAATATCAAATTATTTGTTGCAGATAATATTGCCTGCCCAAAAGATGATAAGTCGATACTTGATTTTATTTATAAGTTCACTGATTTTTACCGCAAAAGCGGAAAGGGGTTCTACAGTGCAGCAATAATATTTAATCAGCCTGAAATATTAAATGAAGAAGTTTTTGATGGACTTTTGTGGCAAAGGCTTGCAGCTTTAAGAAGGCTGGATGAATTGCAATATCCCCATGATAGCAGAGTGGAGGCAAACCCTGAAGACAGTAATTTTAGTTTTAGCCTGATGGAAGAAGCTTTTTTTATTGTAGGGCTACACCCTACGAGCAGCCGGCCTGCCCGTAGGTTTAAATATGCTACACTTGTTTTTAACCCGCATGCACAGTTTGAAGCAATGAAAAAAGATGCCCGATATGAGAAGATGAAAACCATTGTACGCAAAAGAGATGTAAGTTTTTCAGGCTCGGTGAACCCTATGCTTACAGATTTTGGAGAAGCATCTGAAGTGTATCAATACAGCGGTAAAAATTATGACAGTCAATGGAAATGTCCGCTGCCATTTAACCAACCATAATATGGAAATAATTGAGCCGAGAACGGGTACAGCGTTTATTTTAAAAAAAGGGCAATTGCTAAAAGTTACAGATATACAGGGCGAACAGGTATCTGATTTTGTATGTTTTAATTTGAATGATAAACGGGAATATTTATCGAGCGGCAGAACAATGGATTATGCTGAAACTATTTTTCTTACAAAAGGGCATCCGTTTTATTCCAACAGAAGCAACATCATGTTCAACATAAAAGAAGATACGGTGGGCAGGCATGATTTTTTATTGACGCCCTGCAGTGCAGATACTTTTAGAATTATTTACGGGCATACAAACCCACACCATGGCTGCTTTGGCAACCTTGCAGCAGCATTGCAGCCTTACGGAATAGAACAGGATGCCATACCCATTTGCTTTAATATTTTTATGCATGTAACGGTAGATGGTAATACCGGAAAAATAGATGTGCTGCCGCCAAAAAGCAAAGCAGGCGATTTTATTGTTGTAGAAGCACATATGGATCTGTTGATTGGAATGACTGCCTGCTCTGCAGAAATGAGTAATAATTATTCATTTAAACCAATAGGTTATCAAATAGTTTAGCTGTATTTCTGTCATCAATATTATATACATTTGCCCTTCAAAATTTACATGTATATGAAGCGTTTTCAAAAGATATTGGTGTTAAGTTTATTTGTGTATATGCCATTTGCAGGCAATGCCTGGGGTGTAACAGGGCATCGTATTGTGGGGCAAATTGCAGATGATTATCTAACCAAAAAAGCAAAAACTGAACTCGCTAAAATACTGGGTTTTGAAAGTATTGCCATTGCAAGCAACTGGCCTGACTTTGCCAAGAGTAACCCTGCTTATAATTATTTATCTACCTGGCATTATGTAAACATAAAAAGCGGTTTATCATTTGAAGAAGTGCAGCATTTTCTTACTGCAGATACTGCAACCGATGCCTACACCAAAATTAATTTTATGGTGAATGAGTTTAAAACAAACAGGCTTTTATCTGCCGAAACAAAACAATTGTATGTAAGGTTGCTGATACATATTATTGGCGATATACACCAACCTATGCATCTTGGCAGGCCTGATGATCGTGGCGGCAATGCAGTGAAAGTAAAATGGTTTAGCGACGATGCAAACTTGCATTCTGTGTGGGATAGCAAGCTTATAGATTTTCAGCAATTGAGTTACACAGAATATGCAGCTGCTATAAACCATACCACCCTTGCTCAAAGAAAAGCATGGCAACAACAGTCGCTCGTGCAGTGGATATACGACACTTATGGGCTTACCGAAAAAGTGTATGCAGAAACCAAGCCTGATCAGCGGTTGGATTACCAATACAACTTTAAATTTATAGCTCCGCTTAATGACCAGCTTGTAAAAGGCGGCGTGCATTTGGCGGGTGTGTTTAATGACTTGTTTAAATAGACGTTTGTGGTCTAGGAGCATGAGCTTCTGCAACAATACTAGGCATTTATATCCTGCTGTCTGTAGTAGTGCCGCCACAATGTTTAATTTACTTTAATGTTTATTTTAGCGGCAGCTACTACTGCCCATCAGGGCTATTTTGATCTGAGAATCTTTTTTGAGCTTTTATTGGTAGAGGGGAGGGAGTTAGGAAAGTTAAATCGGAGAAAGAAAACTATCAACGAAGCCCTTATTGCGAACGCTTTAATGTTAACCTACTAATATTACTTCAGTTTGAATATTAGCTTCAGTTTTCCATCCAATTCTGAAACCTCATCTTCATTTAATTTTCCTAAAAGGCCTTTCGATAGTGACTTATTTAGCGTAGCTATTTTGCTCATGCGGATAAGTGATATTTTTTTTTAAGCTGTTATTTGAATTAGGATTCAATAAAATATCAGTTGGCTCTCTCCATTGAATTTGAGTTGTAATAAAACAGACCGTGATGTCAAGTTTTGTATGAGCTAGGATCACTACGGGCCTTAGTTTACTGCCACTTAAATCAGTAAAGGGAAAAGTTATTAATATAAGGTCGCCTTTAAGCATTATTCGGTTCCTTTAAGTCAGCCTCTGAATACAGATCCTCCTCATCTTTTAAAAAGTCAAAAGTTTGACTTGCGGATGTTAATTGTTCAATTCCTGCTACCAACAGATGTTCTTCATAGCGCTTTGCAATAAAGTCAGCAAAATCACAAATCTCTTCTGCTTTATCTTGAGGAAGCAGGTTAATAGCCTTCACTGTCTTATCAATAATTAATTGCTTGGTCATGTGTAATGTTTATAGTTCAAATGTACAAATTTTACCAAACATCGGACATTAGACTCATTCATTAAAGTATATTAATATCAAAGCGACGCCTAGTTACATGTCGCCATTCAACTTTGACAAATATCCAATCCATAATGAAAGTTGAAAAAGGTATGACTTACAAGTGCCCACCCGGCTGAAAACCGTTCGGAAGGGAGTAACTTATAAACCTGCCCAACTGTGTCATTCAGGCGGGGATGTTTACCATAGCTGCTTCTTTGTTCAAATAACAAAACTATTCAGCTAATCTTTATTTCTCTTCCCCAACCGCAGCTAAAAAATCTCTAATACCTGCTACTATTTTATCTGCCATCTTCTGTTGAAATGCAGGATCAAGCATCAACATTTCTTCTGCAGGGTTGCTAAGAAACAATGTCTCCACCAACGTATTTGGATATTCAGTTGGACTGTTCAACATAAAATTAAATGAGCCAATATTGCCGTATTCTTTTAACCCAAGCTGCAACATTTGTTTGTTAATGGCTGCACTTAATCCTCTAAAACCAATGTACCTGTAAAGCGAACTTGTACCATCTGCACGAAAAGGATCAGCAGATGAATTTAAATGAACGCTAATTAAAAGATCGGGCTCATTGTCTCTAAAAATAAGTATGCGTTCTTTATTATCTACAAACTTTTCTGTTGTTCGTGTCATTATAACTTTAGCACCTTCATTTTGTAGAGCCTGTTGGAGTTTTAAAGAAACAGCCAATGCCAGTTCTTTTTCTGAAATACCTGTTGGCCCACCTGCTCCGGTGTTACTGCCGCCATGCCCGGCATCTACAGCAATAGTAAGGTTGCGTAAGGATAAATTTTTAGGCTGTTGTTTTATTTTGATTACAAGATTATTGCCCTTGTAATAAATGCTGTGCCCCCAATGTTGTGTATGTTTTAAAAAAGCGGTTATGCGAAAAATACCATCCTGCAATTGTTCGTAAGTAACGTTTTTAATTTCTTTTGCAGATTGCAATTGAGTTATCCAGTTTGTGTTGTTTGTCGCACCAAAAACATCTACTACAATTTTTGATGGCTCTACTTCCTGCATCGATTGGTAAGGTAATTTTGCAGTGAGACCAACAGATATATAATCGTACATACTATCGCCGGAAACCTGCCATTTATCCGTAAGTGCGCTGCCTGCAAATGTACCTTTTGCTGCAAGTGTTACAACATCATCCGGTATGTAGGCAGTGCGGTTTGGTGACAATAATATTTTGTAATGTTCACCAACTTTCCCAATAATTTTTAAAGGGATTAGGCTGTCTAAGTAACCAATTTTTGCACCGCCTAGTCTGTCATCTCCAAGGCCATATTCTAAATGTGCCAGCCTGCCTTTTGTTATAGCAACATCAGAACTTAAGGGCGACATTACAGAAAAACTATTGTTGGTTTCTTTCGTAATTTTTATATCAAGTGCACCCGTAATTGTTACAGGGATTTTGATTGCAGAAAAATTATCTGTTGGCTTCACAATATATTCGCCCTGGTAAATACCGGCCATTCCTTTTGTTTGTGAAATCGGCATTTCATATAATGTTGTGTTGCTGAATGTCTGCACATTTGCACCTGGAAATGCTTTTACTTTAAACTGTATTTTATCACCCGCCATTAATATTAAATCTCCTTCGGGGAAAGTCTGTATGGTTTCTATTCCCACTGTTTTTACGGGCTCTGCAGGCTTGGGAATACTATACAAAAAACTGATTGTTTTTGTTATTGTTTTTGATGTAGTATTTGTTGCGGTGATAATGAAACTGCTATCACCTTCTTTTAAATTTACTTCGTAAGCAACAGCACCAGAAGCAAATACTTTTACGGGGTTGTTATTAATATTTACTGTGCAGGTTTTGCAGGTACTGCCAATAATAAATTGGCGGGAAGTTGAAACAGAATTATTGTTTTTTGTAGGATTAACGAGTTTTATAAAAGGGTTTTCCTGTGCGTAGATATTTGCATAAAACGAAACTATTAAAGTCAGTGTAAATAATTTATACATGAAACATTTCTATTTAAAATTATCAATTTCAATATTATACTTTCTTAATAATCCGCCAACGCCATTTAAAGAAAACTTTGCTTTTTTTATTCTGTTCCTTTCAGGGTCTAACGAATAATTATAAGCGGTTGTAAAATCTGCCTTTTCTAAAATGGAATTATCGAAAAGAGCTTTTTGTAGGTTACAATTATCAAAGATGGCAGCAGTTAAATCACATTCAGAGAAATCAACTTCATCTAACTGAGCTGATTTGAAAACGGTATTTTTTAACTTCATTTTATAAAAAGAACTGTGGTTTAAAATACAATTATCAACAGTAATTTCGAAAGCCATAGTACTGCAATGATCAAACCGAAGACCGAGCATTTTTGAGTTGCTAAACATTATATCTTTAAAAGCCGTATTACCGAGGAATGCCATGCTTAAGTTGCAATGATCAAATTTGCAGGAAATAAATTTAATATTTGAGAGATCTATATTTGAAAAATCGCAGGTTGTAAAAATGCAGTTTTCGTATTCGCCTTTTAATAAAACAGTTTGTGTAAAATCTATTTTATTAAACGTTTTATCTTCTACAAAATGATTGTGCATTTTCCAATAGACTTTAATTTTACAAACTTTTCCATCATACATCATTTTTGCTCACTGATTTTACTGATTTGCCAGATTTAAAATCAGCTAATGTCCAATAAGGAATCAAATCCGGAAAATCCTTTTAATCCGTGTTCATGTACTTAATACAAAACACGTCTTTGATCCTAAAATAAATCTGTGAGCAATTATTCACTCAATTCAAGCCACCTCATTTCCTTTACATCCAGCGCAGCAATAATTGTATTTACCCTAACAGACAAAGTTTGTATTTCATCATAAGAAATATTGCTGCTCATCTTTGTTTCCAGCTCTTCTTTTTCTTTTTGCAGTGTTGGTATTTCTTTATCTAAATTTTTAATTTCTTCTTTTTCTTTAAAAGATAATTTTTTTGCTGCTGAAGTATTTATTGGAGCAATTTGTTTTGCTTCGGCTTTTTCAACAATGCTGCCCATCACCATTTTACCATCATCTTTTCTGGTGCCTGCTTCAATTTCTTTTACATAAGCACGGTACTGTGTATAATTGCCCGGGTAATCTTTAATTACACCATCACCCTCAAATGCAAAAAGATGTTCAACCATTCTATCCATAAAATAACGGTCGTGGCTTACAATTAATATACAGCCTGGATAGTCAAGTAAAAATTCTTCCAGTGTACGCAGTGTCTGTAAATCCAGATCGTTGGTAGGTTCATCTAATATTAAAAAGTTAGGGTTTAAAAAAAGCACGCTCATTAAATGGAGTCTTCTTTTTTCACCACCGCTCAATTTACTTAAAGGAGTAAATTGTTGTTGTGCATTAAAACCAAACTTTTCCATAAACATGCTCGCAGAAAGTTTAGTTCCATCTGCTAACGGAAAATACTCAGCCATGTCTTTTACATACTCAATTGCACGTTTATCTTCTTTATATGCTAAACCTTCCTGGTTAAAATTGCCGAATACTACGGTATCTCCATGGGTTATTTTGCCGGTATCCGGTTGTTCCTGTTGCAGGGCTATTTTTAAGAATGTAGATTTTCCTACCCCATTTTTCCCAACTACGCCTATTCTTTCCCCTCTCTTAAAAGTATAGTCAAAACCTTTCATGATTATTTTATCGCCAAAAGATTTATTTACTTTTTTCATTTCGAGGATCTTTCCACCAAGCCTCGTCATTTTTACCTGAAGGCTAACTTCTGCATCTTCTTTCTTCACAGAAACTCTTTCTTCTACATCTTTAAAAGCATCCTGCCGGCTTTTGCTTTTTGTAGTACGGGCTTTAGGTTGCTTGCGCATCCACTCCAGCTCTTTGCGAAATATATTTTTGTCTTTTTGAAACTCGCTGGCTTCAATATCCTGTCTTAAACTTTTCTGCTCTAAAAAATAATCGTAATCGCCCTTGTAAATAAAAAGCTTTTCCTCATCCATTTCAATTATTTCATTACACACAGCATCAAGAAAATAACGGTCATGCGTTACCAGCAGAATTGTCATCTTATGGGTGCTTAAAAAATCTTCCAGCCATTCAATCATACTCACATCCAAATGGTTGGTAGGCTCATCAAGTATAAGCAGACAGCGACCTTCGTGTAGTTGTGCTTCAAT
>JANXTG010000186.1 GCA_025352525.1 Ferruginibacter sp.
ACCGGCACTGTTGCGAAGCTTGTTCACAGCAAGTTCAACCGCATATCTGTCCTGCGCAATAACTGCTCCTGTAAGGGCGTAAGACGAAGTACTGTCAACCAATTTTAATGTTTCTTCGTATTTATTTTCGTCATAAATATAAACGGTTAAAACAGGGCCAAACAACTCATCGCACATGGTTATATAATAGGGATCGGTTGCTTCTATAATTGTAGGCTCTATAAAATAACCTACTGTTTTATCGCATTTTCCACCTACCCAAATTTTGGCACCGCTGTCTTTTTTGCGTACATTTTTAATATAGCCTTCAAGCTTATCAAAACTTTTTTCGTCTATAACAGCATTTATAAAATTGGTAAAATTTTCGACCGTTCCCATTTTCATGGTCTTCACGGTCTCAACTAATTTCTTTTTAATTTCTGCAGCCAAATTACTCGGCAAATAAGCACGGGATGCAGCTGAACATTTTTGCCCTTGATATTCAAAAGCTCCTCTTGCAAGTGCAGCAACAACTACATCTACATCGGCACTTTTGTGCGCAATTACAAAATCTTTTCCGCCCGTTTCTCCTACTATGCGTGGATATGATTTGTACATTGGTGTGTTTTTACCAATGGTTTCCCACATTTTATTAAATACTCCGGTACTGCCTGTAAAATGCAATCCAGCAAATTCAGGATGATTAAAAATTACATCTCCAATAGTTTGTCCATCTACAAAAACAAGGTTGATAACACCATCGGGCAAGCCTGCTTCTTTTAATATTTTCATAAACATCTGTGCACTGTAAACTTGTGTGTTGGCGCATTTCCATACAACAACATTACCACACATGGCTGCACTTGTAGGGAGATTACCACCGATTGCTGTAAAATTGAAAGGCGTTAGCGCAAATACAAATCCTTCCAAAGGACGATACTCCAAACGGTTGTTTATACCAGGACTACTGATGGGCTGCTTTTGATAAATGTCACTTAAAAAGTGAACATTAAAACGAAGGAAATCTATCAGCTCGCAGCTTGCATCAATTTCAGCCTGCATGGCATTTTTACTTTGCCCGAGCATTGTGGTTGCATTGATATGAGGACGATATTTTGTAGCAAGCAAATCTGCTGCTTTCAAAAATATATTTGCACGGTTTTCCCAACTCATTGCAGCCCATTTATCTTTTGCTTTTAGTGCGGCGGCAATGGCTTTTTTTACATGAGATGCATCGCCAATATGATATTGACCAAGCAAATGTTTATGTTCATGCGGTGGATGAATACTTACTGTTTTACCTGTACGAACTTCATCAGCACCAATATACATCGGCACATCAATCTTTGTTTTTTTAAATTCTTTTAATGCTGCCTTTAAAGCAAGCTTTTCTTTTGAACCTTTTACGTAGTTAAGTACAGGTTCGTTTACAGGTAATGGGTAATAAAAAGAGCCGTATTGCATAAAAAATATTTTATTTATTAATTGAATAAGTAATTATTGTTTAAAAAAAATTTAAATTAAACAATGTAGATAGCTTGTATAGTTGAGATTTACGCCTCCTCCTTCTCTGCCATTAAATATGCTTTGATAAATCCATCAATTTCACCATCCATTATCGGACCCACATTTCCAACTTCATAATCTGTGCGATGGTCTTTTATCATTTTGTATGGATGAAAAACGTAAGAACGAATCTGGCTCCCCCACTCTATTTTTTTCTTCTTGCTGTTAGCAGCATCTTTAATTTCGTTCCGCTTTTGTAATTCAATTTCGTACAACCGACTTTTAAGCATTTGCATGGCAAGTTCTCTGTTGCCAAGCTGGCTCCTGTCCTGCTGACAAACTACAACAATACCTGTTGGGATATGCGTCAGCATTACTTTTGTTTCTACTTTGTTTACATTCTGTCCGCCGGCACCACCACTTCGGGACGTTTCCATCTTTACATCGGCCGGGTTTATATCAATAACAATAGTATCATCTACGAGAGGGTAAACATTTACGCTTACAAAACTTGTATGGCGGCGTGCTGCACTATCAAATGGCGATATGCGAACAAGCCTGTGAACACCACTTTCACTTTTTAAAAATCCGTAAGCAAATGCTCCTTCAAATTTATACGTACAGGTTTTTATACCTGCACCATCGCCCCATTGCCAGTCCATTTCGGTAACTGTCCAGCCCTGTTTTTCACCGTACATTCTAAACATACGGGCAAGCATTTCCGCCCAGTCTTGGCTTTCTGTTCCGCCGGCACCACTATTTATTTGCAGCATCGCAGGCAATTCGTCCTCAGGTTCGTTGAGCGTACTTTTAAATTCGGCTTCATCTACTTTTGATATTGCATCATCAAATGTTTCTCTTACTTCCTCTTCAGCAATATCACCTGCTTTCCAAAACTCAAAAAGTACCGCAAAGTCTTCTACAGCAGTATTTACAGCGTAAAACATATTTACCCAATACTCGTTTACTTTTGTCTCTTTTAAAATGGAAGTAGCCCTGGCATTATCATCCCAAAAGCCCGGGGAAGTTGAAAGTTGTTTATCGTTTGCAATCTTTGATTCTCGGTTTTCTACGTCAAAGAAATCTCCTTAAAACCAATGTACGGTCTCGAAGAGCCTTTATCTGTTCTATTGTCATCCCGCAAAAATAATGGAAAATATTAAACACAGAGGTTACAGGTTAGTAAACCTTTACCTCTAATTATTATTTGTACATTGCCGATTCTAAAATTACAACATGATTTTTCGTAGCAAAGCTCCCTTGCGTATTGGTCTTGCAGGTGGCGGCACAGATGTTAGCCCTTATGCAGATTTATTTGGCGGCGCCATTTTAAATGCCACCATTTCTTTATTTGCACATGCAGCAATAGAAATTTTAGATGAAAAAATTATAATTGTGGAAGCTGCAGACAGAGGCGAAATTGGACAATACAATTTAAGCAAGCAATTGCCCATTAACGGAACACTGGATTTGTTGAAGGCCGTTTACAACCGTATTCAAAAAGATTATCATTTTCCCGACCAAGGTTTTAAATTAACCACTTATGTAGATGCGCCTGCAGGTTCAGGACTTGGCACTTCCTCAACTTTGGTAGTGGCGGTTTTAGGTGCATTTAAAGAAATGCTTAAACTTCCTTTAGGCGATTACGATATTGCCCATTACGCATTCGATATTGAGCGCAACGATCTGCAACTTTCCGGCGGGCGGCAAGACCAGTATGCGGCAACTTTTGGTGGTGTAAATTTTATGGAATTTTACAAAGATGATAAAGTTATTGTAAACCCTTTGCGCATTCATTCGCAATACCTGCACGAACTGGAAAATAATTTATTGCTTTATTTTACGGCAACATCAAGAGAGAGTGCACACATCATAAATGAGCAGGTAAAAAATGTAAAAGGCAACAATGAAAAAAGTATTGATGCCATGCACAACCTAAAAGAACAGGCGCAGATGATGAAAGAAGCGTTGCTGCGTGGCAAAATTAATGACATCGGCGGCATATTAGATTATGGCTTTGCGCAAAAAAGAAACATGGCTTCAAACATCAGCAACAGCACAATCGAAGCTATTTATGATGCTGCAAAAAACGCAGGTGCATCAGGAGGAAAAATAAGTGGTGCAGGGGGCGGTGGCTTTATGATTTTTTATTGTCCGGAAAACTCAAGGTACAATGTGTGTAATGCTTTGAAGCAGTTTGGCGGAGAAATAAAAAAATATTCGTTTACAAAATATGGGCTCACAACCTGGACGGCATAATACATTTTGTGCGGTAAAGAGTATAACCATTTTCATCAGATGTTCGGGCTATGCGTTGCAATCTTTCTATTCGCTAGAGCGATATAAAAAGGATTTTCACTTCTATCCCGCCGCTCTTCAGCAATATTTATTAATTAGACTTTTATCAACCGCTTGTTCTCTTGCAAGCTATTTTTTAATTCATAAATTTACACCACAAATCAATTAGATGAAACAAACCATTCGATCAATTATACAGGCTTCCATCGATACCAAACTTGCAATTTTACAAGATGAAAAAATGATTGATGCAATTCTTGCATGTGTTGAAAAAATAACTATTGCTTTTAAAAATGGAAACAAAGTTTTGTTTTGTGGTAATGGCGGAAGTGCGGCAGATGCGCAACATCTTGCAGCAGAATTTAGCGGCCGGTTTTACAAAGACAGAGACGCTTTGCCTGCGGAAGCCTTGCATGTAAATACATCATATATGACGGCCGTGGCAAATGATTACAGTTTTGATGTTGTGTATTCTCGCATGATAAATGGGATTGGTAAAAAAGGCGACATACTTGTTGGACTTAGCACATCCGGCAACAGTATAAATATTTTAAAAGCAATTGAAACTGCAAAAGAAAAAGGTATGACCACTGTTGGTTTTACCGGAGAGTCAGGTGGTAAAATGAAAAATGAATGTGATATATTATTAAATGTTCCATCAACAGATACGCCCCGCATTCAGGAAAGCCATATTTTGTTAGGTCATATAATTTGCCAGTTGGTAGAGGAAAAATATTTTATATCCTAACTTTTTGTTTTATTAAAACTAAAAATTTGCCAATTAAAGAATGCATCATACTCGCAGGCGGCCTAGGCACTCGTTTACGAAGCGAAGTTGCCAATTTACCCAAGTGCATGGCGCCGGTAGCAGGTAAACCTTTTCTACATTGGGTTATTGCATATTTAATTGCACAAAAAATAACTTCATTTGTTTTTTCACTCGGTTACATGCACAAAATTATTGAAGAATACATTCAATTAAATCATCCTCAACTACAGGTTAAATTTTCAGTGGAAAACGAACCATTAGGCACAGGAGGCGCCATCAAACTGGCTATTAATTTATGTGAGGAAGAAAATGTAATGGTTGTAAATGGCGATACTTTATTTGAGACAAATATTAATGCGTTGTGGGCAGAACATATTCAAAACAACAGCGAATGTTCTCTATCATTAAAACCTATGCAACATTTTGAGAGGTATGGAGCAGTCACTATAAATGAAAGCAAAATCATTACTGCCTTTTCAGAAAAAAAATATATGGAAAAAGGTCTTATAAATGGTGGTGTTTATTTGATAAACAAAAACAGCTTTAACAAATTAAATCTGCCTCAAAAATTTTCATTTGAAAAAGATTTTCTGGAGAAATATTTACACATACTTACCATGATTGGTGTACAAGACAATGGCTATTTTATTGATATTGGAATACCTGAAGATTTTAAAAAAGCCAATGAGGAAATTAAATTAAAATATGATGCTTGAATTTAAAGAAATAGATAAAAATTGGACCTTGTTTTTAGACAGAGATGGCGTAATTAATTACGAAAAACAAAATGATTACATTCACAAATGGAGTGAATTTAAATTTTATGAAGGGGTGCTTGAAGCAATGACCATTTTTTCAAAAAAATTTAAACATATAGTTGTTGTTACCAACCAAAGAGGAATTGGCAAAGGCGTAACAAAAAAAGAAGACGTCATTTATCTCCATAAAAAAATGAAAGAATCAATGGTAGAAAATGGCGGAAGAATAGATGCTGTTTATTATTGTAAAGATATTGACAGCAGTAGCCTTTGCCGCAAACCTAATATTGGTATGGGATTACAGGCAGTGAAAGACTTTCCCACAATCGACCTTACAAAAGCAATCATGATTGGTAATACTTTAAGCGATATGAAGTTTGGTAAAAACCTTGGAATTAAAACTGTTTTTCTGCCAACAACAAGACCCGAAGTAAACTTGAAAGATGAAACTATTGACGCAGTCTTTCCATCATTGATTGCATTTGCTAACCATCTGTTGTAAGTTTTCGTTAAAGAATTCATTTTGTTATCTAATCAAAGATGCTGTGGCATCTTATTTAATATATTTATGGTATGAAAATTTGGGCTTTTTTATTATTGCTGTTTTTTGTTAATTCTACCTTATATGCCCAACAAATTACAAGCTCTGATAAAATATTTTTACTTAAAAAAGAAGATTCTTTAAAAACGATAGGGTTAAAAATTGTACAGGGCAGAAATGCGGCCGATCGTTTTTTTGCAGATAGCGTTTTTACCAGAATTTTTGTACGTGCCTTAAAAACTAGAAATTCTTTTAATTACGCTTTTGATTCTATCGTAAATATTTCAAAATTATTTGCGCCTGACAGTTCTTATAAAATATTTACATGGCAAATGTTGATAAATGAAAATACTATCAGGCAGCATGGAGCTATACAAATGAAAACCGCAGATGGTTCTTTAAAGGTTTTTCCATTGATTGATAAATCCGACATCATTTCAAATCAGACTGACAGCATTACTGATAACAATGCATGGATGGGCGCAGTATACTATAAAATCATACAAAAAGAATACAAAGGAAAAATATTTTATACGTTACTTGGCTTTGATGAAAACAATATCAAAAGCGATAAAAAAATAATGGATGTTTTACAATTTGTGAATGGGAAACCGGTTTTTGGCAACAAACTTTTTGTAATGGAAAGCAGCGAAAAATCCCAAAATCAAATGGCCCGTTATATTTTAGAATACAAAAAAGAAGCTGCGGCCAGACTTACTTTTGATGAAGACCTAGGGGCTGTAGTTTTTGATGAATTAACATCAGAAAGTAATACCCCAAATAAAAAGTGGACATTAATACCGGACGGTGAATACAATGGTTTTGTATGGAAAGATGGAAAGTGGGTTTTAACAACCAATTTATTTTCCGGCGCACCTCCAAAAAAATATACGGCAGAAAAAACAATAAGAGATGCAAAAGGAACTATTGATGACAGTAAAATGAAAGGTGGTGATCCGCAAATAAAAATCCCTTAATATAAACAGAATTTTTAAAATTAATTTTATGGCAGAAAATATAGAAGTAGCAATATTGGGAAATGGATGTTTTTGGTGCACAGAAGCAGTTTTTCAACTGGTAAAAGGTGTTTCAAAGATTGAGAGCGGCTACAGTGGTGGCGATACAGTGAACCCTAGTTACAAAGATATTTGCACAGGTACAACAAACCACGCAGAATGTTTACGGGTTTCTTATAATAGCAATGTAATAACTTATGAAGATATCTTAAAAGTGTTTTGGGAATCTCATGACCCAACCACACTTAACAGGCAGGGGAATGATGTAGGCACACAATACAGGAGTATAATATTCTATACAGATGATCATCAAAAGAAAATTGCAGAAGATTTTAAAAAACAACTGAATGATTCGGGTAAATTTAAAAATCCAATCGTAACATCAATAGAACCTGCCACTACTTTTTACGTCGCAGAAGATTATCATAAAAATTATTACAACAATAATGGCAGTGCTTCATATTGCCAATTTGTAGTTAGACCAAAAGTTGAAAAATATTTAAAATCTATAGCATAGATTTCTTGAAAATTTCATTGTAATGTATTTTTCTATATCTTCGGTTCCGATATGCTTTATGTATAGTTAAAAGCTACATGAATATCATCTAACCTTCCTTAAAAAAATCATTCCTCATAACCTGTGAGCCTTTTTTTAAATTAAAATAAAAAAAGATGCTTACGCACAAAAAATATTTTGCCTTATTCATAGGCTTGTCAGTATTGTTTTGTTCTTTAACTAAAGGACAAAATATACGGCCTTTTACACAAATATTTTCTCGGAATATTAAAGGTGGAACTGCAATTTTTGGAAATTCGAGCATGCAGATAATTGATAATTCAACGGCCAACCTTGAGAAAATGAATGAAAGTGGGAGCACAGCAAATGGGGTTGGTGGTATTGGCTTTAGCCGGTATGGAAACGATGAAGAAAATATGCAGCCTGTAATAACAGATTTTCAAATCCCAATTCTAAATTTAATTCAAAGTGCAGATAGCTGGAATTACAACGATATCGGTGTTGATTTAGGAACCAGTTGGCAAACTTTAAATAATCCTGCAGATAACTGGGCAAACACAAATGGAAATTTTGGATATGGTGGAAACCAAAATACAACTATTAAACATGCTGTTACTAATTATTTTTTAAAAACTGTATCCATTGCAACACCTGCATTGTACAGCACCTTAGATTTTTCTATTTGTTATGATGATGCTGCAATCATTTATGTAAATGGTGTTGAAGTTAAAAGGCTAAACATGCCGGCAGGAACCATAAATTACAACACAACAGCCGTTAATACAAACTTTTCTATCTGGGAAAGTTTTTCTATTCCTTCCTCCTATTTTAATGCAGGCGAAAATATAATTGGTGTAGAAGTTCATCAAATTACGGCAAGCAGCAATACCTGCTTTTTTGATATGAGGCTTTCTGCCACGCCTGCTTATACTTCCAATTCTTCAACCGCTAATTTGGTTTTACCTGCAGGTACAAATACAATTAAATTTGCTCGCTTATATTGGGGAAGTAAAATTCCTAATTCTGTATTAACTATTTATCCTGATACACTTAAAAAAATTAAAATAAGAAAAGGAACGTCAGGTGTATATACAGATTTAACTTCAGTTAATAATGCAGATACTTACAATGTAAACGGCTCTATCACAGGTTATCAATCTTATGTAGATGTTACAAATTTTATTCAAAATAATGGTTCGGGAACATACAGTATTGCAGAAATACCCATGATTGCAGGCTCAGCAAGTTATGGAGGAAATTATGCCGGGTGGTGCATTATTACTGCATATGAAAATAATTTATTACCCTTTAACAGTGTGCAGATTTATGATGGATTTTCGCAGGTTTATAACAACGGAAGTTTTGCAAGTCAAAATGTAACACTTACCGGGCTTCATATTCCAAACAATCCACTTGCACTAACAGATGCAGTTTTAAGCACGATGGCTTGGGAAGGTGATGCGAATATTTCTTCTTCAGCAGCAAGTCCGGCCGGGGATTATTTAAAAATTAATGGAATAACTGTTAGTAATGAAACAAACCCCGCAACTAATTTTTTTAATGGAAGTATTTCAAAAAACGGCTCATTTGTTCATACTAAAAATCCTGATTTTACAAATCAAATGGGTATTGATATAGATGAACTCGAAGTAGGAACGGGATATGGTATATTACCGAATGCAACTGAATTAAAATTGGAATTTGGAACAGAGGCTGACAAATATTTTCCGGGTGTTTTTGCATTATCTGTAAGAATGAAAAACCCTGTAATCAGCATTAATAAATCTGTGGCTGACGAAAATGCTGATGGTATTTTACAAAATAACGAATTGCTGACTTATACATTAAGTGGTGGTAATGCCGGACCAGGATCAGCATACAAAACAATAGTTGTAGATACTTTACCAATGAACGTTACCTACGTTCCAAATTCAATGCAAATTATTAAGGCTCCCAACGTCGTAAACTTTTCAACACAATCTGATGAAAAAGGTGACGATTTTGCTTTTGTTGACAGCAATTTGGGTAGGACGTACGTTAAATTTTTTTTAGGAAATAATGCATCATTCTCAGAAGGTGGCTTGTTAGATTCCGGAGAAAATTATCAGGTACAATTTAAAGTAAGAGTAAGTAAAGGAGTGGAGACGGTTAGAAATACAGGAATGATATTTACCCGTACTGAAGCAGGTGAATTGATAACAGCTGAAAGTAGCGTAAGTATTGGTGTTGTAAGTGGCCCGCTTCCTGTAAAACTTATATCTTTTAATGCTGTGCTTAAAAATAAAAAAGCTTTATTAAACTGGGTTACAGAAAACGAATTAAACAATGATTATTTTGATATAGAGAGAAGTGAAGATGGCGTCACATTTTATAAAATAGGTTCAGTAAAAGGTTATGGAACATCTGCTGTAACTCAGCATTATCAATACAATGATAATAATACTACTAAAATTTCTGCAGTATATTATCGATTAAAAATAGTTGACATTAATGGAAAATTTTCTTATTCAAAAATAATTATTTTACGATTAAATGAAATTTTTAATGAAGAATTCGGCGTTTATCCAAACCCATTTGTAGACAATCTGAAAATTTCGATAACTACTTCTCAAGATGTTAATTCCCAATATAGAATACTGTCATTTGATGGAAAAGAAATCCTTTCCGAAAAGGTGTTTTTACAAAAAGGTATTAATATAGTTATAGCTAAAGATCTTTATCAGTTAGCATCAGGAATTTATTTTTTTGAAATAAATACAGGTATTAACAGGTATATAAAAAAGATTATAAAAAAATAAAATCGATCCTTACTAATTAAATAGCGCTACCGATTGTATCGCTATTTTTTTTATAAAATTATTTATTTATGCTTCTTAGCTCAAGCATATTTAAACTGTTGGGTACAAAGTTTTTTATATTTTTTTGAACAAGATGTATAGCCATATCATACCAAAGCGGAACTATCGGAGCATTAGCAATAATAATATTATCCATTTGTTGATAGAGTTGGTAACGCAGGCTGTCATTGGTTTGGGATAACGCCCGTTCATATAATTTATCAAACGCTGCATTATAAAATCGTGTATAATTAGGTGGTGCAGGATTCTTACTGTAAAAAACGCTTAAGTAATTTTCAGCATCGGGATAATCAGCAATCCAGCTGCCCCTAAAGAAAAGCGCCTGCGATTTAGAAGTTTGTTCCAGCAACAAACTTTTTTGCATAGCCTCTACTTTTACTGTTATGCCAATCTGTTTTAATTCATTTGCCACATAACTTGCAAGGTTTGCATAAATAGGAATAGTGAGGAGTTTTATTTCGGGCAAGTTTCTCCCGTTGACAAAACCAGCTTCTGCCAACAATTGTTTTGCTTTAATTGGATCGTATGAATATCCCTTTACTTTTTCTTTACTAAACGATGGTAACCCCTGTGGCACAAAACCACTTTCCGCAACAGTACCAATGGAATTTCTTACATATAACATCATCTTTTTTTTATCAATGCCATAATTAATAGCCTGCCGTATTTTTAATATTTTTAATGGAGAATTTTTTACAAGTATGTTGCTGCTGTCAGCTAATATGCCAAAAAATTCAATGTTTAAATAGGAATGTTTTTGCAATTCGATTTTATCTTTCCATTCAGCTTTTAGGTTGCCCGTTTTAGAAAGTATCTCATCCTTAAAAGATGGGTCAATATCATTTATAAAATCAAGTCTGCCCTGTTGAAATTCTAAAAATTCTGTTGCTTTGCTGTCATAAAAATTTATTTTTATTCCATCAATATATGGCAAAGATTTCCCCTTGTTATCCCTCTCAAAATAAAGTTCGTTTTTCTTTAAAACCATTGCCTGACCTTCCTCCCAGGCAACGAAAGCAAAAGGCCCTGTACCCACAGGATGTCGCCTAAAATCATTCCTATATTTTTCAACAGCTTCATGTGGAATTATAGAGCAATATTGCATACTTAAAATACCTAAGATGGGTTGAAACGGAGCTCGTAATTTTATTTGGAAAGTAGAATCATTTAAAGCTGTAAATGGATTGTTTTCTGCAATCCTATTATTAAAAATCCATGAGCCGGGGCTCGCAGTATTTTTATCTATAATTCTGTCAAAACTATAAGCTACATCAGCAGCCACAAGTATGCGTCCTTTGTTGTTTGTAAAACATACATCATCCTGAAAATAAATATCATTGCGGAGGTGAAATGTAACCGTTTTATTACTGTCAGTAAATTCCCATGATGTAGCTAATGAGGGTTTTAGCTGCATATTACTATCTACTTCTATTAATGTATTATACAACTGGTGGATTGCCCACATGATCGATTGATTTTTTGCAAAAGCAGGATCTAAAGAAGCAATACCGCTCGTTTCGTTGTAGCGAAATATTTTTTTATCAGCATGTGAATGATCTTTACAGGATGAAAAAAATATCAGCAAATAAAAAGCACAAAAGCTGTAAAAAAATATATTTCCTTTCTTAAAGAAATCAATTAAAAATTTACTGTTAACCATTAAAACAAATTTATAGTATCAGTTGCTTTAAACATCATAATTTAGATTATTAAAATCAACAGCATGTTAATTGCAACAAAGAGCACTTTTTTATTCCTGATATTTTATTCACTTTGCATAAATGCATTTTCACAATTGGGAGATAAGAAAAATGTATTTACTCATGCTGATACACTTAGAGGAAGCAACGGAATTTACCGCCAAAAATGGGATGTGCTGCATTATGATATTACTGTAGAACCAGACTATAACAACAAAACTATAGTTGGAAAAAATACGATGCAATTTTATGATAATGGTGCTCAATTAATGCAGATTGATCTGCAGGAACCAATGATTTTGGATAGTGTAATGGATAAAGGCATCCCCTATAAATTCAGGAGAGAAAAAAATGTCTATTGGTTGGAATACAGAGATTCTTCGGTCATGGACAAAATAAAAGCAGGCGTTCATTCCCTAACATTTTATTTTCATGGTAAGCCAAGAGAGGCTATACGCCCACCCTGGGATGGTGGCTGGATTTGGAAAAAGGATAAAAATAATAATCCATGGATGACAGTTGCATGCCAGGGGCTTGGCGCAAGTGTGTGGTATCCCTGTAAAGATATACAAAGCGATAAACCGGATAGTGGTGCTACTTTGCGTATGATTGTACCTGATAGTTTAGTTGCCATTGGTAATGGCAGACTTACTGATAAAAAACAAATGGGTAACGGTAAAATGCTTTACACCTACAACGTAAAAAATACGATTAACAATTATTGTATTGTTCCATACATTGGTAAATATATAAATTTTTCAGAAAAATATTTAGGTCTTAAGGGTAGTTTGGATATGAATTATTGGGTGATGGATTATAATCTTGAAAAAGCCAAAAAACAATTTACTGATGCACCAAAAATGATGAAGGCCTTTGAATATTGGTTTGGCCCATACCCTTTTTACGAAGATGGATACCAGTTAATTGAAGCACCACATTTAGGTATGGAACACCAAAGTGCAGTTGCGTATGGCAACGGCTTTAAAATGGGATATGCTGGCAGAGATTTATCAGGTACAGGTGAGGGTCTAAAATGGGATTTTATTATTGTGCATGAAAGTGGACATGAATGGTTTGCCAACAGTATTTGTACAAAAGATATTGCAGATATGTGGATTCATGAAGGTTTTACAAACTATAGTGAAACGCTTTTTACTGAATATTACTGGGGTAAAAATGCAGGAGAAACCTACGTAGAAGGAATAAGAAAAAATATTTTAAATGATGATCCCATTATTGGTCCTTATGGAGTTAATAAGGAAGGCAGCAGCGATATGTATTATAAAGGAGCCAACATGATTCACCTTATCAGACAGATTACAAATGATGATAAAAAATTCAGGGATTTATTGATAGCACTTAATAAAACATTTTATCATAAAACTGTTACTACTATTGAGATTGAAGAATTTATTAGTTCATTTCTAAAACTAAGTCTTCAGGGTATATTTGATCAGTATCTGAGAACAACAAAAATCCCATTATTGCAATATAAAACAGATAGAAAAAAAGTAGAATATCGCTGGACTGACAATGTCAGTAACTTGGTTTTACCGATAAAAATTTCTTTGGATACAACAGGCAATATTCAACAATGGATAACCCCATCTGCAAACTGGAAAAAGTTGAAAACAGGAAAAAGATACGACGGGAAAACTTTTACAGTCAATAAAAACTTTTATGTATTTACACAAAATAAATTACAGAAAAAAGTATCTAATTGATTGGTTCTTTAAATAACATACCCCGACAAAAAGCCGGGGTATGTTGAATTTAATAATATTTTTTTTAATTCAAGCCTGCATAATGCTCATTTTCAATTCTGCCACCACCAATAAATTTTCTTGAATAATAATTTTCATTTAAACTGTTTATTGTAACACCTGCGCTACTGCTTGAGTGTACAAAATAACCATCACCCAAATAAATCCCCACATGGCTAACTCCGCCCCTAGTATTAAAAAATACTAGATCTCCCTCAAGCATATCATCTTTCTTCAGCTTTGAACAAATTTCATATTGTTGCCTTGCAGTTCGGGGCAATGTAAATCCAAAAACTGAACCCATTAATAAACCTGTAAAACTGCTGCAGTCTATTCCTTTTTTTGTGGTACCACCATATCTGTATTTTGTACCCCACCATTCATCAATAAATCCAATTAATGATGTGTTAGTTACCAACTCAACATTTCTGTTTAATAATTGTGCATACTTAAATTGTAAACTACTGCAAAACTCTGTTGCCATACCAACCGGCTTCATCATTTTTTTTGCAAAAGTAGCTAGAGTAGCTTTAAAACCACTAGGCTTTAATTCTGAAGGTAAATAGACTATACCTTCTCCTGTCAAATTAAAATCATTTATTGAATTGATTTTAATTTGTGCAGATGTTTGTAATGAAGTAACTGTAAAAACGCTGAGCGCAACAGAAACAAACAGTAAGTTTTTCATACGTAAAATATTGGTTTACACGTATAAGACTCTCTCTTTTGTTATTTGAGCTTCTTAAATTCTTTGCTTATCTAATGTTTAAATACGGGCTAACAGACTTGTCCTACAACAATTAATAATTAAATTTTCTTGTCTTGAATTACAAACTTAGGGGTAAAAATCTACACTTTCAAATGAAACGGGGAAAAAGCTACTCAGGGCAAATTTATTTTCATATCTATAACAAATTACTTTTTGCGGTAATATTCTAAAAAACTGTTTCGAAAAAAAGGTTTTTAAACTCCTTTTTTAAAAGGCGATATTTGTATTTTACGAATTGTTTTTAAGGCTTCCTATGAATTTTTCTCACTTACATGTACATACACAATTCTCTTTACTTGATGGTGCGGCATCAATAAAAAATCTTTACAAAAAAGCTATTTCTGACGGCATGCCTGCCATTGCCATTAGTGATCACGGTAACATGTTTGGAGCATTTGAATTTGTAAAAGAAGCCTACAAACATAAAAACGATGACGGCACTTTAAAAGTAAAACCTATTGTAGGTTGTGAGTTTTATATTACAACTGACCGTACCCGTAAAACATTTACAAAGGAAGAAAAAGACCCACGTAACCATCAGATATTACTTGCAAAAAATGATATAGGTTATAAAAATTTAGTAAAACTAACATCGCTAGGTTATATAGAAGGGATGTACAGCAAATATCCTAGAATAGATAAGCAACTAATTCACAAATATCATGAAGGCCTTATTGCAACTACCTGTTGCCTTGGAGCACTTGTGCCACAAACTATTTTAAAAAAGGGAGAGGCTGAAGGTGAAAACGAATTTAAATGGTGGCTAAATATTTTTCAGGAAGATTATTATGTTGAATTACAAAGGCACGGCATTCCTGACCAGAATAAAGTAAATACTGTTTTATTAAAATTTGCAAAAAAGTACAACGTAAAAGTAATTGCAAGTAATGACAGCCATTATGTGGAGCAGGAAGACTTTAATGCTCATGATATTTTGCTGTGCATAAACACCGGCGAAAAACAGACAACACCTGCAAACAGAGAATTTAGTGATGATGATGTAATTACAAAAAACAAACGGTTTGGTTTCCCCAATGATCAGTTTTTTTTGAAGTCGCAAAAGCAAATGATTGAGGTTTTTCAGGATTTGCCTGAGGCCATAGATAACACGAATGAAATTGTAGATAAAGTTGAATTGCTTGATTTAAAAAGAGACATACTTCTCCCCCATTTTACTGTGCCTGCAAATTTTAAAAGTCAGGACGATTATTTACAAAATTTAACCTGGAGCGGTGCAAAAAACCGTTATCAAATTCTGTCACCAACTACCGAAGAAAGAATACAGTTTGAACTTGGGGTTATAAAAGAAATGGGGTTTGCAGGTTATTTTCTTATTGTAAGTGATTTTATCAGAGCAGGAAGAGAAATAGGCGTTTTTATTGGTCCGGGCAGAGGTTCAGCAGCAGGAAGCGTTGTTGCCTATTGCATTGGCATAACGAATATCGATCCTATTAAATACAATTTGCTTTTTGAGCGTTTTTTAAATCCTGAGCGTAAATCAATGCCGGATATTGATACCGATTTTGATGATGAAGGCAGGCAAAAAGTAATTGATTATGTAGTAGAAAAATATGGCAAAAACCAGGTAGCTCAAATTATTACTTATGGTACCATGGCTGCAAAAAGCAGTATTGCCGATGTTGCACGGGTAATGGATTTGCCTTTGCAACAAAGCAGAGCATTATCGGGACTTGTACCAGAGCGGCCGGGTATGAATTTAAAGCGGTTGCTTACTGCTCCAATTACAAAAAAAGAAGGAGAAAAAACAGGAGAGGTTTCGTTGGAAGATAAGGAACAACTTCAACCGGATGATGTAGAAAAAATAAAAAAACTGCGGGAGTTTTATAATGGTACAGATGAGCTGGCAAAAGTTTTACACGAAGCTGAAAAGTTAGAAGGATCAGTCCGCAACACCGGCATCCACGCATCTGCTATTATTATTGCACCAAAAGATCTTACAGAATTATTGCCTGTTGCAACGTCTAAAGAATCTGAGTTATGGCTTACACAAATTGAAGGAAATTCCATTGAGGAAGCAGGGGTTATAAAAATGGATTTTTTGGGATTGAAGACTTTAAGCATTTTAAAAACAGCTTTGGCGCTCATCAAACAACACCATGGTGTAACAATCGAAATTGATAATATTTCTTTGGAAGACGAGAAGACATATAATCTTTACAAACAGGCAGATACAAATGCAACATTTCAGTTTGAAAGCCCCGGAATGCAAAAGTATTTACGGGAATTAAAGCCTGATAAATTTGGTGATCTTATCGCTATGAATGCACTATATCGGCCTGGTCCTATGGCATATATTCCAAATTTTATAGCCCGTAAAAACGGGAAACAGGAGGTCTCGTATGATCTACCTGAAATGCAAGAATATTTAGAAGAGACTTATGGTATTACTGTCTATCAGGAACAGGTAATGTTGCTTTCTCAAAAGCTTGGAGGATTTAGTATGGGCCAGGCTGATATTTTGCGAAAAGCCATGGGTAAAAAAGACCGAAAAACCCTGGATAAAGTAAAAGGTATTTTTATGGAAGGCGCACTTGCAAAAGGTCATCCTTCAAAAGCTTTAGAAAAAATATGGAAAGATTGGGAAGATTTTGCTCAATACGCATTCAATAAATCTCACTCTGTTTGTTATGCATTTGTGGCCTATCAAACAGGTTATTTAAAAGCACATTATCCTGCAGAATACATGGCAGCGGTGCTTAACCATGCCGGAAGTATTGAAAAAATAACTTTCAATATGGAAGAGTGTAAGAGAATGGGGTTAAAAGTATTAGGACCGGATATAAATGAATCAAACAATGGTTTTGCGGTAAACGAAGAAGGTGAAATACGTTTTGGTTTCAGCGGTATGAAAGGCGTTGGAGAAAACGCCATTGAAAATATTGTAGAAGAACGCAACAAACATGGCAAATACAAAGATGTATTTGATGTGGTGAAAAGAGTAAATTTAAGAGCCGTTAGCAAAAAAACGCTTGAGAGTTTAATTTACAGCGGTTCTTTTGATTGTTTTAAAGATATGCACCGAGCACAGTATTTTTTTTCTGCACCGGGTGATGTTGCCTCTCTTGATAAAATAATAAAATTTGGCTCAGTGTTTCAGTCGCAGGCTGCAGGCTCTGCCAACACCCTTTTTGGAGATTTACAAATGCCCGATATTGTACCTCCCAAACTTGCACAGTCCCTACCATTTCAATTAATTGAAAAATTAAACTTTGAAAAAGATGTAACTGGTATGTATATAAGTGGTCATCCGCTGGATGATTTTAAATTTGAACTAACACATTATGGTATTAGTCCCCTATCAGAATTTATCGACATAAAAAATGCTGTAGACAGTATTCCACCATCAAGAATATTCAGACTGGCAGGATTGGTAACAGATGGGCAACACCGTGTTACAAAAACTGGTAAAAATTTTGGTATTCTGAATATGGAAGATTTTAGTGGTAAGACTGATTTTGCTATGTTTAGTGAAGATTATGTAAAATTTAATAAGTACTTAGAAAAAGGAACAATAATTATGATGGAAGGTGGCTTTAAACAACGGTACAACAGTGACAAGTATGAATTTAAAATTAGCAGGCTTCATTTACTTGAAACCGTAAAATCGTCATTAACCAAAGAGGTAAAAATAGAAATTCAACCTGAAAATATAAAAGAGGATATGATTAATTTTATTGAAACGAATGTAAAAGATCATCCAGGCAAAACCACTTTAAAATTTATAATAAAAGATTTTGAAGATAAAATGAAAATAGGGTTATATACACTGGAAAAAAGTTTTACCATGAATGATGACATGGCAATTTATTTAAATAACAGAAATGACATTGGTGTAAGTGTACTGACAGCATAGCAGAATTATATCAGAATATTTTTTTATCCTCCTATTGTGGATATGTCAATTATGCAAACTTTGCATACTGGTTATACATTTGTGGTATTTATTAAAAAGCAGTCTATTTAACTGCAGTTCAAAATTAAAAATTTTATTATGGCACTAGAATTCACAGATTCAAATTTTAAAACAGAAGTATTAGATTCAGATAAATTAACTGTAGTTGATTTTTGGGCAGAATGGTGTGGCCCTTGCCGTGCTATCGGACCGGTAATTGCTGAACTTGCAAAAGAATATGAAGGTGTAATTAACGTAGGTAAATTAAATGTTGATCAAAACCCTCAGATTTCTACAACCTACGGCATTACAAGTATTCCAGCTATATTGTTTCTTAAAAATGGAGAAGTTGTAGATAAACTAGTTGGAGCACAACCAAAAGCAAATTTTGTTAAGAAGATAGAAGCATTAAAATAAAAAAATTTAAAATATACAAATCCCCGTTTTCATATCAAAACGGGGATTCTTTATGCTAATTTTCTATTGCAATTACATCTTCTTCGCTATGTTTATATCGAAACAACAATAAAAAGAAAACTAAAATAATAAATGCATATACGGCAAAACTAAACCAGATACTTTGCCAATCTTTAACACCAACATTATTTACAGTTGTAGTAAAATAATCTACTATTTTGCCTGCGAACAAACCGCCGAAAATAGCACCAAGCCCATTAGTCATAAGCATAAATAATCCTTGTGCACTGGATCTAATTTTGCTATCAGTCTGTTTTTCAACATATAATGAACCGGATATATTAAAAAAATCAAATGCCATTCCATATACTACCATAGACATTATTAGGAAAATAAAACCAGAACCTGGGTTACCGATTCCAAATAATCCAAATCGTAATACCCAAGCTGAAAGACTTATAAGCATTACTTTCTTTATACCATAGCGTTTTAACACAAATGGGATTGTTAATATAAATAAGGTTTCAGAAATTTGAGAAAGCGAAATCATAATATTTGAATGCTTTACTGCAAAAGAATTCTTATAAACATCAACCGTTCCAAAATCCAATAAGAAAGAAGTTCCAAACATATTAGTTATCTGCAAAGCTGCTCCAATCAGCATAGCAAATAAAAAGAAAACTGCCATCTTTTTGTCTTTAAACAGAACAAAAGCATCCAGTCCTAATATTTGAGAAAAACTTTTTTTCTCTATGCTTTTATTTATGTTACAAGCAGGAAGGGTAAAACAAAACATAGCTGTGGCTACTTCCGCAACTGCCGCAAAATTAAATTGTTTGTTATTGCCTGTCCATCCGAGCAAATCTACTAACCACTCTGCCACAATAAATCCAATTGTACCCCAAACTCTTATAGGTGCAAAGCTTTTTTGAACATCAAAATTATTCTTGGAAAGTAAGGTATAAGAAACAGAATTGCTTAAAGCAATAGTAGGCATATAAAAGCAACTTGTAAAAAAGATTGCATAATACAAATCGTTAGCGTTAGTAAGTGTGCCTGCATAATACAAACAAACTCCGGCAAGTAAATGGCATATTCCCAAAACTATTTCCGCACGCAGATACTTATCTGCAATAATTCCCATGAGAGCGGGCATAAATAAACTGGCCCAACCCATTGTTCCGTAAGTTGATCCCACAAGGCTTCCCCTAACACTCATATCGCCGGGTAAGGTAAACATATACCCACCAAGTGAAATTAACCAAATACCCCACACAAAGAACTGAAGAAAATTCATTGTTATCAGCCGAAAATTTAAATTCATTATTTATATTTTACTCAAATGTGGTTATCAAACATTGAATTGGTAAGTTATTAAATTATTATTTGCTGCAAATAAAATATATTTTATCAGTATTTATTATAAATAAAGATTGTTGTAATTCCCTTTAAAGTAAAACTAAAATTTTTATAATAAATACCTAAGACATTATGTTTCGTAGATTTGATAAAACTTAATATTAATGAGTGTTTCAATTGATACTTTAATAAATTTTACAACTGATATTTCTTTAAAAAGTATTGCCATAAAAGTAAAAAATGCTGAACGCATTACTGATGATGAGTGCTTAGACTTATTTGAAAAAGCTGATTTACCTTTTGTAGGTTCTCTGGCAAATTATATAAGAGAGAAATTTCATGGAGATAAAACATATTTTAATAGAAATTTTCATATTGAACCTACCAATGTATGTGTTTTCAGTTGCAAATTTTGCTCTTATTCTCGGCTGTACGCAAACAAAGATGAAGGCTGGGAATTAAGTATTGACCAAATGCTCGATATTGTAAAAAGTTATGACGGCAAACCAATTACTGAAGTTCATATTGTTGGAGGAGTCCATCCAAAAATGAATATGACTTATTTTATTGAACTCATCCAAAAAATACATGCCTACCGACCGAATCTTCACGTGAAAGGCTTTACAGCAGTTGAATTGGATTATATGTTTCGCAAGGCTAAGCTTACTGTTGAAGAAGGAATGCAGGCGCTTAAAGATGCTGGATTACAATCTCTTCCTGGTGGAGGTGCAGAAATTTTTCATCAAGATATAAGAAAAGAAATTGCCGGAGATAAAGTAACGGGAGAAGGTTGGTTACATATTCATGAAGTAGCACATAATCTAGGTATCCCCAGTAATGCAACGATGTTGTATGGCCATATTGAAAAGTACGAACATAGAATTGATCACATGCGGAAGTTGAGAGATTTACAGGATAAAACACATGGCTTTAATACATTCATACCACTAAAATTTAGGAACAGTAACAATGATATGAGTTACGTGCAGGAAAGCACAGTAACAGAAGACATGCGCATGTATGCAATAGCAAGAATTTATTTAGATAATTTTCCTCATCTAAAAGCATATTGGCCAATGCTTGGCAGGCAAAATGCTCAGCTAACATTATCTTTCGGCGTAAATGATATTGATGGAACTATAGATGACACTACAAAGATTTATAGTATGGCAGGAAGTGAAGAACAAACCCCAACGATGACTACAGAAGATCTTGTAATGCTTATCAGTCAGGTTAAAAGGAAAGCAATAGAAAGAGATACTTTGTACAATGAAATAAGAGATTACAGTATTAGTTTAAACTAACCTGAAAATTAAAATTTTAATCGATCTTGTTAATTAAATCTCATAAAAATTTAAAAACCCCATTCAAATTAATGAATGGGGTTTTTATTTATACTTTATCAATCTTTATTTAGAAATTTCTAACTGTCATTTCTGTTCTTCTGTTTTTTGCACGACCCGCAGCTGTTTTATTGTCTGCTACCGGTTTTGTTTCGCCGTATCCTGCAGACTTTAAACGAGTTTCAACAACTCCCTTACTAACAAGATAATTTTTTACAGCTCCTGCACGGTTGTCAGAAAGAACCTGGTTGCTTTCGTCAGAACCTTGAGCATCTGTATGACCATCAATATCAATCATCAATGTTTCATCATCTTTCATCAATTTTACAACTTCATCTAAAGATTTAAATGACTTAGGTAACAGTTTAAAACTACCTGTGGAAAAGAATACATTTTTGGCTGCAAAGTTAATTTTCTCGATAACTTCTTTTGCAATCACTGGGCAACCCTGGTTACTTGCAGGACCAACACGTGTAGGACATTTATCTTCTTCATCATTTACACCATCACCATCAGTATCCGGTATTGGACAACCCTGGTAACGTGCTAAACCTTTTACAGTTGGGCATTTATCTAATTCGTCATTAATACCATCCCCGTCAGTATCAGGTATTGGGCAACCCTGGTATTTTGCAACACCTGCAACATCGGGACATTTATCTTCAGCATCAGGAATACCATCGCCATCTCTGTCAGGACAACCCTGTAAAGAAACCAATCCTGCAACATCAGGACATTTATCATCTGCATCCAAAACACCATCACCGTCACGATCTAAAACGATTGGTGGAGGTGGCGGAGCCATTACAACAGCCTTTGGCTTGGAAAAATTTTGAGCTATACCTAAAGAGTAAAATAAATTATCCTTTAAAATATCTTTTGTCAGTGAGAAACGATATTGTGCTTGAATGAAAACATAACTTACACTTCTAAAGTTTAACTGAACCCCTAAACCCGTAGGAACATATGCACCAAATTTTCTACTATAGTAGCCTCCACCAACGCCTGCTGTCAAAAACGGAGCAATAAAAGAATTATCACCGTATGGTCTAAAATTTAGAGTGGGCTCCAATTCTATTCCTACATTTTGTTTATCATTACTTATTGAATTTCTATCTTCAGTTTGATAATCATGAAAAATTAATCCGGCTCTTGTAGAAAAATCAATTGTTTTAGTCAACCCTTTCCAATAAGACAAAGAGAATCCAAAATCCATATCTTGAATTTTGGTAAAGGTCCTTGGTCCTCCTGAATTTTTAAATGTTTCTGGGGTCTTAATATCCAAAGCATTAAAATGGATTCCAATCAAATTCCCTTTTATTGGAGAAGAATATTTGCTATTCATCATTTGTGCAGAAGCACATGCGACTACAACAAGAAATGAAAATAATAGCGTAAGTTTTTGTTTCATAAATTTTGAATTTAATTAAATAAGTAATCTTACAAAGATTTCCCCGCTAGTAGCGTAGAAATAAATAAAGACAAAAGTAAGTTCAATATCTATACCAATCAAGAATTTTTAACATTTAAATAATTTTTAAGTTCGATTAATATTAATAAGGTAATTTATAATTTAGATAATCCCTAAAATGGTGCTTTGTGAAATGTATTTTTTTATTTAAGAAAAATAATCTGCTATATTTGCAGCCCTAAATATAGGTTGAGGTCTGGTAGCTCAGCTGGATAGAGCATCAGCCTTCTAAGCTGAGGGTCATTGGTTCGAATCCAATCCAGATCACAAAAATTAAGCAAAGCGAAACAAATTTTGCTTTGCTTAATTATATAATTTTTATCTCTTACAAAAAATTACTTAAAACTTCCTTCACATCAAAACTGTGGTTTGGCATGAATATATTGCTAGTTGAAGACGAACCCAAAGTAGCTGATTTTCTACGCAAAGGTTTAACAGAACTACTTTATAAGGTAGATGTTGTGTATGATGGACTTTTTGGCGAAAAGATGGCTTTAGAAAATGAATATGATCTGCTTATTTTAGATATAATTATCCCAGGTATTAATGGAATTGAATTATGTAAACGGATCAGAAAATATAAGCCCGATTTACCGATTCTTATGTTGACAGCGTTGGGAACCACAAAAGACAAAGTATCGGGATTAGAATCAGGAGCAGATGATTATATGCAAAAACCTTTCCATTTTGATGAATTAATAGCCAGAATAAAAGCACTTACACGAAGGGCAAACCATGTATCGCCGGGGGCAATATTTAAAGTAGCAGACCTTGAAGTAGACAGTTATAAAAAAAGTATAAAAAGGGCTGGTAAAGAAATTCAATTAACTGCCAAAGAATTTTCATTGCTAGAGTTATTGATTGTAAATAAAAACAGGGTTTTGTCAAGAACTTTTATTGCTGAAAATGTTTGGGGATTAAATTACGATAGAGGTACAAATTTTATTGATGTTTATATAAACTATTTGCGTGCAAAAATTGATAAAGGTTTTAATCCAATACTTATACATACAGTTATAGGAATGGGATATGTATTAAAAACTGAGGATTAAATATTTTTAAAGACGATGTTTTTAAAAAAGTTTAATTTATCATAAAGGATTACAAAAAAAAGGATTTAATAAATTTATTATGACCATCAGGGACAGGCTTTCTATACAGTTTACCTTGATATCTACATTGCTTTTGCTGGTAGTATTATCTGGAATTTACTTGTTAACAGCACAGTACCAAAAAAACGCATTTCGTGAGCGCCTTTTAGATAGAGCTACAACTACTGCAGAATTATTTCTTGCTCAAGATAATTTATCTGAAGAAAAATTTAACGAAGTCCGAAGAAAATATCCCCAATCATTGCCGGGTGAAATAGTTCACATTTATAATGAAAACGATGTGCCGGTTTTTATAAATGCGAAAACCAATCAATGGTCAAAAGAAGTTATTGATAAAGTGAGGCTCAATAAATATTTCTATTACGCTGAAGGAAATAAACAGACAGTTGGTATTTATTATATAGATAATTCAGGAAACTTTACCGTATTATTATCAGCTATTGATTCTTATGGTTTGCAACAAATGCAACAACTTTTTTGGTTAATGGTTGTAGCATTTTTTATCTCTTTTTTTATAATGCTATTTACAGGTAGGTTATTTTCTAAAATTGCCTTATACCCGATTACCAAAGTTATAAATGAGGTAAAATTTATTCGTGCCACAAGTTTACATAAACGTCTACAAATAAAACCCAGTAAAGATGAAATTAATGAGCTTGCTATAACTTTTAATAATTTATTAGAACATCTTGAACAGTCATTTGAATCTCAAAGTTCTTTTGTAGCTCATGCTTCTCATGAATTAAGAACTCCTTTTACTACAATCATTGGTGATATAGAAGTTACGCTTGCTCAAAATAGAAATAGCATAGAGTATAAAGAAACACTTAAAAGAGTATTAATTGAAGCTGAGAAATTGAATGATTTACTCAACGATTTGTTTCAGTTGACCCAATCAAATATTGATATTACCGCTTTTGAAGATGTGCGGCTCGATGAAATTTTATGGCAGGTAAAAGATGAATGGATGAATAGAATTGCAGGAAGTAATATTGAATTGCATTATGATTTACCCACAGATACAAAAAAATATACCATAAGCGGTAATCATCAACTGCTATATGTTGCAATAGGAAACATAATAAAAAATGCCCTCAAATTTTCAGATGGTAAAACAATTACCTGTAAACTTTATTTGGGAAATAATTTACCAATAATAAGTATTACAGACTTAGGAATTGGAATAAGTAAAGCCAATCTCGAAAAAATTTTTCAGCCATTTTATAGAGCGGAAAACAGTTTTGGCTACGCCGGTTTTGGCGTAGGGCTTTCACTAACCGATAAGATATTAAGATTGCACAATGCACGCATTTCTGTCAGCTCCATTTTAGGAAAAGGAACAACATTCTTAATTTATTTTCTCCCATTAGCCTGAGAAAATTTTTATAAATAAATTTTAAGTACCTCTCCTATTACAAGACATTAGAAAACTCTAATCTACTTTTAATCTCTTTTTAATTTGTTCCTAATCTTGCCCTAATGTGTCTCTTTTAATATTGCATTTAAACTTAAATAAAATTGGTGATACCCAATCTTTTTAAAGTTTAGTTTTTATTATAAATGGATGATCCATTTATTTATAATAATGCACAATTAAAAATTAGACCTATGAAAATGCTATTTCGTTGTTGTATTGTTAACGTATTGTTTTTATTTATCGGGATTACCGGAATCGCTCAAAACTTTAATTCTGATACGCTGCAATTATCTTTACCGCAGGTAGAAAAAATATTTTTAGAAAAAAATCTTCCTGTGTTGGCGCAAAAATATAATGTGCAAGCTGCCAAATCTTTAATTGTTCAAGCTAAACTATGGCCCAATCCTAACATAAATATTTCCAACGGAATTTATAATACTCAAAACAAAAGATTTTTTCAAATAACAGATAGAGATACAACTTTTGGAGAGCAGGCGATTCAGATATCGCAATTAATTGTTTTGGCAGGAAAAATAAAAAAGCAGGTTAAAGTGGCTGAAACAACTTTTCACTTGGCCGAATATGGACTTTATGATTTATTGCGGACACTAAAATTAGCCTTGCGCACCACTTTCTTTAATATTTATTATTTGCGTCAAACTGCAAAAGTTTACGACAAAGAAATTGGCGCTTTAAAAGTAATAGTAGCGGCATTTAAAGAACAGGTTGGTAGTGGTTATGTAACACAGACAGATTTGGTTAGGGTACAAGCTCAACTATATTCATTGCAAAACGAATATCAGGTACTAATAGACAATATTAATGATCAACAAAGCCAACTGCGGTTGTTGGTAAAAGCAACGCCTACTACTTATATCGTTCCTGTAGTAGACACAATCGCCACTCAAAATGCCAATCCACTTGCCTATTCCATGGCAACGTTGTTGGATTCTGCTTATGCAAATAGAACAGACCTTATGATTTCAAAAGGGAACCTACTATTAAGCCAACAAAATTATTCACTGCAAAAAGCAATGGCTGTTCCTGATTTATCTGTGGGTATTAGCTACGATAAACATGGTAGTTATACGCCCTTTTTTACTTCAGCAGGTGTAGGTATAAATATTCCCATTTTTAATCGCAATCAAGGAAATATAAAATCTAGCAGAATTATTATTGATGTAAACAAAGTTCAATTGCAGTTTACACAAGATGTGATGGTGGAACAGGTAAGCAGAGGTTTACAAAAAGCCATTGATGCTGATAAATTATACAAGCAGATTGATCCCTCATTTGCAAATCATTTTGATGTGCTAGCCGAGGCAATGATGCAGAGTTATAAACAAAGATTTGTTCGCCTTATTGATTTTCTTTCCTTCTATGATTCTTACAAACAAAATATTGTACAGTTAAATACAATCCTATCTAACAAAATAAACGCCTTGGAAAATATTAATTTTTTCACAGGTTCCAACTTTTTTAATTAACCGTTTACAAAAGACATTCATGTTATGCATAAACAAAAAAAAATAAACTCAAAAGCGCTTTTGCTCAGCTTCTTATTGGTCTCAACTTTCTTGATCATTCAATCTTGTAATACAAAAGAAGAGCAAATATCGGCAGAAAAACAACCCTATATCATTCCTGATTCTCTTTTAAAAACCCTTGTTATAGATTCTGTGCAAAAGGGCGAATTGGTTAATTCAATTACACTTACAGGACAAGTAGATTTTAATCAAGATAAGCAAGTAAATATATATTCTTTAGTTAGCGGAAATGTGCAAGATGTAAAAGTACAGTTAGGAGATTTTGTAAAACAAGGGGAAATCTTGGCAATGGTAAAAAGTGGTGAGATGGCAGGCTTTGGTAATAATTTAATTGTTGCGCAAACCAATATTACCTCCACTAAAAAACAGCTTGATGCCAACAAAGCTTTGTACAAAAGTGGTATTGCTTCTATCCTTGATGTTACTAGTGCTCAAACCTATTACGATCAGGCATTGGCCCAACTAGATATGATTAAAAAAGTGCTTAAAATTAATGGCAACAATGCAGATGGAAATTACATCGTTAAAGCACCCATCAGTGGTTTTATTGTACAAAAATTTGCCAACAATAGTATGACCATTCGTACGGACAATAGCAATCCATTGTTTACCATTTCAGACCTTAACAATGTGTGGGTTTGGGCAAATGTATATGAATCAAATTTAAATAAAGTCCATTTGGGCGATAGTGTTGGTATCACAACACTGTCTTATTCTGATCAAGTTTTTACCGGGAAAATTGATAAAATATTGCATGTGCTTGACCCAACAAGCAAGGTAACTAAAGTACGCATTGTAATAAACAACAAGGATTATGCTTTGCGTCCACAGATGTTTGCCAGTGTAACGGTTACAAATACCCAACACGACCAAGCAATGTATGTACCATTAAGTTCATTGGTATTTGATAACAGCCAATACTATGTGCTTGTTTACCACGGGCACAATAAAGCCAGTATTACCCCGGTCCAAAAATTAAGTGCTTTAGGTAACAAAATTTATATAAAAGATGGGGTGCAGGTAGGCGATAAATTGATTGCATCAAAAACGTTGGAAATCTACGACCAACTGAATAATTAAGTTTAGGACATTAAAATATATACCATGAGCAGGTTTCTTAGAATGATTACCGGATTTTCTTTAAAAAATAAATATTTTGTACTGTTCTCTGCAGTACTACTTATTTTAGGAGGTATACTTACGTTTGAGCAAATGGCCATTGAAGCATTTCCAGATGTTACCAATACTGAAATAGATATCATTACCCAATGGCAAGGCCGAAGTGCGGAAGAGGTTGAAAAGTTTATTACAATTCCCATTGAAATAGCGATGAACCCGGTGCAGAAAAAAATTCACTTACGCTCCAGCAGTATTTTCGGTTTATCGTTTATTAAAATACTTTTTGATGATGATGTAAAAGATCCTCAAGCAAGGCAACAGGTAATGAACCTGCTACCAAATGCAACATTGCCTCCTGCAGTAATACCCGCTGTGCAGCCACCTATAGGCCCAACAGGTGAGCTTTACAGGTATACTTTAAAAAGTTCTTTAAGAGATGTAAGGGAATTAAAAACAATGCAAGATTGGGTAATTGACCGACAGCTACGAAGCCTTCCTGGAGTAGCAGATATTAATAGTTTTGGAGGTAAAACCAAAACCTACGAAATTAAAGTAGACCCAGGAAAATTAACCAACCTTGGTTTAACCCCACTAGATATATTTACAGCTGTACAAAATACCAATATCAATGTTGGTGGCGATATGATATTTCAGAACAACCAATCTTTTGTAGTGCGGGGCATCGGTTTACTAAATGATATTGATGAAATAAAAAACATTATTATTCAAAACAACAATGGAGTACCACTTTTGGTAAAGGATGTAGCTTCTGTAGATATTTCTAACGTACCACGGCTGGGATGGGTTGCCCGAAGTGATTCTAAAATTGATTCTGCCGGAAAAAGAACGGTCATTGATCAAGCTGATGTTGTAGAAGCAATTATAGTAATGAGAAAAGGTGAAAATCCTTCTGAAGTAGTAAAAGGTATTCAGGAAAAAGTAAAATATCTCAATCAATATGTACTACCAGCCGATACCAAAATAGTTCCCTATTATGATCGGTCTAACTTAATAGAATACGCTACTCACACGGTATTACACAATCTTATTGAAGGTATCTTATTGGTAGTTGTTCTAATTACGCTTTTTCTTTTTGATTGGCGAGCTACAGTTGTGGTAGCTGTTATTATTCCTATATCGTTGTTGTTTGCGTTTATCTGTTTACATTTTATGGGAATGTCGGCAAATTTACTGTCATTGGGTGCGGTAGATTTTGGGATCATTTTAGATGGAACAATTGTAATGGTAGAAGGAATTTTTGTAATCCTCGATCTCAAGGCAAAGGAAGTAGGAATGGAACGGTTTAATAAAATGTCCAAATTGGGCATTATTAAAAAAGCAGCAGGTCAAATAGGTAAAAGACCCTTTTACTTAAACGTGATTATCATAACTGCGCTCTTACCCATTTTTGCTTTTCAAAAAGTAGAAGGTAAAATGTTTTCCCCTTTGGCTTACACACTCAGTTTTGCATTAATAGGATCGTTGATAACCACCTTAACGCTTGTACCAGTATTGATAAGTATTTTAATGCGAAAAAATGTAAGAGAAAAGCACAACCCCATAGTACATCCGATTCTCAGCTTTATGCTTGGTGGATTTATAAAATCTTATAAATATAAAAAACTGGTTTTTACAGTTGCCGTTTTTGTAATGATAGCAGGCATTTATTCTTTTAAATACCTTGGATCGGAATTTTTACCACAGCTAAATGAAGGAAGTATATGGTTGCGTATACAAACAAATTATAGCACTGCATTGGATAAATCTGTTCAAACCTCTAAGGACGCTCGGGATATTATTATGAAATTTCCACAGGTCAAATATTGTGTTTCTCAAACAGGCCGACCGGACAACGGAACGGATGTAACAGGGTTTTACAACAATGAGTTTGATATATTAATGTACCCAGAAGATAGCTGGAATCCAAAAATTTCAAAAGATGACTTGATAGAAAAAATGAATAAAGCTTTGTCTGTGATGCCTGGTGTAAACCTTAATTTTTCTCAGCCAATAAGCGATAATGTGGAAGAAGCTGTTTCGGGTGTGAAAGGCAGTATTTGCTTAAAAATATTTGGTGATTCTTTGCCTTACATGGAAAATCAATTAACTAATTGTTTTAATGTTTTAAAAAATGTAAAAGGGATTGAAGACTTAGGTATACTCCATAATATTGGGCAGCCCGAGTTGGATATTAACCTAGATCAACAAAAAATGGCATTATATGGGGTTGCTTCCGCACAGGCAAATGCTGTAATAAGCATGGCTATTGGGGGTTTGGCCCCGGGCGGTTTACCTGCCAGTACTTTATATGAAGGCATTAAAACGTTTGATATTAGGGTTAGAATGCCAGAAGAATTTAGAAGAACGCCCGAACAGATTGGCGAATTATTGGTGCCTACCATGGGAGGCAGTAAAGTACCAATTAAGGAAATAGCAACCATCACTCAAAAAACAGCAGCGTCATTAATTTATAGGGATGATAACAAGCGTTATGCTGCCTTAAAATTTTCTGTGAGAGGAAGAGATATGGGAAGTGCTATTGCAGAAGCCAAAGAAAAAATTGAAAAAACCGTACATTTAAAAAGAGGTTATAAACTTGATTTTCAGGGAGATTTTGAAAACCAGCAAAGGGCACAAAAGCGATTGGCACAAGTAGTTCCTATCAGTCTTTTATTAATATTTATTTTGTTGCTGAGCATGCTGGGTAATTTTAAAGATGCTTTATTGGTTTTTACAAATGTTCCTTTTGCTTTGGTAGGGGGTATTCTTGCACTTCACCTTACCGGCACAACATTTAGTATATCGGCAGGCATTGGGTTTATAGCGCTTTTTGGAATTTGTATACAGGATGGTATTATATTGATTACCGTTTTTAAAGAAAACCTTGCACAAGTAAGAGGAAAAAATACCTTGTATAATTCTATTAAATTAGGCGTTAGTGCACGAATAAGACCGGTTATAATGACAGCTCTAATGGCTGCTGTTGGTCTTTTGCCTGCAGCATTATCGAACGGTATTGGTTCTGAAAGTTCCAGGCCATTGGCAAGGGTTGTAATTGGTGGTATCCTTTGTGCAATGATTTTTTCTTTATGGGTTTTCCCAATTATTTTTGGCTGGTCTTATAGAAATGTTGAGAAAGTACAGATGGATAAAACATAACAGTTATTTAAAATTTTATACCTTAAAGTCAGCAGCATTAAATGTGAGGCAGCCGATTTTAAGTTGAATTATTTTCTTGTAAGTTTTACTTCATGTTAGCCAACAAAATAACCATATTACGGATAAAAACTTTTTAACCACTCTTGGGTAATCAAAATAATTTACATCAATAAAAAATTATTTTACAGCCTCAGAAAATCAATTGATTTTATAACATAATAATAAGGCGTTCGAATAATTATAACAATTGTAATCAAAAATTTAAATGCTTACTCATGCAGCTTTTTTTGCTTACTTTGTTTCTAATTTATAAAAAATGGATGTAAAAATTAACGACTCGTGGAAGCAGGTTTTAAAAGAAGAATTTGAAAAACCATATTTTGAACAGATAGTAAATTTTTTAAAAACCGAAAGAGCAGCCGATAAAACGACATTTCCTTCCGGCCCAAATATTTTTAATGCATTCAACAAAACCCCTTTCGATAAAGTAAAAGTTGTTATTCTTGGGCAAGATCCATATCACGGAGTTGGTCAGGCACATGGTTTAAGTTTCTCTGTACCTCCAGGTGTAAAAATACCGCCTTCGCTACAAAATATTTTTAAAGAAATTAAAGCTGATATTGGTGTAGAAAACCCACCCAACTTTGGAGACCTGACCCATTGGGCAGAACAGGGTATATTATTACTTAATGCAGCACTTACAGTTAGAGACGGTGAACCTATGAGCCACGCAAAAATTGGTTGGGCTCAGTTTACAGATGCCGTTATTAAAACAATTTCAGACAAAAAAGAAAATGTGATTTTTTTACTGTGGGGTAAATTTGCACAGGATAAACAAGTGTTAATTAATACAGACAGTCATTATATTTTAAAAGCAGCCCACCCTTCTCCCCTCTCTGCACATAATGGATTTTTTGGGTGTAAACACTTTTCAAAAACAAACGAAATACTTGTTAAACACGGAGAAAATCCTATTGACTGGAAACTTCAATAAAAATTATTGACATTGCTAAAAAATATTTTTGGGCGGATTTGGGCTTTGTGGGCTTTACTCAGTTTTACTATAACATTTCTTATAATTTTTATTCCCTCAATGCTTTCTTATTTATATAAAGACGAAGTGAAAGGTCAAAATTATTTTATTTGGGTCTCACGTGTTTGGATGCAAAGCTGGCTTTATTTAATTGGCTGTCCGGTAAAAGTGCTTGGCAAAGAAAACTTTGAAAAAAATAAAACCTATGTAATCGTTTACAATCACAATGCTTTATTGGATGTTCCGCTTTCTGCACCTTTTGTGCCCGGGGGCAACAAAACAATTGCAAAAGCGTCGTTTGGTAAAGTGCCCATTTTTGGTTGGTTTTATAAACGTGGTGGCATAATGGTTGACAGAAATAAAGAAAACAGCCGTGTAAAAAGTTTTGAAGCAATGCGGTCTACATTAAAGAAGGGTATTCACATGTGTATCTATCCTGAAGGAACACGCAATAGGACCGGCAACCCACTAAAACCCTTTTACGACGGTGCTTTCAAACTTGCTATAGATGCAAAAAAAGAAATTATTCCATGTGTAATAATTGGAACCAATAAAGCCATGCCCGTAAAAAAAACGTTTTATCTTGTACCTAAACGTTTAAAAATGATTTTTCTAAATCCTGTATCTTCAGAAAATATTGATACAAAAAGTTTAAACAAAAAAGTGTTTGATATCATGTCTGAAGAATTTACTAAAAATCAGTAAATGACCTTGTTCTGTTTACTTTAAGATCCCTTAAGATTGGAGATTTAGGACTTATGTTTATGCTGAAATAACGTGACCTTCCAATAGGCGATAAATTGATTCCCATTTGCCAACAATGTAAATCTCTGGAAAGATAAGCGCTTAATACTCCTAGTTTTCTTGTGGTAACATCAAAGGAACCGTTCATTCCAACTTTCCATTTTGCAGTAAGATTTGCAGATGTATTAAAAGTAACGCCTTGTGAAATATTGCTTTTAAATTTTGCTTGAATAAAATCAAACTGTTTACTAACAAGCAAAGAATAAGATAAATCAACATTCCAGGGAATAGTAAAATCTACAAATTCCGACGGATTATTTTGAATATAAGTTGCTTCCTGTTGATATTCATCTAATGGAACACCACTTGTGTTGGTATTTCGGTTTAATGGAGGCACATTAGTTTTTTTTGATTTATCCCCTCCCTTAAAACTTGTTTGTAATTGAACGCCGGCACTCACTAAATTTCCAAGGGAAACTTTATTTTTCCATATAAGTTCATTAATTCTTCTGCCTTGTGCATTTGTTTTGTAAGGATCAAAAGTGGCCTGACCGCTGATGCTAACTTTTTCAAATAAGTTTGTTCTAGCCTGCAAAGAAATTGTTGAAAACTGGAATGAATCTGCAAGAAAATTATAAGACCCTGCTATGCCAAAATTATCCAATAGATTTATTTTTTTAACGGCTTTGGCACTTGTATCTTTTCTGTCTCTGACCTTTGCTGAAATAATATTATCGATATTATAAGACAGTCCCCCAAATTTTTGATTGCTGTATGCACCGTATATGCTTCCATCAAAATAAGAAAATGGTTGTTTATTTCCAAGTGAGTCATAAACAGAATTGTAATAATTATTTGCATTAAAATTGGGAGAATAATTAAACGAAAGACTTGGTCTTATTTCATGCCTGATTGCTTTTATTTTACTTTTTTCTTTAAAGGCAAACATTCCAAAAATTCTCGTGGAAGCACTTAGTCCAAAAGACATTTGCCTGGCTGTGTAAAGACCTTGCGTTTCAGCGACTGTATCAACTTTATTTTTTAAGGAATTGAACTGCTTTTCGATTCTTTTTTGATACCATTTTTCCTGATAAGAAACTGATGGAGATAATTGTAAGGCCCCTAAAGAAGGTAATGCCAATGTTATTGGAATGCTATGCTGTGCACCATATTGCAGATTCTTATAAATTTGCTGGCTTAAATTACCTGCAGTGTCATAAAATGAAGTAAGACTCTTTGCATTTCCATTATAAGCTATACCCAAGTTTTCAAACCATTTATATTCACCTATTGGCTCTTTTCGTCTAAAGGGATAAAGTGTATTTACGTTAAAAGCAATATCAGGCAAATTTAAATTTGTAAGACCCGATACGGAATTTTGGTTATGATTAGCACTTACAGAAATATTATACGGTCTATTCTTCCAAACCTTCGAATAAGTAATAGAGGAATTAAGCTGATTTTGAAAATTTAAATTGGCATTTGTTGGTACCTGCGAATTGTATTTTGTGCTGCCTGCATTTACATTTGCACTAAAGTTTACACCCGGCCGGGATTTTGTATCCGCACTGTGTGTCCATTGAAAATTTATGGTTCGAGTATTAGGCTGGTCCAACGGGTGAAAATTTTGAACTGCCAATGCTATATTGCCCTGATAATGGTATCGCCGAAAATACCGTGGATTTACATTTAAGTTCCAGCTGCCATAAGAATAAAGCGTTCCTCTTGTAATTAAATCCCAATTAGGGCTTAAGATTTTGTAATAACCTAAATTCTGCAAAGCAAGCCCACGTTGCGCATCTGCTACAAAACTGGGCGCCAGCAAGCCACTGTGTCTGCCCTGCGTAAGTGGAAATATGCCAAAGGGCAAACTTATCGGTAATGGAACTCCTTCAAATTCAGGATGAACAGGCCCGGTATAAGCCCATTTTTTATTTACAAATTTTATTTTTCGGGCAATAAAAGCAAAGTGCGGTGTATCTAAATTACAGGTTGTAAAACGGCCGTTTAGAGCATAAAAAACAGATGTATCTGCTTTCTTTATTTTCTCCCCATACACAAACATTTCTCCCTGTTTGGTATAAGTTCCTTTAGTAAGCCCTTTACCCGTTTTCATGTCAAAACGAATGGTATCACTAACCGATTGAAAATCTTTTTGGGAAAAAAACGGATAAGATAAAACTTTACCAAGGCTATCTTTTTTTATAAATGCACTCACCAAACTGGTTTTTTGATCAAACTGTATTTGAGGAGCCGATAAATTATTGTCTTCATATTTTACAGAAGAAATTTTACCATAGAGATATATTTTTTGCCTCGGCACATCTATGACCATAGAATCATCTGCATGGTAAACAACCGGAGATGATAGTGAATCCTTAGAGGTTTTAAAATTGAAAGTATCTATTCTTGGGGTAAGAAGTGAATCAGATTTATTTTTCTTTTCTTCGCTAATCGAAGGTGTGCGGGGTATATTTGTTTTTTTCTTTAAAAGGTTTAAAACACTGTCAGTATTTTTTTTTACTGGCGGAGGTGTATCCCTTATTTGCTGAGAAAAATTGTATCTATATGATTTAAATTTTGCAAACCCTTCAAAATGATACGTTAATAATGTGAACAATGGCAGGCACAACCAAGCTAAAATATTTTTTGCCTTACCTTTGTTTTTGTTATTCATAAATGCGAATGAGCAAAAATAGCTATTAAAATTTTACCTGAAATTCTTTAAAAGAATTATAACATATACTGTATAACCACATTACCATTATGCTGAAAAGAGAATTGTATATTTTCATTTGCCTTGTTTGTATAGGCTCTTTTAAAAACGAATGCGCTGCACAGGCAAAAAAACTTCGAACAATTGTTGTAGATGCCGGCCATGGAGGAACAGATGCAGGAGCAATAGGTCAGTATGAAAATTCGTTGCGCTCCATGGAAAAAAATGTAACGTTAAGTATTTCTAAAAAATTGGTTGAAGAATTAAAGAGGCAATTGCCAGATGTAAAAGTGGTACCTACAAGAACATCTGATGTTTTTGACGACCCCCGTGAAAAGGCAAATATTGCTAACGATGCTAAAGGAGACTTATTTATTTGTATACATGCAGATTCAGGTCCATTAAAAACCGGCAGAAGACAGGTAGGAACAAAAACAGTTACCAAACATAAAATTACTTACACGGGCAAAGGAAAAAGAAGGAAAAAACATTCAGAATCATATGAGGTTGATGAGCCCATTTATGAATATTATAAAATGCCATTAGCAATAAACGGTACAAGTGTTTATATTTTTGCGGCAGCAAAAACAAGTGATAAGCTTAAAGCCATTATGAAAGGCCAGGAAGATATTCAATTTGAAACCGGTGTAGCAGATAGTTTGTATAATAATTTTAATTTTAATACGCCTGAAGGAAGACAACTTGCTCAAGTATATGCAAAGCTTTATCAGGAAAAAAGTGATAGAATGGCTACTTTGGTAAACGATGAAATAGATGCTACCGGCAGACGTGCATTAGGCGTAAACCAGCGCCAAAAAGGTATTTGGGTATTATCAGCCACAAAAATGCCCGCAATTTTAATTGAAACCGGCTACATAAATAATCCTGAAGATGAACGATACCTGAACAGTGATAAGGGCCAGCAGGAATTGGCTGAAGCAATAACCAAAGCAGTGGTAAGGTACAAAGCACAACTTGAAATTATTAAACCGATGACAAAAACCCCTTAAAAAATTTAAAAGCTTTTTTTGGCTGACAAATTGGTAAAATATATATCAAGTTCAAACAAACCAATAACTAAAACTATTAATAAGTGAAAATTTCAAACGAAACAAAAGTAGGTGCGATAACTATAGTGTCTTTGGCATTGTTAATACTGGGTTTCAACTTTCTTAAAGGAAAAAAATTGTGGAGTAAGGATACTATGATAACGGGTAAATATGGTAATGTACAAGGTTTGCAAAATTCAAACCCAATTGTTATTAATGGATTACAGGTTGGTACAGTCTATAAAATTACTACTGAAAAAGATATGAGGGAAATTTTGGTAGACCTTAACATAACCAAAGACATAAACATACCTAAAAACTCTATCGCAATAATAAAATCTAATCCACTAGGTACAACCAGCATTGAAATAAAACTCGGGGATGCTATAGATAATTTGCACAACAAAGACACTATTATAACAGAAACCAGCGGTGGTTTGTTTGATAATGTATTAAAAAAGGTTGATCCCGTTTTATATGAAGTAAGAAAAGCGGTTTCCTCAATTGATACCTTGCTTGCAAACTTCAATACTGTTTTAGATCCAAAGGCTAAAGGAAATATTGCTCAGGTTCTTACAAATTTAAATCAGGTTACTGCTTCGATGGTTACTTCCACTGCTTCTTTAAATGGTTTATTAAATGCGCAAACAGGAGCATTGGCAAAATCATTAAACAATGTAAGTTCCATTACGTCAAACTTTGCAAATAACAATGAAAAAATAAACAGCGTACTGTCAAATCTTGACAAAACCTCTTCAAAATTTGCGAATTTAAATCTAAATAAAACGCTTGATACCCTTGACAGAGCAGTAAATCAACTCAAAAATGTAATTGGGAAATTCGACAACAACAGCGGTTCATTGGGTAAATTGTTGAATGATCCTACGATGTATAAAAACCTTGCCTCAAGCGGTAATAAATTAAATTTATTGCTCGATGATATTAGGGTTAACCCGAAGCGGTATGTCAGCCTTTCTATATTTGGAAAAAAGCAAAACAACAACCCAATTTTAGTTCCATTGCCTGATACGATCAATAGCCCTTATTTTGTAGAAAGAATTAAATAAAATTTTGTGATGCCATTAGTAATTAATTATTCAATTTGCAACAAGAAAATAATTGAATGAATAAACTGCTGCATTTACTTTTTTTATTAATCTTATTATCGCATTCGCAATTAATACTTGCACAATCTCCTGTAAAAGACAGCTCCAATAAAATTGAAATAATATCGGGCAACAGTACCCGTTTTATAACCTTAGATGACAGTACATCCCTTAGAACACTCGCCGGTAATGCAAAAGTAAGACAAGGCAAAACTATTTTATCGGGCGATAGCATTGTTATAAATTCTCGTACACAAATTGCGGAAGTTTTTGGCAACGTGCATATCAACGACGCTGATACAGTAAATACTTACGCAAACTATTTAAGGTATTTAGGTAAAGAAAGAATTGCTTATTTAAAAAAAAATGTAAAGCTTTCAGATGGTAAAGGAACTTTACTTACTGATGATTTAACTTATGACCTTGCAAACAGCATTGCAACATATAAGGGTGGCGGCAAAGTTATAAATGGTACAACTGTTTTAACAAGTACAGATGCTATTTATTACGCTGATACAAAAGATGTTTACTTTAAAAAATACGTTCATCTTGTAGATCCTAAGTATGATATAAAGGCAGATAGTCTGAGGTACAATACCTTGTTTAAAATAGCTACACTTATATCTCCAACATTAGTTAAAACAAAAGAGGGTAAAATTATAAGGTCTAAAAATGGTACCTATAATTTACAAACAGGTGAGGCTAATTTTTTTGATCGAACAATAATAAGTGACAGTGCATCTTCAGCTATTGCTGATAATATCTTTTTTGATGAAAAAACAGGTATTGGTATTTTAGAAGGGCGGGCAAAATTTGTTGACAGCATAAATCATGTCATTGCAATTGGTAATAGAATTGAAACTAACCAAAAAACAGCTTCTTTTCTTGCAACGCAAAAACCTGTAGTAATCATTGTAAAAGACAAGGATAGCACATACATTGCTGCTGATACGCTGTTTTCCGGGCTGAGAAAATATGACAGTACCACAAAAAGAAATTATACAAAAGTAGACACGGTTAACAATAAACAGATCTATTCAAAAACACCACAGGATAGTATTAGGTATGTGATCGGTTATAATAATGTGCGTATTTTTAACGACTCTGCACAAGCTGTAAGTGACAGCATGTATTACTCCACAGAAGACTCGGTTTTTAGAATGTTTAGGAGCCCTGTTTTTTGGAAAGAAAAAAACCAGGTAAAGGGTGATACAATGTATTTGTTTACACAGAATCAAAAGCCAAAAAGATTATATGTTTTTAACAATGCCATTCTCATAAACCAACAAAACCCCGCAATGTATAACCAAGCTGGCGGGCGCACATTAAATGCATACTTTAACAACGGACAAATTGATTACAGCCGTATAAAAGGTTCACCGTCTGAAACTATTTTTTACCCACAAGATCAAGACAGTGCATTTATTGGAATGAACCGAAGCAGTGGCGATGTGGTAGATGTATATTTTGCAAAACAGGAAGTACAAAAGATAAAATTTGTAAATAATGTGGATGGAACTTTATATCCCATAAAACAAATACCTGGTGAAAAAAAATACATTAAAAACTTTAAGTGGGAAGATAAAAGAAGGCCAAAAAACAAACTGGAACTGTTTGAATAACCCTATATTTCAAAAATGATAATTAAAAAAACCTCTCAATTTTTGAGAGGTTTTTTGTGGGTAATCGAGGGGGCTCGAACCCCCGACCCTCAGAATCACAA
>JANXTG010000194.1 GCA_025352525.1 Ferruginibacter sp.
AAGCAATAAAATAATTTTGTAAAGTTTTTCATTTGTCTTTTAATATTTTAATTCCAAAAATCAGCAAGCTTCCTATTATAGCCGGTATTACTAAATTAATAATCCAAATGCCTAAAGACGCAGCCTGAATACCGATTAGGTTATTGCTGTATATCTGCAATATTTCCAAACTGGCGGCAGCTCTTAAAGGCAACTCAGTAAAACCGATGGTTGGCGCAACTGCCATTACCAGATAAAAAATAGTTAGTGACCTAAAGCATGTAAAAAAACTTATCTGTACCTGCATTATTTGCAGGAGAATGATGAATTGCAAAATAAATACCATGTACCGTAAAAAAGATAAAAATAGAATTCTTAACAATTGTTTACGTGAAAATGTATTTAACAGGATAATGTGTGCAGCTATTTTTTTTAGCCATTTTATATTTTTTAATAACCTTACCAACAGGCCAACCCGTAAATAAATAAGTATTAAAAAAACAGCAGCAGATGTACTTATATACAATAAAATATCTTCTGTATATGCAGGTAAAGAATTAAAAAGTTGCGCATCCTTACTAAAATATTTTAAATATATAAGCCCGAGTGTGCCCATAAGAACTGTTATAAAAAGCTGGCTTACACTTCCTAAAATAGTTAATGGTATTGCATTTAACCGATTTTCTTCTTTTACATATAAAATGCGACCCCCATATTCGCCAACACGGTTTGGTGTAAGCATGGTTATGCTACAACCAGCCAACACACTTTTAAAAGCATTGGAAAAAGACAGCCTTTCTAAAGGACGAAGAAGTAGTTGCCATTTAAACGCTTCCAGCCCCCAGTTTAATAACATCAACAAAAATGCAAACCACAATGCAGGATTTTGAAAACTACTTTTTATCTGTATCCATCTATTTGCAAGATCAGGCTGCTGTACAACCTGTTTGTATAAACTCCAGCTAAGAAACAAGAAAATTAAAGGACCAAGAAACCCGTTGAATAATATTTTGATACTTTTGCGCAGATATAAATTTTAGTAAAAATAGCGTCCGTATTGCAAAAGATAACAAAAATTATTTTAGGAATAGATCCCGGTACAATTGTGATGGGATATGGTATTATAAAAGTGGAAGACAAAACAGTATCGCTGCTGGATATGGGTGTTTTAAAATTATCTGCCAAGCAGGACGCTTATGAACGGCTTGAAAAAATACACAGCAGGGTTGCGTCTATTATTCAGGAATATAAGCCTACCTGCTTTGCTATTGAAGCTCCATTTTTTGGTAAGAATGTGCAGAGTATGCTTAAGCTTGGTCGTGCACAAGGCGTGGCTATTGCAGCAGCTATGCAGGCGGGTTTATCTGTTACAGAATATTCTCCCAAAAAAGTAAAGCAGTCCATAACCGGCAATGGCAATGCTGATAAACTGCAGGTATCAAAAATGCTGCAGTCTATTTTAAAATTTGAAGGAGAACATACCTGGCTTGATGCAACAGATGCACTGGCGGTGGCACTTTGCCATCATTTTCAGGAAAGTAATTTATTGGCTACTGCAAGTGGAGGAAAGAATGACTGGAAGAGTTTTATAGCAAATAATCCGAAGAGGGTGAAGATTAGTTGAGTTTTCGGCTCACGGATTTGAGGGAGATTTGGAACACGGATTTTACGGATTGAAAAGATTTGAAAGGGATTTTTGGGCTCACAGATTTAGGAAATTTACACAGATTTTTTTGAGCGCTTAGCTGTTTAAATTATTTAGAAGTTGTTGCTGAATGTCTATCATTTCTTCTTTTGTAAAAGATGTTTTAGGTCTTGTAAAGTTTAAATCATCTGCTGTGTTGATGGGTATCAAGTGAAGATGTGCATGTGGCACTTCGAGTCCAATTGCACTAATACCACAACGCCTACAATCAAAGGTCTGCTCAATTGCATGTGCAATTGGTTTGGCAAATACCAGCATCTCTGAAAGTATGTTATCCGATAAATCAAAAAGTTTATCAACCTCAATTTTTGGTACAACCAATACATGGCCTTTAACCAACGGAAACACATCTAAAAAGGCAATAAAGCTTTCATCTTCTTTTATTTTATAAGCAGGTATTTCCCCCGAAATTATTTTAGAAAATATTGACATTTGATTTTAGTTATTTGTGAAATAAAAAAACCCGCTCGCATAAATGGAACGGGTTGTAAATTAATTAAATCATCTTAAATAGAAATTTCTTTTACTTCAAATTTTAAAACTCCGGATGGCACAATTACCTCTGTGATATCTCCTTTAACTTTTCCGAGCAACCCTTTACCAATTGGTGATGTTACTGATATTTTACCCAGTTTTAAATCTGCTTCGTTTTCAGAAACGATCTGGTAGGTCACGGTTTTTTTTGTACCTAAATTCATTAGAGTAACTTTTGTTAGGATACTTACACGACTCGTATCTATTGTGCTTTCATCTAGTATTCTGGCAGTAGAAATAACCCCTTCCAGGTTGTTTATTCTTGCTTCCAATAAACCCTGTGCTTCTTTTGCAGCATCATATTCAGCATTTTCTTTAAGATCACCTTTTTCTCTTGCTTCAGCAATGGCAGCACTTGCTGCAGGCCTGTCAACACTTTTCATGCGGTGCAGCTCTACCTGTATTCTATCAAAATTTTCCTGTGTTACATAATTTGTATCTGACATAAAAAACGGTTTGCGTTTTACTAAAAAAAATACAACGCTCCATTTTGCTGGAGCGTTGTAGATACACAAATATAAGTAAAAGTCTTTTAGATATCAGGCTATTATTAGAAAAGTTTAAGCTGTAAAAGTTTGGTTAAAAGCACCTCGCTCATTTTTAAAAATGCCTCGTTACTGTAGCCGGCAATATGGGGTGTAATGAGCACATTATCCTGATTTAAAAGAAAATCCAGCTGTAGTTTCTCAATTTCCGAAAGGGTTTCCAGCTTCTCATTTTCCAGCACATCCAATGCTGCACCTTTAATTTTACCATTTTGTAAAGCATTGATTAGAGCCGTAGTTTCAACGACATTGCCGCGGGATGTATTAATGATAAATGGTTTGTTTTCTAGCTTATCAAAGAAAACTCCGTTGGCCATATGTTTTGTATCGTCGCTTAAAGGAACATGAAAACTGATAACATCTGCGTATCTGCAAATCTGTTCCAGATCAGCTTCCCGAATAAACTTTCCACCGAAACCTGTTTTATTAATATCATATCCCAACATGGCCACATCAAAGCCCGAAAGTACTTTTGCAAAGGCCTCACCTGTATTTCCATAGCCAATAATACCAATTGTTTTACCCGATATTTCTATTCCTCTGTTTTCATCCCTCACCCATTTGCCTTTTTTTATTTCGCCACTGCTTTTCGCAATTTTATTTGTAAGGCTCAACAGCATACCAAGGGCATGTTCGCCAACGGCATTTCTGTTGCCTTCGGGGCTGCTTATGCATGCAACATTTTTTGTTGCTGCATAAGCAGTATCAATCAATTCCATGCCGCTACCAAGACGACCAATCCATTGTAAAGAAGGTGCAGCATTTATTACAGCCTTGTCAATCTTTAAACGTGTAGTTACAACCAGTCCTTTTGCTTCTTTTACAAGCAATAACAATTCATCGTATGAAATTTCAGGTTCATAAATAACATTGTTTCCCTGTTTTTGAAAGGTTTCAATTAAATAGGGATGAACTTTAGCAGTTATTAAAATCATTGTTATATAAACGCTGTTACGCTTATTTCTATGTTTACATTTTTAGGAAGACCTTTAACTGCAACCGTTTCCCGGGCTGGATAATCACCTGTAAAATAGCTGCCATAAATTTCATTTACCTCCGCAAATAAACTCATATCACTTAAAAAAATAGTAGTCTTAACGATATTATTAAAACCTGCCCCGGCTTCCTTTAATATAGCCGCAATGTTACTCATTACCTGGTTTGTTTCTTCTGCAATGTTTGCATTAACCAATTCGCCTGTTGCAGGATTGAGCGCTATTTGGCCTGATGCAAAAAGCATGTTACCGGCTTTTACCGCCTGGTTATAAGGGCCAATGGGAGCAGGTGCCAAATCAGTTTTGATTATTACTTTATCCATAATGAATATATTTTTTATTCGGCAAATATATCCTCTTTATAGCACGTATTTTTGCTGAAAATGTTATAATGGAAATTGTAGTTTTAGCCAATGAGGGCGATTATGTTTTTTTACAAACTTTAGGAAAGAATATTAAATGGGAATTTACACACACACCAGAAGCTTTTTTTTTACACAAAAATGCTGATGCCTATTTTGACATGAGAGATAATGCAAAAGAGGATTACAGCAGCATTACAAAGCCTGTTTTCATAAACAGTGTAATTATAACCAATTCAGAAAATCATCACAACAAAAATGTAATAAGAATAAATGCATGGGCAGGATTTATAGAAAAAGACCTGTGGGAAATAGCAGGAGAAGTAAGCATTGAGGCTGCTGAAGTATTACAACAATTAAATAAAAAATACATTACGGTGCCGGATGAAGCAGGGTTTGTAAGTGCAAGAATTATTGCCATGATTATTAATGAGGCTTATCACGCAAAAGATGAAGGAGTAAGTACAGAAGCGGATATTGATATTGCTATGAAACTGGGTACAAATTATCCATACGGTCCGTTTGAATGGGCCAACAAAATTGGAGTGCAGCATATATATGCATTGCTTCAAAAACTTTCCTTAAATGATGAAAGATTTTTGCCATCGGCAGGATTAGCCGCAACTAATAAAAATATATGATGGCTACAATTATAAATATTGACAGTTCTCTTGAAACTGCGTCTGTAAGCATTGCAAAAAATGGAATAATATTACAGCATCTCGTAAACGATTTGCAAAAACAACATGCGTCTTTTTTACATATTGCTGTACAAAAACTTACAAATGATCTACAGATATCATTTGATGAAGTAGATGCTATAAGTTGTACCATTGGCCCGGGTTCATACACAGGCTTGAGGGTTGGTCTTGCAGCTGCAAAGGGTTTTTGTTACGCATTAAATAAACCGTTAATTACAATTGGCACACTGGAAGCTATGGCACACAGTATGCAAAAACATCAAACCGAAGTAGCGCTTTATTATTGTCCCATGATAGATGCACGCCGCATGGAAGTTTACACAGCGCTCTACAACAACGAGCTGGAAGAAATTAAGGAAGCTTATGCCGTTGTTATAAATGAACAATTTTGTGAGCCGGAACTTGTCAATAAAAAAATTCTGTTTTTCGGAAATGGGATGGAAAAATATAAAAATATAGTCACAAACAAACATGCAGTATTTGCTGATATTAAAGATATTTATAACTCAATCAATATTTTATCTTACAAAAAATTTATGGAAAATAAATTTGCTTCGCTTGCAGCAGCAGCCCCACTTTATGCAAAAGAATTTTACAATGGGGTGTAATTGATATGACTTTTATTTTTAACATAATTGAATAAAATCAGATGCATAGTAAATCTTATATTTGCAAAGTTAAAATTGTTTAAATATTTTAAAATCCCCCTTTGTTATGATTGCAACTCAAACCGATGAGCAGGTTAAATCTGCATTAGAATCTACTGATAATGTACTCAAAATTAATTATCACAACTTAAAGAAAGCAGCTCTGGTTTTAAGAGCACTTAACCACAAATTAAGACAACAAATTCTTACCCTTGTAGAAACAGAAAAGAAGATTACGGTTACAGAAATTTATGTCCGTATGAGACTGGAGCAATCTGTAGCATCTCAACATCTTGCTATATTACGGAGAGCAGGTATTGTAAGTACACAACGTGATGGTAAATTTATTTATTATACGGTTAATTATAAGCGTATTGATGAAATAACAACCCTTGTTGATGATTTAGTTGCTTAGTTAAAATACAACAGTATTTTAAAGAGGCTGTCTCATTATAAAAAATTGGCTCTGAGATTTGCTTAAATGACATTCCCTCTACGATAGGGATCCGATTAAAAAGAGGCTGACTCGTACTTATGAGACAGCCTCTTTTTTTATTTCGTAAATTGCGATACACTTTAATATTTAGATTATGTACATAAAACAACTTTATACAAACTGCCTAAGCGAAGCTGCTTATTATATTGAAAGTAACGGAGAAGCGGCAATTATTGATCCATTGAGAGATATTGAAGCATACATTTTGATCGCAAAAGAAAGAAAGGCTACAATAAAATATATTTTTGAAACGCATTTTCATGCAGATTTTGTAAGCGGGCATATTGATTTGAGTAATGCAACCGGTGCACCTATTATTTACGGACCCGGTGCAAAGACAAATTTTAAGATAGAAAACGCAGCAGACGGACAAACATACAGTTTGGGTAGCTTAACTGTAAAAGCAATACATACGCCCGGCCACACACTTGAAAGCACCTGCTATTTATTGATTGATAAAAAAAATAACCCTCATGCAATATTTACCGGAGATACTTTGTTTGTGGGTGATGTGGGCAGACCTGACCTTAGCAGCGGCGATATGAGCAGCGAAGAACTTGCAGGTATAATGTATGATACACTTACTACGAAAATATTACCATTACCAGATGATGTAATTGTGTACCCAGCACATGGGCCCGGCAGCAGTTGCGGCAAAAACCTTGGTCCCAATACGTTTAGTACAATTGCTGATGAAAGAAAAAATAACCATGCCCTGCAACCCCAATCCAAAGAAGATTTTATTACCTCTGTAACAACAGGCCTAAGCACAGCACCTGTTTATTTTGCTGTAAATGCAAGCATAAATCAACGAGGTTACGAAGCTATTGATATTGTAAAAACCAGAGGCATACAACCCCTAAGCATTGAACAGTTTAAACAGCTTGCAAAAGAAGATGCAATTATTTTAGATACACGACCTGCCACAGAATTTACAGCAGGTTTTATACCAGGCTCTTTGTTTATTGGGCTCGAAGGCCGATTTGCAGAATGGGCGGGAAGCTTGTTACCATTTGATAAAAAAATTATTTTAATAACTCCCGCAGGCAAAGAAGAAGAAACCGTTATACGGCTTGCTAGGGTTGGTTTTGATAAAATGATTGGTGTATTAAGTGGAGGCTTTGAAGCATGGCGCAATGCAAGAGAAAAAACGGATATGATTATTGATGTAGAGCCTGATGAGCTGATGATGGATATACCACATGACCCTAACTTAGTTATTGTTGATGTGCGCAGAGAAATAGAACACGCCGATGGGCATTTAAAAGGCTCGGTAAACCTACCACTGAGCGACATGACTGATGTGGCGCTGCTTGCGCAGTTTGAAGAGGAAGAAAATTTGTATGTTCATTGCGCAGGCGGCTATCGGAGTGTGATTGCTCTTTCTATACTAAAAAAGGAGGGCATAAACAATGTGCGAAATATATTAGGAGGCTGGGCAAAAATTAAAGAAGAAGAAAAAGCCGTCATAGAAAAAGATGCAAGTGTTTTAAACTAAGCATTCTTTAGACTGAATATTCTTTATTTAACATGTTCGTAAGATAATGGTATAGTATAGTAGTAGTATCCATGGAGAATAACAGGGCTTACTAGGGCTTAAGTTCCCTATAACTTCCCTATAACTTCGGTATAAGTAGAGAGAACTTTTATAAAATTGTTTTTTATCAAAATGTACAGCGCAAAGATTTTATATCAGCTTTGGATTTAAATATTTTGATTAATAGGAATTCATAAGTTCGGTTGAATATGCAAACTTCTGAAGAAGGATTTTATTGAAAAGAAATTATACTCATAAGTTTATTTCAACAACATTTATTGTCTATGTTTTTAATCATTAAACATTACGATATCATTGGTACCCGGTATTAATGCTGCCGATAATATTTCTTTTACTTTAGTCTTCTCCCTGCACAAAAAATTATATAAAGTTCAATCACGTTTTATGCAGCAATTTTTCAACATGATTTTTTACAGAATT
>JANXTG010000218.1 GCA_025352525.1 Ferruginibacter sp.
TTACCTTCTTTCAAAATATTGGAGAATAATTTTAGCCGGTCTGCATTAAGAAATATCAGAAAAGCAAACGATCAAAATATTTCTGTAAAAGAAAATGTAGCATTTGAAGAAATAATTAAAATTCACCGCTATAGATTTAAAGATGAAGTGGGAGCAAATGCAGATGATTACGAAAGGTTAGAAAAATTATTTACTGCACTTCAAAAAACAAATTCCATTTTTACTATTGGTGCCTACTCATGCACCGGTGAATTAATTGGAGGAAGTATTTACTTTTTATATAAAAAAAGAATTACGTTTATTATTAACGGCAATACCCATGAGAGTTTAAAAAACGGAGCTACACATTTACTGATGTATAACAGCATAAAAAAATACAGCGGCCAAGATTTAATACTTGATTTTGAGGGAAGTGATTTCCCTGAATTTGCCAGATTTTATAAACAATATGGTGCAGCTGCAGAAATATATAAGTTAGTTAAAATTAATAATTTGCCGTGGCCAGTATCAATTTTTAAAAGCTAACATTAATTTTATCTACTCATCAAGATCGCTTCTGCAATTAAAAGATCTGAAGTTTTTGTTATTTTAATATTTTCATCCTCTCCCTCTACTAAAGAGACTTTTAGTCCAAAAGCTTCCACAACGCTGGCTTCATCAGTAAATTTATCTTTATAATCTATTCCGAAAAAAGATGGTAGCAATATTTTACTATGAAAAGCCTGAGGAGTTTGCACTAGTTTTATTGTGCTTCTTTCTACAGTTTCATTACCGTTTTCATTAATAATTCTAACACTGTCTTTACAATCTACAATAGGAATTGCCGTACCAAATTCTAAAACTGAATTATAACATCTGTTTATTAAATTACTGCTAAGCAAAGGTCGCACAGCATCATGTACGAAAATAACACTGTCTTCTTCGTTAACAATTTTAAGTGCATTTTGTACAGAATGAAATCTTGTCCGTCCTCCAATTACAATTTGAATTTTTTTATAATCAAAAAAAGCATCTATTAATTCCTGCCCCACCCCTACATGCTCTTCAGGCAAAACCAATATAATTTTGCAGTCATCATAGGTTTCTAAAAAAGTATTTATTGCATAGAAAAGCACAGGTTTCCCTTTTAATAACAGAAACTGTTTGGGTGTAATGTTGTTCATTCTTGTTCCGGCTCCTCCGGCAACAATTATTGCAAATTTTTTCATCCGTTCTATCGAATTTATCTAATACTCTTATTCGTTTAAAAAATTAATCTTTATAAATTGAAATTACTTTTTGTCCATTGCTATGCTGCATGGCTCTGTACATTCCAGCACTGTTAAACATCATACTGATGTTTGCTTTCGCATCTACACCAATCATTCCGCCTTCACCATCTAATGCTATTAATTTTTTATGTACTACCTCATTCATAGCCTCATGCAGACTTAACCCTTTATATTCCATATGTGCGGCTACATCATATGCAGCTACCGCTTTTATAAACGGTTCACCATGCCCTGTGCAACTAATGGCGCAGGTTGCATTATTTGCATAAGTGCCGGCCCCAATAATCGGACTGTCACCAATTCTTCCATATTTTTTGTTGGTCATTCCACCAGTGCTGGTGCCCGCAGCAATATTACCTTCCTTATCGCAAGCAGCCGCTCCCACAGTTCCAAATTTTTTATCTTTCATTAATTCTTCTAAGCCCTGGTGAGTGTGATCCAAAGAATAATTATCACTGTCCCGCATAGCTTTCCACTGGTCATATCTAAACTGCGAAAAGAAAAATTCATCTGGCTCTAATTTTATGCCCTGTTTTATGGCAAAATCATTTGCGCCTTTGCCACTTAAAAAAACATGGTTGCTGTTGTGCATTACTTCTGCTGCCAGCTCAATCGGGTTTCTTACATTCCTTACTCCCGCTACTGCGCCGGCTTCACGATTTTTGCCATCCATAATTGCAGCATCCATTTCCTGCACACCTTTTTTTGTAAATACAGAACCTCTTCCTGCATTAAAAAGTAAATTATCTTCCAATACAACAATAGCTGCTTTCACAGCATTTGACGCTGCACCTCCCTGTTCCAACACTGCATAGCCCGCAGACAAAGCTTCATCTAAACCCTGGCTATATGCTTTTTCAAGCTCAGGTGTCATATCTTCTTTTAAAATGGTTCCGGCTCCGCCGTGAATTACTATTGAGAATGGTTGCATGTATATTTTTTTTAATCCTAACAGATTTATTTTAAATTTTTAAGGTAGAAATACTTTGATTTTATTTACAGAGATTTTACAGCAAGTAAATGTTTACATTCCGCCAATAATTTATTTTTATTAATAGCAACTGTACCAACTTCCTCACAAACAAGTCCGCCTGCAATATTTGCCATTTCCGCCATAAGCCGAATATTTTTACTTGCAGCAAAAACTACAGATGCAACTGCTATAACGGTATCTCCGGCACCACTTACATCAGCAATGCTGCGTATATGTGTTGGGATGATTGCTTTTTCATTATCACTTTCATAATAAACACCCTTTTCCGAAAGGGTAATAAATGAAATTGCATGATGTAATTTTTCTTTTAAATGTTTGTTCATGTCTTCCAGTATTTCCTGAGAAACCTTGTTGCCCAAAATATTTAAACTCTCTTTTACTTCGTGCAGATTGGGCTTAAAAATATCAACTCCTTTATAAGCGAAAAAGTTTTTACGCTTTGGATCTACGGCTGTTAAAATATTATGCTGTTTACAAATAGAAATAATTTCATTAATTCCTTTTTCCGTTAATACACCTTTGTTGTAATCTTCCAAAATTACCAGCTGCGGTTTTTCTTCTGTAGCATACTTAGTAAAAGCTTTAATAAGTTTTTCTTCTTCCGAGGAGTTTAATGAAGTGGTTACTTCAGCATCAAGCCGCATCATGTGTTGGTTGCGGCTTATTATTCTTATTTTATTTGTGGTAATACGGTCTTCACTTTTATAAATGTAATCTGTATTTATATTATTTTGATTGAGTAAAGTAATGAGTTGACTGCCTTCATCATCATTACCTGTAACGCTTATTATGCTAACACAAGCCCCAAGCGAAGCTACGTTTATAGCAACATTGCCTGCACCACCAATGCGTTGTTCTTTGTTGCTCACAGCCACCACAGGTACCGGAGCTTCAGGAGAAATTCTTTCTACTATACCCCACCAATAGGTATCAAGCATCACATCGCCAATAACCCCAATTTTTAAAAAGGAAAACGATTCAAATAGTTTATCAAATTCTGCAGCGTTCATTAATTAGTTACATTTTTATTATTAGTTACCGCAATGTAATAGATAGGTATACCCGCCAAAACTATTGCCAGACCCCATCCTGCATATGTTGGTTTATAAAAAATAAGCAATACGCAAAATGCAATCGCCATCACAATATAAATTGCAGGTAATATAGGATAACCAAATGCTTTGTAAGGCCTTTCAACATTGGGCATTTTTTTTCTTAAAATAAAAATACCGGCAATTGTGAGTGCGTAAAATAATACCACTACAAAAGAAATCATATCCAAAAGATCACCATATTTTCCGCTCAAGCAAAGTATAGAGGCTACAAGACACTGTATCCACAAAGCAAATTCGGGAACATTATTTTTATTTAGCGTACCGGTTTTTTTAAAAAACAATCCATCTTTTGCCATGGTGTAATAAACTCTGGCACCGGCTAATATTAACCCGTTGTTACAACCAAAGGTGGATATCATTATCATGATGGCAATTACATAAGTTCCAATATTTCCAAAAATAGCTTTGCTTGCACTTACAGCTACTCTATCCTGTGGGGCTGAGGCAATATCAGATAAAGGCAAAACACTTATGTACATTATATTTGCAGCTACATAAATTAAAGTAACAATCAGTGTCCCAAAAAATAAGCTAAGTCCAATATTTCTTTTTGGATTTTTTACTTCTCCGGCAATAAAAGTTACGTTGTTCCATGCATCGCTGCTAAAAATTGAACCAACCATAGAAGCTGCAATGGCTCCCAATACTGCACTTCCTGCAACCCCACCTAGAATACTTCCATCTGCATTTCTCGTTTTCATTCCCCATGCATCCTGCCAGTTGGCATTCCATATTTCGGTTTTAGCAGCAAGTAAAAACCCAAAAATTATTAACCCAAAAAGAGATAATAATTTAACTACAGTAAAAATAGTTTGAATAATCTTCCCGCTTTTTATTCCGCCTGTATTTATCCAGGTTAGTAATACTATCAATAAAATAGAAACGATTTGTGCAGTGTAAATTTTTAATCCTAATATTTGAAATAAAATGTTGTTATCATTTAATTCCAGCGCCGGAATAAAGTATCCTGCAAATTTTGAAAAAGCAACACCTACCGCAGCAATCGTAGCAGTCTGAATTACTGCAAAAAAACTCCAGCCATATAAAAAACCTGCCAACGGATTATATGCTTCTTTTAAATAAACGTATTGCCCGCCGGCCTTGGGAAACATAGCACTTAATTCTCCATAACTTAGTGCTGCGGTTAAGGTCATAAAACCTGTAATTAGCCATACAGCTATGAGCCACCCGGCACTACCAACATTTCTCGTTATATCTGCGCTTACAATAAAGATTCCGGAGCCGATCATAGAGCCTGCTACGATCATCGTTGCATCTAATAAGCCCAATGATGGTTTAAACTCTTGAGTACTTTCAGCCATTTAATTAATTTAAGATGGCAATATAATCAAAGGGTTGTAAATAATACTATTGAGGATTGCAAAATTGAAACTGATAAACTTTGATTTAATAAAAAGACCAACACTTTTAAAAATTACTTTTTAGTGGTCATTAATTCATTCATTCCTTTAATTACATCCTTTGTAATATTAAATGTAGAATCTTTGTAAAGCATATAATCTAAACCAGTACCTGTGGTAAGTATGTACTGATAATTTTTTGTTTTGTTGTACTCATTCAAAAAGTCTTTTAACTTTTTTTGTATATCGTCCATAAACTTATAGCTTTTTTCACTAAGCTTTTGAGTAAGGTTTCGTTTTTTTTCATCAACCTGCTGCTGTTGCTGTAATAATTCACCCTGAAACTTTTCGGCTTCTTGTTGAGTAATCGAATTCCCTCTTTTTAAAAATACATTTTTTTTATTTTCTAACCCTCTATAACCATTTTGCCAATCAGTCTCTATACTCTTTTGTTCAATCTCAAGTTCCTTCCTACGGTCTTTTATAAAACCAATTTTTTCGTTTAATGAATCAAGCTCTACAAAAGCTATTGATGAATTTTTTAAATTACCGCTATTGTTGTTGATCACATTGCTTAAGGGTTCGGTTTTTTTGATGGTAGTATTCTTGAAAACTTTTACATACAAAAAAACAACTGCAATAATTAGTATGGAATTCACTACAATCAAAAATGGTCTCATCAGTACAATAGTTTTTAGAAATTGTAAGTTAACATAAACGTTGTATTCCTTAAATAATTGATTTGAATTTTGGGAGTTTTTAACCTCAGTTTATAATTTTACATAAACAAGTTAATTTGGTTTTGGGTAAAAATAAAAGGGGACTTAACAAAAATTAAGTCCCGATTTAATCCAATATCCTATGAAAAACCAAAGAGATACATTCATTAACAATGCCATAAAATTTAAACCTAATAATTTTATCGATGAGAAAAATTTACTACAAATATTTTTTTAAAGGGCAATAATTCTTACAACATGGGAAAGTTATTACCATACTGTGTTCATTTAAAAATGTTTGTGAGATGACTTAATTTTAAAAATAAATTTCTGATAGTTACAATACAAAAAAAGGAGCAAAATTTTCATCTTACTCCTTTTAATTTATTTTTTATTTGCAAATGTTCTTTTTGCAAATTATCTTACTCTTCTTCATCAAATGTCATTGCTTCTTTTGTAGTCATCAAAGTTTCGTATTCTTCTTTGCTTCCTACTATCATATTTTCAAACTCACGCAAACCTGTACCTGCAGGTATGTGATGACCGGTGATTACATTTTCTTTTAATCCAAGCATAGGATCTGTTTTACCCTGTATAGCAGCAGATGAAAGTACTTTTGTAGTCTCCTGGAATGATGCAGCTGATATCCAACTTTGTGTTCCTAATGAAGCTTTTGTAATACCAAGTAACAATGGTGAAGATGTCGCCGGCTTTGCATCACGGAATTCAATCAGTTTTTTATCTGCTCTTCTTAAAATAGAATTTTCTTCTCTTACATCACGAAGAGTAACAATTTGACCTGTTTTAAACTTAACGCTGTCACCATGTTCAATAATAACTTTTTTATCAAAAATGTTATCATTCTCTGTATTAAACTCTTGTTTATCTTCTGTATCTCCTTCTAAAAATATTGTATCACCAGCATCTTCGATGGTTACTTTTCTCATCATCTGGCGAACGATTACTTCAACGTGTTTATCATTGATACGCACACCCTGTAATCTGTAAACCTCCTGTATTTCATTAACCACATACTCCTGAACTGCGAATGGGCCTCTGATGGCCAGAATGTCTGCCGGAGCAGTTTGACCATCAGATAATGGAGAGCCCGCTTTTACAAAATCCCCGTCCTGTACAAGAATCTGGCGACTTAAAGGAACCAAATATTTGCGTACAACGCCATCTTTTGCCTCTACAATTATCTCTCTGTTACCACGCTTAATTGCTCCAAATGCAACCACACCATCAATTTCACAAACCACCGCAGGGTTACTTGGGTTCCGTGCCTCAAACAACTCAGTTACACGAGGCAAACCACCGGTAATATCTTTCAACTTGCTTAACACACGAGGAATTTTTACCAATACCTGACCGCTTCTTACCTGATCGCCTTCTTCAATGACGATGTGTGATCCAACAGGAAGATTGTATCCTTTCTTCTCTTTACCTTCTACAATAATAGATGGTAATTTGGTTTTATCTTTTGTGTCAATAACTACTTTCTCTCTGTGACCGGTTTGCTCATCTGCTTCATCACGGTAGGTAATACCTTCCAATAATGCATCGAATTTGATAGTACCACTTACTTCCGCAACAATTACGTTGTTAAATGGATCCCAAGTACAAATCCTATCTCCCTTAGCGACTTTCTGTCCGTCTTTTACTTTTAGTACAGACCCGTAAGGAACGTGCATGCTGTTTAATAAACGGTCAGATTTTACGTCAATATTTCTTACCTCACCTGTACGACCAATTACTACAACTTGCTTTTTACCTTCAGCATCTTCGGTAGATACTGTACGCAATCCATCAAATTGTAAAGTACCGTCAAACTTAGCATACAAGCTACTTTCAACCGAAGTAGAACCCGCAACACCACCCACGTGGAAAGTACGTAATGTAAGCTGAGTACCAGGCTCACCAATTGATTGTGCTGCAATAATACCTACTGCATCTCCACGCTGTGCAATTGAACCTGATGCAAGGTTTTTACCATAACATTTTACGCACACACCACGTTTGCTTTCGCAAGTAAGTACAGAACGTATTTCAACAGTATCTATACCACTTTCGTCAATTAATTTTGCAGTATCTGTACTTATTTCTTCCCCTGCAGAAGCCAAAATTTCTTCTGTAACAGGATGTAAGACATCATGCAAACTCATTCTACCTTCAATCCTATCACTTAATGGTTCGATAATATCTTCGTTATCTTTTAGTGCTGAAGTTGCAATTCCTCTAAGGGTTCCACAATCTTCTTCGTTGATTACAACATCCTGAGCAACATCCACCAATCTTCTAGTTAAGTAGCCGGCATCAGCTGTTTTTAATGCTGTATCAGCCAAACCTTTACGGGCACCATGGGTAGAAATAAAGTATTCCAATACACTTAGGCCATCCTTAAAGTTTGCAAGAATTGGATTCTCAATAATCTCACTTCCTGATGAACCGGATTTACGTGGCTTAGCCATCAAACCCCTCATACCTGCAAGCTGTTTAATCTGTTGTTTAGATCCACGGGCACCGGAATCAAGCATCATGTAAACTGAATTGAAACCTTGTTTATCCTGAGCAAGATCACGGATCAATGTCTCTGTTACTTTCGTATCTACACGACTCCAAATATCAATAATCTGGTTGTAACGCTCATTGTTTGTAATTAGACCCATGTTGTAACTGTCCATTACCTCGGCTATTTCCACCTGTGCATTGGCAACCAATTCTTCTTTAATCGCAGGAATAATTAAATCATTGATGTTGAACGACAATCCACCACGGAATGCCATGCGGTATCCAAGTGTTTTGATATCATCCAAAAATTTGGCAGTGATTGGTACAGATGTCCATTTGATAATATCACCTATAATTTCACGCAAATTCTTTTTGGTAAGAAGTGCGTTTACAAAACCTACTTCTTTAGGTACAAACTGGTTAAATATTACTCTACCAACGGTTGTTTCAATTAACTTGAAAGTTAGAGTACCATTGCTGTTGCGGAAGTTAGCTCTTACTCTAATATTTGCATGAAGATCAATTTTTAATTCATTGTATGCAATGATTACTTCTTCTGCAGAATAAAATGCTTTTCCTTCACCTTTAACGATATCATCCCCAATTGTTTTCTTTCCTTTTGAAATGTAATACAATCCAAGTACCATGTCCTGAGAAGGAAGGGTAATTGGAGTACCATTTTGTGGGTTAAGAATATTGTGAGATGAAAGCAATAAAAGTTGCGCTTCTAATATCGAAGCATTGCTTAACGGAACGTGAACCGCCATCTGATCACCATCAAAATCCGCATTAAATGCCGCAGTAACCAAAGGATGCAATTGTATTGCTTTTCCTTCAATTAATTTTGGTTGAAAAGCCTGTATTGACAACCTATGAAGGGTTGGGGCTCTGTTCAACATTACCGGATGACCTTTCAAAATATTTTCTAAAATATCCCAAATAATTGCTTCTTTTTTATCTACCAATTTACGGGCAGATTTAACCGTTTTCACAATACCTCTTTCAATAAGCTTGCGAATAATAAACGGCTTAAACAATTCTGCTGCCATATCTTTTGGCAAACCACATTCATGCATTTTTAATTCGGGCCCTACAACAATTACAGAACGACCGCTATAATCTACACGCTTTCCCAACAAATTCTGACGGAAACGTCCTTGCTTACCTTTCAATACATCGCTCAAAGATTTTAACGCACGTCCACCTTCTGCTTTTACAGCATTTGATTTACGGGAGTTATCAAAAAGAGAATCTATTGCTTCTTGTAACATTCTTTTTTCATTCCTAAGAATTACTTCCGGCGCCTTAATTTCCAACAAACGTTTTAAACGGTTGTTGCGAATGATTACACGACGGTAAAGATCATTCAAATCAGAAGAAGCAAAACGACCACCATCCAATGGAACTAAAGGACGAAGTTCAGGTGGAATAACCGGTATGTATTGCATTACCATCCATTCAGGACGGTTCAATATTCTTGTATTTGCATCACGGAAACTTTCTACAACACTTAAGCGCTTTAATGCATCTGCTTTGCGTTGTTGAGATGTTTCGTTGGCAGCTGAGTTACGAAGATCAAAACTTAATTGATCTAGGTCTAAACGCTGAAGCATTGCATGAACCGCTTCTGCTCCCATTTTGGCAACAAATTTTTCCGGATCTTCATCAGGAAGCATTTGGTTTTCTTTTGGAAGTGTATCCAAAATATCCAGGTATTCCTCTTCGGTTAAAAGATCACCGTAGTTCTGTCCTTTATCTGCACGTATGCCTGAATTGATTACTACGAAACGCTCATAATAAACGATGGTTTCTAATTTCTTAGAACTCATTCCAAGTAGGTAACCAATTTTATTTGGCAATGATTTA
>JANXTG010000023.1 GCA_025352525.1 Ferruginibacter sp.
TACGGGGATTATTTAAGGTGTGGCGCAATTGCCCGTTTTAGTCCAATGATGCAAAGCGTTATCAGTTTTGCAAATGATGGTGGTAAAGTTTTGGGGGTTTGTAATGGCTTTCAAATTTTATGTGAAAGTGGTTTGTTACCCGGTGTGTTGCTTGCCAATGCTAATCAGCAATTTATTTGTAAAAATGTATTTATAAAAAACACACATGATGAAGCAGCCGTTCCGCTTATGATACCCATTGCACATGGTGAAGGAAGATATTTTGCAGCAGATGATGTGTTGAATGATCTTGAAAAAAACAAACAGATTATTTATACTTATTGCGATAGTGATGGTATGGTACATGATGATTACAATCCAAACGGTACCACAAACAATATTGCCGGCATTAAAAATCTGGCAGGCAATGTTTTTGGTATGATGCCTCACCCGGAGCGTGCATGCAGCGAAGCTTTAGGTAATACAGACGGCAGAACCGTCTTTAACGAATTGCTTAAAATAAATGCAATGGTAGCTGTTTAACTCTACATAAGGTTATGATGCTTTTGCCAACAACGTGTGCTATTTTAACGCTGTATATTTAACATCGTATTTATAACATTGCCAATAACTTTACAAAAAAATATCAAAATATGAAAAAAATATTACTTTCTTTTTTGTCATTTTTATTTTTTGCAGCGGCTTTTGCGCAAATGGAAAACCCTGTAAAATGGATCTACTCTGCTAAAAAAATTAAGGCAGATTTATACGAGTTACATATGACAGCGGTTTTAGAACCTAAATGGCATATTTATTCTCAGGATATTAAAGGTGATGGTCCTGTGCCTACCTCTTTTGCTTTTGATAAAAACCCTTTGGTAAAAGTAGATGGTAAAGTAGTAGAAATGGGTAAGCAGGAAAAAGAATATGATAAAAACTTCGGTATGACTTTAAAATATTATGGCAACAAAGTAGATTTTGTACAGAAGATAAAACTGAAAGCTTTGGTAGCTACCATCGCTAAAGGAAAAATCACTTACATGGTTTGCAATGATAAAAAATGTTTGCCGCCAAAAGACATTCCTTTCTCCATAAGAATAGATCCACGATCATAATCATAAATTAGTTTTAATTTTATACCCCGATGTTCAAGTCGGGTTTTTTTATAAAATTTATTGTATGCGTTTTTCTACTTGCCGGGTTATTTTGTTTTTATTTTTTTTTATTTTTTCTGTAAGTGTAAAGGCACAAGACAGTTCAATAATTAAATGGAAAAACACCGTTGAAAAAGTAAGTGATATTAAATACAAAGTAACGTTTACCGGTATCATAAAAAAAGACTGGCATGTTTATACAACACCGGATACCGCAACAGAAATCTCGGGAATTTCCATTAGCAATGAGGATAGTGCTGTTGCTTTAAATGATTTGCAAATCAAGACAATGGGCACTTTTACAGATGACCATGTGTGGGCAAAAAAATTACAGACCGTTACAGATAGTATTATATTTATACAGCTTGTAACCTTTACCGGTACTATTCCTTCTGCTTTTGAGCTACAGGTAAATTATGAAGTTGGTGCGTACGAATCTTTTTTTCCTGAATCAGATACGCTCAAAATTTTAACAGGAGAAACAACAATTGCTGTGGTTTCAAATCGCATACTCGTTCCTTCTATCAATATTGATAAACCATTTACGGATTGCAAAACTTCTTCCGCATCCATTACAGATGATGTGCAGTCGAAAGGTTTGTGGGCGCTCTTTTTGCTTGGTTTTTTTGGAGGTTTAGTTGCATTGCTAACGCCCTGTGTTTTTCCTATGATACCGCTTACGGTTTCTTTCTTTACCAAAAAAGCAGAGACCAAAAAAACAGGTATCAAAAATGCATTTTTGTATGGTTTTTTTATCTTTATTATTTATATTTTGTTAAGCCTTCCCTTTCATTTTCTTGATACTTTAAATCCTGATATTTTAAATAATATTTCCACCAATGTATACCTCAATGTTGGGTTCTTCATTGTATTTATTATTTTCGCTTTGTCTTTTTTTGGTGTATACGAAATTACTTTGCCTGCATCTTTCACCAACAAAACCGACAGTAAAGCAGGTGCAGGTAATGCGGTAGGTATTTTCTTTATGGCGCTTACACTGGCACTCGTTTCATTTTCCTGTACCGGCCCAATATTGGGTTCGCTGCTTGCAGGTTCTTTAACGGCTGATGGTGGCGCTATGCAGCTAACTGCAGGTATGGGTGGTTTTGGTTTTGCACTGGCATTACCATTTGCATTGTTTGCATTGTTTCCCGGCATGCTTAAATCTTTACCAAAAAGTGGTGGCTGGCTTACCACAGTAAAAATTGTACTAGGTTTTTTAGAAGTTGGTCTTGCGTTTAAGTTCCTCTCCAATGCTGATCTTGTAACCCATTGGGGCATTCTAAAAAGAGAAATATTTATTGGGATATGGATTATTATTGGTGTGCTGCTTTCGCTTTATTTATGGGGGCTTATAAAATTTAAACATGATTCACCTATAAAAAAGTTATCGCTTACAAGAATTTTTCTGGCAACAGTTGCAACAGTTTTTACTTTATACATTACGCCGGGTGTTACCAATACAAAATACGCAAACTTAACATTGATAAGTGGTTTCCCCCCACCATTGTGGTACAGTATTTATGCAAAAAACAACGACTGTATTTTAAATTTAAACTGCACTAAGGATTACGAAACAGGGCTTCAAATGGCAAAGGAACAAAACAAATTAATTCTGCTCGATTTTACCGGTTATGCCTGTGTAAACTGCCGCCGCATGGAAGAAAAAGTCTGGACAGATCCTGAAGTGTACAAGGTTTTAAAAGAAAAGTACATCATTATTTCATTGTATGTAGATGATAAGAATTTGCTCCCTTCGTCACAGCGCTTTACCTATATAGGAAAGAATGGTTTGGAAAGAAAAATTCGTTCTGTGGGTGATAAATGGTCAACCTTTGAAACGGAAAACTTTAGAGAAAATTCGCAGCCATTGTATGCTATTTTGAATACTGATGAAGTGCTGCTGTCTCATCCTGCACCATACACACCATCAGCAAAAGATTATTTGCAGTGGTTGCAATGCGGGGTAAATGTGGTTGATAATAAAAAATAAGAGAAAGTGTCTTTTGAAGTGAAAGTGATTTAATTATGTAAAATATTAAAAAATAACCAAGTCGTAAAATTGCACTTCCCCTTGTGACTTTTCTTCTTTATTTCTTCTAGAGATCTCAAATTGAAACCCATTTTCGTACCTTTATAATAAAAAATTGAAGTTTACAGATTTTAATTTCGATGCCCGTTTGCTCGACGGTATCGAAGCATCAAACTACGACACAGCGACTCCCGTACAGGAACAGGTAATCCCACATATATTAAATGGTCGGGATATTATTGCATCTGCACAAACAGGCACAGGAAAAACAGCAGCGTTTTTATTACCCCTAATAAATAATATTCTAGGAACGGTACACGATTCAAGCAGCATTACCGCAATGATCATTGTACCGACAAGAGAACTTGCAATCCAAATTTCCCAACATCTTGAGGGGTTATCTTATTTTACTTCCATCAGTTCTATTGCTATTTATGGTGGTGGAGATGGCAATGCTTTTGTGCAGGAGAAAAAAGCGCTCACAATGGGTGCTGATATTGTTGTTTGCACACCCGGTAAAATGATGAGCCATATAAAAATGGGTTATGTAAAACTGGATAACCTAAAATACCTCGTACTGGATGAGGCAGACAGAATGTTGGATATGGGTTTTTACGATGATATCAATTTTATCATACAGCATCTTCCAAAACAGAGGCAAAATTTATTGTTTTCCGCTACTATGCCGCCAAAAATTCGTACCCTTGCTCGCACTATTTTAACCAATCCTGAAGAGGTAACTATCTCCTTAAGCAAACCACCTGAAAAAATAAAGCAGTTTGCATTTGTGGTACATGACCAGCAAAAAATTCCTTTAATAGTTTATTTATTAAAGCACAAAGAATTTAAAATGGTGGTGGTGTTTTGCAGCAGTAAATTAAGTGTAAAACAACTTACAAAAGATCTTAAACGAAATGGCATAAATGCCGGCGAAATACACAGCGATCTGGAGCAGGAAGAAAGAGAAAATGCTTTGAGCCAATACAGAAGTGGAAGACTGCATGTGTTGGTTGCAACAGATATTTTAAGTCGTGGTATTGATATTGATGATATTGATTTGGTAATAAATTTTGATGTGCCGCACGATGGCGAAGATTACGTTCACCGCATTGGCCGTACAGCCCGGGCAGAAGCAGATGGTACAGCTTATACTTTGATAAATGTAAAAGAACAAAGAAAGTTTGCAGAAATAGAAAACCTTATTGGCAAAGACGTGTTGAAATGTGCTATCCCTGAAGAGTTGGGCGAACAGCCCGAATACAATGTTGCTTCTTTTACAAGAAATAATAATCGTAATGGCAGAGGAAATTTTGGTAAAAAAAGAACTGCGCAGAAATAAGAAAGGAAATTGTGAAAAGTGAATTGTGAATACAAAATTGCAAATAATTCATTTTAATAAAAATATCAGTCCTTTAGATACAAATAATATTATCCTTTTGACAATTTTAGTAAAAAAACTAGGCTTTAATTGATTTTCTTAATTATGGGTTCAAGGAATTATAACAATAAAAATCTCCGATAGTTTTATATCGGAGATGTATTTTTTAAGCAGTTGGGTCTATTAACGCAGCGAGCTTATTATCTGTAAAAAATTTGTCTCGGTGCACTTGAAATTCTTCATGCAGCGCAGTAACTATCTGTACACTTGAATCTACTTCTTCGTGAATATCAGGTAATTTTTTATCAAGCAGTGCAACACCAAGGTTTATATTATCAACTTCAATTTGTGCTATCTTTTTAAGCACTGATGTTTGGCTGTGTTTAAGATCATCAAGTTCTCTTAATATCTTATCCATCAGTTCCAGTTTTTGCATTTTTTCCATTTGTCTTTTTTTATTTAAGCAGTATAGTTTCAACAACCGTGCGACAAATGATTAACCCTTTAGT
>JANXTG010000086.1 GCA_025352525.1 Ferruginibacter sp.
CCACTTTGTTCCTGCAGTTTAAAAAATTTGGGTAAAATAAATTGTGTATCCTCACACCATGTACCGCCAAATACAACATATTGTACTTTATCTTTTGTGTTTGCCATTGCATTGGTAACAGATGAATCGGGCTTATAACTGTTTTGATTGCCACCATACCAATTTGAAAATGCAGCATTTAATGCTATGTCATTTTTTGCAACAATACCGTTTAAAATGGTAACATTATTTTTATCAATAGTAGTAGTAAAGGGCGATTGCGCATTTGCTGCAAAACTTAAGGCAATACCTCCAACAAGTAATAACTTTTTCATTTAAAAAATTTAGACAAAAATAAATACAAAATATTTTAATAAAAAGATAAAATTATAATTACAAACGAAGTTTTTTACATGTTTGCCTGGCAAGTGTAATTTAAGAATGGCAACATTTTACAAACTCAATTTTAAATCTATTAAAAAAAGTTTTGTGCGTTGTAATTCTTCTATAACTGCAAACACTTCATCACTTTTTTTATTCTTCTTTAAAAAATCATTGGCACCTTCTATCGTATATTTTTTTTCACGTAATAGATGATGAATCAGTTTTAGATTTTTTACATCTTCCGGACGAAAATGTCTGTCACCTTTGCCATTAAGCCTTGGTTTTAAAATATCAAATTCTTTTTCCCAAAACCTAATCAGTGAAATATTTACTTTAAACATTTCAGCAACTTTTCCGATGCTGTAATATTTTTTTTGAAATAAAACTTCATCTTCCGGCACATCAATTAAATCCGCAGTAACATACACTTCGGTTATTTTGCGTCTTCCTCTTTTTGGTTGCTTTGGCAACACAGTTTCCGCTGTTATTTCAATATCATAAACAAGATTTGTTTTTACGGGATCATCTTTTAATAAAGACAATTCATCTTCTTCCTCAACAGGTAATAATTTTATCTCGTCTTTTTGTGGAGACGGTTCATCAAAATCAAATAAAGATGTTTGTTTGTGAGACATAACGTAATTTAATCAAAACTCTTTGCACTGCCGGTTGATGCAATTTTTAATAACCGGTCAAACTCTTCAGCATTTAAATCATTGTAAAAAAAGTACACAGGGTCTACAGGATTACCATTTACATGCACTTCGTAATGGCAATGTGGTCCCGTACTCGCTCCTGTGTTTCCTACCCAGCCAATAATTTCGCCACGTTTTACTCTTTGCCCTACCCTTGCTTTTATCCTCACCATGTGCATGTATTCAGTTTCGTAACCATACCCATGGTTAATAATTACATGGTTACCTGTACCCGTTCCCATACCCGCTGTCGTAATTTGTCCATCGCCGGTAGCATAAATGGGTGTGCCTTGTGGTGCTGTAAAATCCAGACCATTATGCATTTTAGCAATTCCATAAATGGGATGTATTCTCATTCCAAAGCCACTGGCTATTCGGGTTAGTTGCTTATTGCTTATGGGTTGTATAGCAGGAATACTGGCTAATTTTGCGCCCTGGTTCTTAATTAAATTTTCTACTCCCTTGTAACTTGTAGTTTGATATGTTATTCTTGCATCTAAATTATTTAACTGTGCAGCAATGTTATTACCAAAAACATCTTCACCAATTACAGTAACTTTTACAAGTTCCTTTTGTTTTTCAACCAGTTTTGCACGGGCGCTGTCAGGCAAAGGATTTTGCTCAAATATAGATCTGTAAACTTCATTATCTCTTTTCTCAAGCGTAGATAACTGATCCTGCAAACTATATACTTTAGAATTTAAAAGCCGGTAATTATCCTTTAGGTTTTCGTATTTGCGATTGGCTTCCAGCTCTGTAGGCTTTGGTATAAAACGATTGTATAAATAAATTACTATAGCAGAACTAACAACAAGTGCAGAAATTAATCCAAAAAAACGAAGCAGTTTCACCCGTAGTGGTGTTACCAATTTTTCGTAGCGAAGCGTATGCGTATTGTAAAAATATTTTACTTTTTTCATTCAGAATATCTAATAAAAAAATCAGGCTTAACCCAAAACTGCAACTTATATGCAGCTATTTTCCGTTCTCTAAAACTTTTCACTTCTTCTACCCCATTCAACCTAATCAACTATTTTTGCCAGATTACAAATATAACCCCATAATTAATAAAAAGTAACTCATACAAAATCAGCATCATGACGGCTTCAGAGATCAGGCAACAGTTTTTAGATTTTTTTAAAAGTAAGCAACATTATATTGTACCATCAGCTCCAATAGTGGTAAAAAATGATCCAACATTATTGTTTACAAATGCCGGTATGAACCAGTTTAAAGATTATTTTTTGGGCAATCAAACGCCACCAAATAGCCGTATTGCAGATACTCAAAAATGTTTACGGGTTAGTGGCAAACACAACGATCTGGAAGAAGTTGGTGTAGATACCTACCACCACACCATGTTTGAAATGCTTGGCAACTGGAGCTTTGGAGATTATTTTAAAAAAGAAGCTATTGCCTGGAGTTGGGAATTGCTGACCGATATTTATAAAATACCAAAAGATAATTTGTATGTAACCGTTTTTGAAGGAGATGAAAAAGAAGGGTTGCCAAAAGATGAAGAAGCTTACAATGAATGGAAAAAATATGTTGCAGAAGACCATATTTTATTAGGAAATAAAAAAGATAATTTTTGGGAAATGGGTGATACCGGCCCATGCGGACCTTGCACAGAAATACATGCAGATACAAGATCGAAAGAAGAAAAAATAAATGAAAGCGGGGCAAGTTTGGTAAACAATGATCATCCTCAGGTAATTGAAATATGGAACAACGTATTTATTCAATATAATAGAAAGAAGGACGGTTCATTGGAACCGTTGCCGGCAAAACATGTAGATACAGGAATGGGCTTTGAAAGATTGGTGAGAGTGCTTCAAAATAAAACAAGCAATTACGATACAGATGTTTTTAGCGGAACAATAGAAGCTATTAAGAAAATTACAGATCATGATATATCTGTTTTTGCACAAGACACAAGTAAACAAAGCGTCGCACTAAGAGTAATTTCTGATCACATTCGTGCTATTTCTTTTACAATAGCGGATGGACAGTTACCTTCTAATACAGGCGCAGGTTATGTTATACGCCGAATACTTCGCAGGGCAGTTCGTTATTATTATTCTTATTTAGGTTATAAAAAACCTTTATTGTTTCAATTAGTTCCATTAATCGCAAAACAATTTGAAGATGTATTTCCTGAGTTAATTAAACAAGAAGATTTTGTAACTAAAGTTATTAGAGAAGAAGAAGAAGCATTTTTAAAAACCCTAGAAAAAGGTTTAAAGAGGATAGGAAATATTATGGATGCTTATTATCCTTGGATACCAGGTGTAACTTCTATAACTGGTTCTGAAGCATTCGAATTACTAGATACATTTGGTTTTCCTTTAGACTTAACAAAACTAATTGCTTCAGAAAACAACATATTAGTTGATGAGGCAGGTTTTGAAAAAGAAATGCAACAACAGAAAGATCGTTCACGTGCAGCCACCGCAATGGATACAGAGGACTGGCAAATTGTAAAAGATGGTAAAGTAAGTTTTGTAGGCTATGATATTTTAGAAACTAAAACCCGCATTTTAAAATACAGGAAGGTATCCGGTAAAGGAAAAGAACTGTACCAAATTGTTTTGGAACAAACGCCTTTTTATGCAGAAAGTGGCGGGCAGGTTGGTGACCAGGGAAAATTAATAATTGCGAATAACGAATTACAAATTATTGATACAAAGAAA
>JANXTG010000168.1 GCA_025352525.1 Ferruginibacter sp.
AAACCTGGTGAGGGCTCAAGTTTCAACATTTTTTTACCTCTGATTTAATTAAAAAACTAACCCTTACACCAATTGTTTTAATTTTTCTACAACTGCATCTATTTCCTCTTTTGTATTGTGTTTGCTAAAACTAAAACGTACTGTAATTTGGTTGGGGTCATTATTAATAGCCCGAATAACATGACTGCCCGCTTCAGCACCGCTTGTACAGGCACTTCCGCCACTTGCACAAATTTTATTAATATCAAGGTTGAACAAAATCATTTCTGATTTTTCTGTTTTGGGAAAACTTACACTTAAAACTGTATACAAACTTTTGCCTAAAACATCCCCATTAAAACCAACACCAGGTATTTGCTTTTTTAGTTGCTCGTACATATAATATTTTAAGGACCCAATGTAAGTGCTGTCAGTTTCAAAACCTGCCATTGCCATTTCAAAAGCTTTTGCAAAACCAACTATCCCATAAATATTTTCTGTACCCGCACGCATGTTACGCTCCTGCGAACCTCCGTGTACAATGGGTTTGATACGCACATTTTCATTAATATAAATAATACCAATACCTTTTGGTCCATGAAATTTATGTGCAGCACCGGTTATAAAATGTATGGGCGTATTGCGTAAATCCATAGGAAAATGACCTACTGTTTGAACAGTATCGCTGTGAAAAACAGCATTGTATAATTTGCACAAATTACCGACAGCATGGATATCCAGTATATTACCAATTTCATTATTTGCATGCATTAATGAAACAAGTATTTTATCTTTAGTATCAGCAAGTAATTTTTCCAGATCTTCCAGATCTACATGCCCATCAGGTAAAATTTTTACATAGCTTACTTTTATTTTATCATGATTATTTAAATGCTCAACAGTATGGGTTACTGCATGGTGTTCAATTTTAGAAGTAACAATATGCCTGCAACCTAAATCTCTAATTGCTGCCTGAATAGCCATGTTGCTGCTTTCTGTGCCACCACTTGTAAAAAATATTTCTGCAGGGTTTGCATTTAAAAGTTTTGCAACAGATTTTCTTGCAGTTTCAACCGCCATTCTTGTTTCTCTTCCATAAGAATAAATAGATGATGGGTTACCAAATTTTTCCGTTAAAAAAGGCAGCATGCTTTCCAGCACTGCAGGGTCGAGTGCAGTTGTAGCAGCATTATCGAGGTATATTCTTTCCATAGTTTAGTTAAAAGTTTCGGGTTTCGAGTTTCGAGTTTTGTAAAGCGAGCATTAGTTATAGATATTTGAGTTTAAAAAACCGGTAACTCATTAACTCGTAACCTGCAATCTAATTTGCACTTGCTTCTTTAATATCATTCATTAACCTTTTTGCAATATTATCTGCTGTAGTTAAATGATTACTCTCGGCATAAATTCTAATAATTGGTTCGGTATTACTTGTACGAAGATGTACCCAGTCGTTATCAAATTCTATTTTCAAGCCATCATCCGTATTAATAGGCTGGTTTTTATATTTAGTTTTTATATTTTCGAAAATAGATTTTACGTCTGTATCTTTTTCCAGAATAATTTTATTTTTACTCATGTAATAATCTGTATAAGTATTACGCAACTGCCGTATGGTTTTTTGGCTCTTTGCAAGTTGTGTAAGAAACAAAGCAATTCCAATTAAAGCATCCCGACCATAATGTAAATCAGGTACAATTATACCACCGTTACCTTCTCCGCCAATTACTGCATTTACTTGCTTCATTTTGTTTACCACATTTACTTCTCCAACTGCACTTGCAAAATATTCGCCCCCGTGTTTTGTAGTTACATCTTTTAAAGCCCTCGTGCTGCTCATATTGCTTACACTGTTACCTTTTGTAATGCCCAATAAATAATCTGCAACAGCAACAAGAGTATATTCTTCGCCAAACATAGTTCCATCTTCGCACACAAAACAAAGCCTGTCCACATCAGGATCTACAGCAATACCGAGTGATGCATTCTTACGAACCACTTCTCTGCTTAAATCAAGCAGGTTTTCCGGTAGTGGCTCAGGATTATGTGCAAATTCTCCGGTAATTTCTCCGTTCAAAAGGGAGATATTTTTTACACCAAGTTTTTCCAGTAATGCAGGGACAGCAATAGCGCCTGTAGAATTTACCACATCAACAACAATAGAAAAATTTGCTTTAGTTATTGCCGAAACATCAACTGCTTTATATCCCAGAATTTTTTCTATATGATCTGTAAGTGTAGTTTCATTTGTAGTTATTTTACCCAACTGATCAACCGTAACAAAATCAAAGTTTTCTGCGGCGGCATTTTGTAAAATAATTTCACCTTCCGCACCGCTAATAAATTCGCCTTTATTATTTAATAATTTTAAAGCATTCCATTCTTTTGGATTATGACTGGCTGTAAGAATAATACCGCCATCTGCCTCCAATGCAACCACAGCCATTTCAACTGTTGGTGTAGTACTCAAATCTGTATCTATCACATCAATACCTAAAGCACTTAATGTAGACGCCACAATATTGCTTACCATTTTGCCGCTTATTCTTCCATCCCTGCCAATTACAACTTTAATATTGCCACTTTTAGCAAAGGATTGTGTTTTAAGCCACATACCATAAGCTGCTGAAAATTTTACGATATCAAGTGGTGTAAGATTATCATCGGGCCTACCTCCTATTGTTCCTCTTATGCCCGAAATACTTTTTATTAATGCCATGGTTTATTACTGTTTTTGAAAGTGGTCAAAGTTAATGATTACATTAGATTTTGCAGGATAGAATTAATGAGTAGGTATTGGAAATGGACTTAAAAAAGATGAAAAAAGATAAGGAACTGAAGGTCTACGCCCGATAGAAGCGGATATACTTTTTGTTAGCTAAAAGCTTACAAAAAGATAGCAGCAAATAGCGGGACCAATGTTGAGACGTGAACCAACTGAAGACGTTCAAAAATTAATCAATTTTTCTAAAAAAATATTTTATAGTTAAAGCATTACTTTTGCCAAATGCAGGATACCTGGTTTAAAGATTGGTTTAACTCACCCTATTATCATAAACTTTATGCGCACAGAGATGAAATGGAAGCGGCCGGTTTTATTGATAAATTGATTACACATTTGCAACCCGCAAAAGGCGCCAGAATGCTCGATGTGGCCTGCGGGAAAGGAAGACACTCCATGCAACTTGCAGCAAATGGATTTGATGTAACGGGCATTGATTTAAGTAAAGAAAGTATTGCATATGCTTTGCAAAACGAGAGTGAACATTTGCATTTTTATGAGCATGATATGCGGCTGCCTTTCTGGATAAATTATTTTGATATTGCCTTTAATTTTTTTACCAGCTTTGGTTATTTTAATACACAACGTGAACATGATAATGCCATTAGAACCATTGCTAGTTCTTTAAAACCTGATGGCATATTGGTAATGGATTTTTTAAATGTTGAATTTTCTGCACATCACTCTGTTGCGGAAAGTACGCAAACTATTGGAAGCTCTGAATACCACATCAGCAAATGGTTTGATGAAAAACATTTTTATAAAAAAATTTTGGTAGAAGATATACAACTTTCAAAACCATTGCAATACACAGAGAAAGTTTCTAAATTTTCCTTACAAAATTTTGAAGCGATGTTTGGTAAACACAGTCTTAAAATAAAAGAAGTTTTTGGTGATTATGACTTTAATAAATACAATGCCAAAACTTCACCAAGGTTGATTATGATAGCCAGGTTAAGCTAACTTAATATCAAACTTATTTTTATTGTTGTTGATGTATAATAAAACTTGGGGTAACATAAATAAAAGGTTTTGTACAATTTGATTTTTTGCGTATGTAAAATACTTTAAAAAATAATTTTAAACCCTTTTAAGCGTAGTAAATAATACACCTTATTGCATTTTAAAAAGTCCGTATTTTACAATACAAAATATTGCTCTAACACCATCTTTCCAGCCAATTTTTTTTCCTTCAAGATAAGTTCTGCCATAATAAGAAATACCAACTTCGTATATTCTGATGTTTGGAATACGTGCAATTTTTTGTGTTACCTCAGGCTCAAAACCAAAACGCTGTTCTTTTAATTTTACAGACTTTATAACTTCTACCCTAAACATTTTGTAACAGGTTTCCATGTCACTCAGGTTAAGGTTGGCAAACATATTTGATAATTGGGTAAGAAATTTATTGCCTATTGTGTGCCAAAAGAAAAGTATTCGATGAGGTTTGCCACCCATAAACCTGCTGCCATAAACTACATCTGCCACTTCATCTTCCAGCGGTTGCAACAAAATTTTATATTCTTCAGGATTATACTCAAGATCTGCATCTTGAATAACTAAATAATCGCCAGTTGCTGCAGCTATACCCGTATGCAACGCTGCACCTTTTCCCTTATTAATTACGTGATTTAGCAATTTTATTTCCTCAGTTGCATTTGCACTTTTATAAAGCTCAATGGCTGCTACAGAGTCATCTGTACTGCAATCGTTCACAACAATAATTTGTTTGGCTATGTTGTTCTGAAGTTGAACTGTCTTGATTTTAGCAAGTGTAATGGCAATTGTTTTTCCTTCGTTATAAACAGGAATAACTATGGAAAGTACTTTCATGTGAGAAGAATAAATTTATAATACTTGTGTGCTTTTTGTAAATGTACACAAAACAACCTAAGCGTTTTTACAACAAATAAATACAAACTACGCAACAATTTTTTGAAGCAGTATATTTGTGCTTCAACTGATAATGATGTTTAAATGCTGAAAAAACTGCTTGAAATTGACCGTTATCTATTTTTAAAAATAAACAACGATTGCAGCAACCCATTTTTTGATACTGTTATGCCTTTTTTTAGAGAACCTAAATTTTGGGCGCCTCTCTACCTGTTTATTTTAGTTTTTATCATCCTAAATTTTGGGAAAAAAGCTGCATGGTGGTGCATTGGTGCAATCGTAACTGTAGCACTAACAGATATTATCAGCAGCAAAATAATAAAACCGTTTTTTGCAAGGCCGCGCCCATGCATGGACCCAGATTTCTCAGCTCAAGTAAGATTGGTGGCAAGTTATTGTGGCGGTAACGGAAGTTTTACATCATCTCACGCAAGCAATCATTTTGGACTTGCCATGTTCTTTTTTGTAACACTTCATCATATATCTCCAAAATTTATTAAGTACTTTTTTGTATGGGCTGCATTAATATGTTTAGCCCAAATTTATGTTGGCGTTCATTATCCGTCAGATATTATTGGTGGTGCATTAATTGGGATATTTGTAGGCAATTTTATTGGTAAATTTTATAACAATAAAAATGGATTGTTGAAACCTTCACTTTAATTATGAAAAAAAATTTCATTTATTTTATTGCCTTTTTAATACCTGTGTACTTTATTGGTTTTGGAATAGATATTATGGATATTGATGCATCGCAATATGCAGAGATGAGCAGGGAAATGAGTATCAGCAACAGTTATTTGCAGGTATTTGAAATTGGTAAAGATTATCTTGATAAGCCTCCATTTTTATTTTGGATAACTTCCATCAGCATGAAAATATTTGGCGCCAACAACTTTTCTTATCGGCTTCCCTCCTTTTTATTTGCAATGTTTGCATTATATTCAACTTATAAGTTTGCATTGCTTTTTTATAAAAAAGAAATTGCAACATTGGCAGCTTTGATACTTGCATCTTGCCAAGCATTTTACCTTATTAATCATGATGTAAAAACGGATACAATTTTAATGGGCTGGGTAATATTCAGCATCTGGCAACTGGCAGCATGGGTTCAAAATAAAAATTTAAAACACATCCTTTTTGCATTTGCTGCAATAGGGTTTGGCATGATTACAAAAGGTCCGGTTGCATTGATAGTTCCTGTATTAGCATTTGGTACACATATTTTAATCAGCCGAAATTTTAAATTAATTTTAAGGTGGGAATACTTATTTGGGCTCCTTATTGTTGCAGTTGTTTTACTACCCATGTGTTATGGTTTATACACACAATTTGACCTGCACCCCGAAAAATTAGTAAATAATAAAACCGATGTTTCCGGATTAAGATTTTTCTTTTGGACACAGAGTTTTGGCCGTATTACAGGCGAATCAATCTGGAATAATAACAGCAATATTTTCTTCCTTTTCCAGAATTTACTTTGGGCATTTTTACCATGGATAGTAATTTTTGTTATTGCTCTTTTTTTAGAGTTTAAAATTATTGTAAAACAAAAATTTAAAATAGAACCTAATGCCGAATGGATCTGCATGGGCGGTTTTACATTTACTTATTTAGCCCTTGGCTCCAGCAAATACCAGTTACCACATTACATATTTGTAGTGTTACCCTTTGCCGCAATTATTACAGCAAAATTGTTGATAAGGCTCTATGAAGGAGAAAATCCACGTCTTTTAAAAATTTTAGAAAAAAGCCATTTTATTATTTTCTCTCTACTGTTTCTTGCATTAATTATTTTAATGACTTTTAGTTTCCCGGCTCCAATTTGGTTATCAATTATTTTATTTATTTCAATTATTATTTTTTACTATTTTTTTACCAGAAAAAATATTTCTTACTATTTGATAAAACTATCGGTGTTTAGTTTTTTACTGATAAATCTTTTTTTAAATTCCTGGATATATCCTTCTCTTCTTAAATATCAGGGAGGAAATAGTATGGGCAGATTTATTAGAACAAATAACATCTCTACAAAAAATACTTTTATTTATGAAGAACATGTATGGCATTCATTACATTTTTATTCCAACGATATTATCATCAACAAATACGATTTAAATACTGTTTTGCCCGGCGATTATTTAATTGTAACCGAAGAAAAAATAAATGATTTTGTAAAGGCAGGCTTAAGCTATGAAGTTGTTTACAAGGTTCAAACTTATGGAGTAAGCAGGCTTCAATTAAAATTTTTAAATCCTTCACGCAGAAAAGAACTTACAGAAGTAATTATACTGATAAAAATAATATAGCAATTAGGTTCATCTTTATATCTTTACAACTGTAACATTCAATTATTTCTTAATAAGATATTCGCTAATATGGCCGCAGTTTTTATTCTTTTTCTTTTGATTTTTTTGAATGCGCTTTTTGTGATGAGTGAAATTGCATTGGTAAGTGCACGCAAAGGTAGACTGGAAGGGCTTGCAGCTAAAGGAGATGATAAGGCAAAAGCAGCACTTGTACTTGCTAATAATCCTGAAAAATTTTTAAGTACCGCTACTATCGGCATCACATTAATAGCCATATTAACGGGTGTTTATGCAGAAGAAAAATTCAGCAAATTACTTTCCCCTTTTTTTGAACAGATTAGTTTCACCCAAAAATATGCAAACGGAATTGCTACAACAGTAGTAGTTATTTTAGTAACTTTTTTATCTATTATATTCGGTGAATTGATACCCAAAAAATTTGGTTTGCTGCGTGCTGAAAAAATTGCAAGAAGCATTGCAATACCGATGAATTTTCTTTCAACGGTAATGCATCCTTTCGTATGGTTACTATCTGGCATAACAAACTTAATTTTTAAAATATTTAATATAAAAAAAGCCAGCGACAGTGCCGTAACTGAGGAAGAAATCAAAGCCATGATTTCTGAGGGAAGTGAACATGGCTCTATTGAAGAAGATGAAAAAGATATTATTGAAAGGGTTTTTCACTTAGGCGATAGAAATATCACTTCTTTGATGACGCACCGTACTGATATTGTATGGTATAATGTAAACGATACGCTTACAGATATTAAAAATAAATTTGGCGATATTGTTTACAGCACTTTCCCTGTATGTGAAGGAACCGTTGATAATATTAAAGGAATAGTTTACGTAAAAGATCTTTTAAAATCCAATCCCGATCGAGCTTTGGGAGATATTATGAAACCTGCATTGTTTGTGCCCGAAAATAATTCTGCATACCAGTTACTGGAAAAATTTAAAGGCACCAGAATACATTCAGCCTTTATTGTAAACGAATACGGAACGCTGGAAGGAATGATAACCTTGAATGATATATTGGAAGCTATTATTGGCGATGTACCACAAACAGGACAGGAAGAATATGAAATTATAAAAAGAGAAGATGGTAGTTTTTTAATTGATGCACAAATTGGTTTTTACGATTTTCTGAGTTATTTTGAAAGAGCAGACTGGATGAATGAAGGTGAACATGAATTTGATACACTTGCGGGTTTTGTATTACACGAACTGGAACATATTCCCGCAACCGGCGAAAAATTTGAATGGAGAGATTTTACGCTGGAAATTATTGATATGGATGGCCAGCGGATAGATAAAATTCTTGTTGTTGTTTCAGAAGAATTAAAGGAAGAAATGGAGGATTGATTTTTTTGAATTAATACTGCATGGTAACTTTATTTTCCGAACCTGATAATTTTGCGCTTTTACGTTTTCCATCAACTATTATATGCACAATATTCATTTGTTGTTCATTATATTCCAGCAAAACATTATCAGTTACTTCAATTTTTTTTGGAATGGTAATATTCTCAGCCTGATAATAACTGTATATTCCCTCATCAATTTTTTCAAATCCCAAAAATTTTAACGGCACAGGTTTTCCGTCTAAAGCTATTTTTAAATGCTTTTGTACATAATCATCTACTAATTTACTCATGGCTGGTTTTACTTTCTCATCCAGCAAATCAACATGTGTTTTGTAACTCGCCCGAAGGGTTTTTTCAAAATCATCTGTAAAAATTTTACAGCTTACTTCCAGTGTTTTGTCTTTTGCATTGTGCTCAATTTCTGTAACACTAACAAATATTGGATGATGTAAATTAAAGCTGATCGGTAAAAACATTAATGAAACAAACATCCATTTAAATAATAAACTTCCCATACTACCTTAAAATTTACGTTTACTTTTATATTTAATGTAACCCCGCAAACTTAACGCAAAGTATTAAAGCATACTACAGGCATGAATGATTTAGCATTTTATTTTAAAGAAGGCTGGCAACATATAATTAGTTTTAATGCACTCGATCACCAACTTTTCATAGTTGCACTTGTTGCTATCTATATCTTAAAAGACTGGAAAAAAGTATTGGTACTTGTTACAGCATTCACCATAGGACATTCTCTTACACTTGCGTTAAGCATATATGATGTTATACGTGCTAATGAAAAATGGGTGGAGTTTCTCATTCCAATCACTATCATCATCACGGCAATTTTTAATTTTTTTACAAAAAATTTTAATAAAGAGAGTTTGCAACTCAATTATTTTTTTGCACTTTTCTTTGGTTTTATACATGGGTTAGGTTTTGCAAACAGCATCAGGTTTATGCTGGCAAGAAATCAACAAATTGGTGCAGGCTTGTTAGGTTTTAATTTAGGGCTGGAGGCGGGGCAAATTGTATGCGTTGCTTTAATTTTATTATCAGCATACCTGGTAATAAATATTGCGGGTTTAAAAAGAACCTGGTGGATCTATACTTTAAGTACGGTAACAATTTTATGGGCGGTAAAATTTGCTGCTGAACGAATTCCATAAAAATATATCTTTACGTTTACCAATAACTTAAAAACCAAACAAATAAATAATGAAAAAAATCCTCCTTTTGGTTCTGTTATGCTCAGGCATATTTTTTTGCTTTGCGCAGGATATTAAAAATAATCCGGGCAGTAACCATGGTAACCGTTTTGAACAGTTGGGAACTATACTTCCTACGCCAAATGAATACCGCACAGCAAGTGGTGCACCTGGGCCAAAATATTGGCAACAGCGCTGCGATTACGATATTACCTGTGAGCTCGATGAACCTAACAGAAAAATTACCGGTAAAGAAACACTTACTTACTATAATAATTCGCCTGACAACCTAACTTATTTATGGCTTCAGTTAGATGAAAATGAACACAGTTCTGTAAACAATTCCGGTTATCAAACCAGTAATATAATGCCAAGGTCTTTAAATACAGAGGAACTTGACAGATTAAGTACAGGCAAACTCGATAAAGAATACGGAGATAATATTACTAAAGTTACTACCGCTCTTGGTGCAACATTAAAATATACCATCAACAAAACAATGATGCGTATTGATTTGCCGCAAACATTGAAACCAGGGCAACAGTTTATTTTTAAAATTGACTGGAATTATAATATTATTGAGCGTACCAAATACGGTGGTCGAGGAGGTTTTGAATATTTTCCAGAAGATAAAAATGATCTGTATACCATTACCCAATGGTACCCACGCTTGTGTGTGTACAGTGATTTTCAAGGATGGCAAAACCACCAGTTTGTTGGCAGTGGAGAATTTGCTTTAACCTTTGGAAATTTTAAAGTTGCTATGACTGTTCCATCTGACCATGTGGTAATGGCAACGGGAGAATGCCAAAATTACCAACAGGTACTATCGCCGGCGCAATTTGGAAGATGGCAAACGGCGCAAAATGCAAAAGATGTAGTAGAGGTTGTAACACTTGCAGAAGCAAAAGCAAGAGAATTAAAAAAAGAAACCGGAAAAAAAACGTGGCTTTTTAAAGCAGAAATGGTTCGTGATTTCGCATGGGGAAGCAGTCGTAAATTTATTTGGGATGCAATGCCGGCCTATGTAGAAGGCAAAAAAATAATGTGCATGAGTGCATATGGTAAAGAAGCTTATGGTTTGTACAGAAAATTAAGTACAAAAGCAGTAGCACACACTATAAAAAGCTATTCAAAATTTACTATTCCATATCCTTATCCTGTAGCCCAAAGTCTGGAAGCTGCAAATGGAATGGAGTATCCTATGATTTGTTTTAATTATGGCCGTACAGAGAAAGATGGAACATATAGTGAAGCAACAAAAATTGGAATGCTTGGTGTAGTAATACATGAAGTGGGTCACAATTTTTTTCCAATGATAATTAACAGCGATGAACGCCAATGGACTTGGATGGATGAAGGATTAAATTCTTTTGTTGAATATTTAACGGAAGAATTATACGATAATAAATTTCCGGTAAGCAAGGGACCTGCATATAAAATTGTTGATTACATGAGGTTGCCCAAGGACCAACTTGAACCTATTATGACAAATAGTGAAAACATAATTCAGTTTGGCCCAAATGCTTACAGCAAGCCATCAACCGGTTTAAATATTTTGAGAGAGACAATTATTGGCAGAGAGAATTTCGATTACGCATTTAAAGAATATGCAAAACGTTGGGCTTTTAAACACCCTACACCTGCAGATTTATTTAGGACTATGGAAGATGCTAGTGCTGAAGATTTAGATTGGTTTTGGCGTGGTTGGTTTTATAATACTGATCCTTGCGATATTTCATTAGATACAGTTAAATGGTCAAATTTAAGCCTTGAGTCTTCATCAACCTCATCAAGAACAACACCAAGTACCAATTCTCAACCGGTAGCAAAACCTCAGTTAAATACTTTTGACGATATTTCAAAAATAAGAAACAGAACAGACAAAAAAATTGTTTTTGCAACAGATGCAGATACCAGTTTGAGAGATTTCTATTGGAAATATGACAGGGAATTGGTAAAGATTGATAATACTCCATTTACGATAACAACTCCACCTCCCGTAATTGATACTTTCACAACGCAGCAAAAACAGGAAATTGCAGGTAACAAAAACATGTATGAACTTACTTTCAGTAACAAAGGTGGATTGGTAATGCCTATAATTATTGAATGGACATTTAAAGATGGTACAAAAGAAATCGATCGTATTTCTGCACAGATATGGCGCAAAAACGAAAACAGAGTTGTAAAAACTTTTATAAAAAACAAAGAAGTAGCTTCTATAAAACTTGATCCCTTGAGAGAAACAGCAGACATCGATGAGAAAAATAATGTTTGGAATGTGACTGCAGAACCATCAAAATTCCAATTATTTAAAACCAGAGGAGCCGGCAATGCTAGAGGTGCAAGTTTGGGGCTCGGCAACCCAATGCAAAAGGAAATGAAATAATTAAAAGATCTATGTTAAATCTGAAGCTGTCCCAAAATAATGGGACAGCTTTTTTTATATAAATTATTAGTATCAGATCGATACTGGATAATAAATTTCTCATTGCTTATAGTTGTATTTTTAATCAATATTTTTTTTAGAAAAAAATTAAAAAAGGTTTTTTTTTAAAAAAAAATGTTTTACATTTGAGTTCATCATTTCTAATTCGTTTCTCATATCCTCTCGAAATACTTCTTATTTCAATTTACTAGTTTAATTATATCCATCCCCCTATCTCTTTAAAGTAGCTGCTTAATGCATGCTTATTTTCTAGTGTACCATTAATTAATTTATTAAATCACACAAAAAAATTTGTATGAAAAAAATTTTATTTTCAATCGCTATGCTAGTTTTTATGTCAGCGGCATTTTCGCAAAATAATCCATGTTTTGAAGTTTTGCAGCCTACTTTTATTTCTAAAGAATCAAATGGGACTTACACATTAAGTATTACATATTCTACTACGGGTAGTAAAGCACTTGCTGTTATTGTAAAATGTAATAACAATGTGATATTAGATACGTGTTTTAAAAACAATGGCAATGGAACTCAAGTTTATTCAGGATTAATTTGTACAAGTGGGGCTATATCAGCAATACTTACTTCTCATAAAGGATCTTGTAATACACAAGCGTGCGGAAGTATGACTATAGAGGGTCCTTCCGGCGGCCCTCTTCCTGTAAAACTAAGTTCATTTTCAGCAGTACGTTCCAAACAGGTTGTATCACTTAACTGGAATACAGAATTCGAAATTGATTCTAAAGAATTTGTTGTTGAAAGAGCGGAAGGCACAGAATTTCGAAGTGTAGGTAATGTTTACTCAAATGGTAATTCAAGTATCAAAAAAAGCTATTCATTTAATGATAAAAATGAAAATGCGGGTACTACTTATTATCGTTTAAAAAATGTAGATCTTAATGGTAAACTTACTTATTCAGAAATCCGAATTGTAAAAGGAATAGGAGCTGTAAATGATGTAACCGTTTTTCCAAATCCCGCACGTTCAAATTCAAAAGTTTCTGTTGTTGGTGTAACTGCAAACAGTTCAATTCAATTACTCGATTTTTCAGGTAAGGTATTGAAAAACATAAACAGCAATACCATCAATTCATTAGACTTGAATGGTATAAAAAATGGTACTTACCTAATCAGAATAATAGATAAATCAACCAACGAAGTTGTAAATAAAAAATTGACCGTTACTATCTAATTTTTTTATAAAACTTATAAAAAAAGAGGCTGTCTCATAAGTACGAGTCAGCCTCTTTTTATTCGGATCCCTATCGGAGGGAGAATGTCATTTAAACAAATCTCAGAGCCATTTTTTTTAATGAGACAGCCTCTTTTTTATGGGTTAAAATTTAATTATCATTATAAACCCGTTTGCCCGTTTCTAACAACATTTTTCTTACCCTTATTTTTCTTTTCCCATTCGAGCATTTGAGGTGTTTTTGCAATTTCTTTTTTTAAGCCTTTTAAGGAAATACCACTCACTTCTTTTTTGGGTGTGTTAGGAAGCACAATATTATTTCTATCCCACTCTTCCGTTTTTAAAAGTCTGCCGGTTACAGGCTCGTAAAAACGCCAAATCCCCTGTTTAATACTGTATTGCTCCGCTTTTACGATTTTATAATCTACTATTTCATTGCTGCCCGTGCCATAAATTGCTATTGTATCAAAAGGTGCATCAGGGTTATAGCCGCGCCAGTTTTCTTCTCTCAGCAATTCGCCCAGCGCTGAATAATATTGTTGAAATCCATCTTTACCACCATGTAAATATGTCTCAAATCCTATTGGGTCTCCCATAAGATTGTACCGGCGCCAAATGCCTTCTTTGGTATTATTTTTATACATTCCTTCTTCTTCAAAACCTGGCTCACCACGCAACTCTTCTGTCCGCAACACATATTTACCCTGTTTAAATCCCTTTTTATCAATTTTGTTTATCGTATCCCCCTTTGCACCTATTTTAAAAGATTTGTATTGGGCATCTGCATTTAATACAGCACCAAAGAAGAACAATGCTAAAATCAAAATTTTATGTTTGCATAATACCATAACCTGTAATTTTATATCCAAATTTAAACCTTTACAATTTTTAAAATTGTTAATTATACATTAGTTATGATGTAGGTTTTTATAAATTAAGGTTAAAAAAATAAAACTTTTTATATGAAGGATTTTAAAAAATATTACATTCTTTCTGCAACGCCTGAACAGGTATATGCAGCCCTAACAAACGCTGCCACTATTCAGTTATGGAGTGGAGACCCCGCAATAATGAGTACCGAGCCGGGGAGTGAGTTTTCTTTGTGGGAAGGAAATATTGAAGGCAAAAACATTGAGTTTGAAAAAGACAAAAAAATTGTACAGCAATGGTATTTTGGTGATCAGGAAGAGCCCTCCATTGTAACCATGAAAATGTTTGCTGATAGAAATAAAACTTCTTTAGAGTTAAGGCATACAAACATTCCAGATGATGATTATAACAATATTGTTGATGGTTGGAACAATGTATATTTCGGTAGTCTGATAGAATTTTACGAAGATTAACTTATAAATTATTTAAACGAAAAAGGAACAGCGTAAACTGTTCCATTTTTAAATTAAATATTATTTTATTTAACCGTTAGCGAAAACAACTTCTCATTTCCTAAAAATCCTTCAAGCTCATCTCCCACTACACATTCTCCAACCCCTGCAGGTGTTCCGGTGTAAATTAAATCGCCAATATTTAAAGAAAAATAATTAGAGATGTGAGAAATAATGCTGTCAAAACTAAACAGCATATCATCAGAATTTCCTTTTTGTACAGTTTCACCATTCATTTTTAAAGAAAATAAAATTCCTTTTTTATTAAACCCCGGTTTAATATCAATTAATTTTCCCAGTATAGCAGAATTGTCAAATGCCTTTGCTTTTTCCCATGGTAGGCCTTTTTTCTTGTGTTCCTCCTGTATGTCCCTTGCTGTAAAGTCTATTCCTACAGATATTGCATTGTAATAGTCTGGCGCCTGTTTTTCGGTAATATACTTTCCATTTTTACACACACGTAAAACAAGCTCACATTCATAGTGTAATTCGTTTGTAAATTCAGGATAATAAAAAGGTGTATGGCCCTGCAAAAGTGCATTTTTTGGCTTCATAAAAATAACGGGTTCATCCGGAATTTCGTTTCCCATCTCCTTTGCATGATCCGCATAATTTCTACCTATACAAATTATTTTCATCTATTACTCTTTGTTAGTATTCGAAAATACTATAAATCGTTGAAATAAAATCCAATACAAATAATATTTTTATCTTTTTAAAACATCATTGTATTACATGTATTCATGGTTCTTTCTGAACCTATCGAAGCAAAGTTTTCAATTATTTCTACACTTGCTGTAATTTTTCGTTTTACCGTTTCTATTTCTTCCTTGTTCCATTTACTTAAAACAAAATCGGCCTGCATGCCTTTTGGAAAAATATTACCGATACCAAACCGAAGTTTTGGGTAAGCATCTGTACCTAAAATTGCCTGTATATCTTTTAAGCCGTTGTGGCCCGCATGTGTGCCTGCTGCACGAAGCCTTAGTTTTTCAATCGGCAATGCAAGGTCATCAACCACCGTAAGCGTGTTTTCCAACAAAACTTTTTCTTTTTCCATCCAGTATTTAAATGCTCTGCCACTTAAATTCATAAAAGTTGTAGGACAAATACATACAAATATTTTTCCTTTCCACTTTACTTCTGCTGTATAAGCCAGTCGGCTATCCTTAAATATTCCACCATGTTTTACAGCAAATGCATGCACAACATCAAACCCAATATTATGTCTTGTGTTTGCATATTCGTTACCGGGGTTACCAAGGCCAACTATTAAAAATTTCGACATTTATTAATT
>JANXTG010000173.1 GCA_025352525.1 Ferruginibacter sp.
AGCTCCTGTAGATGATGGTTTGGTTGCATTTATAATGGAAAGTACCCGTAAAATAAAACCACTTGCTTACTCAGATCTTGAATCTTTCATTATTTTAAACAAACAGTTTTTAAATATAGGTAAGCCATTGGTTTTTGAAGGAATGGGAACCTTGCAAAAAACGCAGGGTGGCGATTATGCGTTTACCCAGGCAGCAACATCGCATGTTACTACTGAAGAATTGCCTAAAATAATAACTGAAAAGCTTAAGGAAAAAATAACTTTTGCTACCCCTCAAAAAGAAAAAAACGGAGCCGGTAATAAAAATATAATGTGGTTATTATTCATATTGATTATTGTGTTTGGTACTGCTGCAGCAATATTTTTCTTTAACAAAAATAAGGCTGATGCAAAGATATTAGCCTCAACAGAAAATGCAGTTACAGACACTTTGCCTGTGGCAAAAAAAGATACTGTTTTAATACAAAATAAAATAGTTCCTCCTATAACCGGTGCATTAAAAGACAGCAACACTTTTTTTGTAGTAATTAAAGAATATACAGATTTTGCAACTGCAGAAAAAAGTTTGAATAGATATTTAAGTTTTGGAAACAGGGTCATTTTATCAACTAAAGATTCAATAAATTTTAAATTACGCATGCCATTTATTAACCCATTAAGTGATACACTAAGAATAAAAGATTCACTGTCAAGGTATTTTCAGGCGAAAGCTTACGTAGAATTGCCTTAGTTGTATACAGCTACTATAAAAAATAATTAATTCTTAAGTCTCTTTTAAAAAGGGACTTATTTTTTTAAGGGAGGATGTTAGTAAAAATAAAAAATGGAATATTTCAAAAGATCAATAAGAATTTTCAAACCCTTACTGCACACATTTTATAGGTAGCAGTAAAAATTTAAATCTTATAATCATATAAATTACAAAATATAAACTAACCAAGGCTTTATGAAAAAACTTATTATTTTTCTTTTTTTCTTCGTCATTCAATCAAGCATATTTGCACAGGATTTAAGTTATTATTTGCCGGACAGTGTTACTTACAACAAGGCAATTCCAACACCAAAAGATATTATTTTTCATAACCCTGGTGAGTGGCATGTAACCCATGACCGCCTTGTAAATTACATGAAAGCGATTGCTGCAGCTGCGCCTGAAAGAGTAAAGCTGGAAACGATGGGCTATACATACGAAAACCGCCCACAGGTTTTGCTCATCATTACATCTCCAAAAAACCAACTTCGTCTGGAAGAAATTAGACTACAACATTTGCAATTATCAGACCCTAAAAAATCTGAATCTGTAAATATTGAAAACATGCCAATAGTAGTTTGGATAGGTCATTCAATACATGGTAACGAACCTAGCGGTGCAAATGCAAGCTTGGTAAGCGCCTATTATCTTGCAGCAGCGCAAGGCAAAAATATTGATGAGTTACTGGATAATGTTGTCATTCTTTTTGATCCTTCTTTTAACCCGGATGGATTGCAACGTTTTTCTACATGGGCCAACCAGCACAAAAGCAAAAACCTGGTAAGTGATCCGAATTCAAGAGAATTTAATGAAGTGTGGCCCGGCGGCAGATTTAACCATTATTGGTTTGATCTTAACCGCGACTGGTTGCCGGCTGTGCATATTGAAAGCCAGAACAGATTGACATGGTTTCACAAATGGAAACCAAACATTCTAACAGATCACCATGAGCAGGGCAGTAATGCAACGTTCTTTTTTCAACCGGGTGTTCCCTCAAGAGTAAACCCACTCACTCCTCAAAAAAATCAGGAATTAACGGGTAAACTTGCAAAATATCATGCGGCATTTTTAGACCGAATTGGATCTATGTATTTTACAAAAGAAAATTATGATGATTTTTATTATGGCAAGGGATCTACATATCCTGATATAAATGGAGCTATAGGTATTTTATTTGAACAGGCATCATCAAGAGGACATTTGCAAAAAACCAACAACGGCTTACTGAGTTTTCCATTTACCATAAAAAACCAGTTTACGACCGAACTTTCAACGCTGGAAGGTGCAAAAGTTTTAAGAAAAGAATTTTTGCAATGGCAGAAAGATTTTTACAAACAAGCATTGGGAGATGCAACAACAGATCCTGTAAAAGCATATGTTTTTGGTGATAAAAATGACAAAGCTAAAACATTTCATTTTTTACAAATGCTGCAAAAGCAACAGATTGATGTGTACGGTTTAAACTCAAACGTAAAAGCTGAAGGCATCGATTTTAATAAAGATGGTTCCTATATTGTTCCTGCATCTCAAACACAATACAAGGTTATAAAAACCATTTTCGAAAAAACATCAAAATTTAAAGACAGTTTATTTTATGACATTACCTCATGGACAATGCCGCTCGCTTTCGGCTTACCATATGCTGAGTTAAGTGCTGCTCAATACAACTTAAACATGCAAAGCGATAAACTAAATCCTGTCATTTTTCCCAAACAAACTGTAGTAGGAAATAAAAGCAACATCGGTTACCTAATGCATTGGGAAGGCTTATACGCACCTGCAGCATTGTACGAATTACAAACAAATGACGTTTTCACAAAAGTAGCGGGAAATAAATTTTCGATAAATATAAACGGTGCCTCAAAAGATTTTAATTACGGAACTATTATAATTCCTAGCCAGTTACAAACTATTGGCAGCGATAAAATATTTGAGTTGCTTAATAATGTCGCAGCCAAATATGGTGTAAGTATTTACAGTGTACAAACCGGCAATGTAAACAGCGGAAGCGACCTTGGCAGCAGCAAAATGCTACCATTAACGAAACCCGAAATTGCTATGATAGTTGGTACAGGAGTTAACGCAACAGATGCTGGTGAAGTTTGGCATTTATTAGATCAACGGATGAATATTCCTGCATCACATTTAGAAATACCAATGTTTAACCGTATTGAACTAAGTAAATACAACAGCATCATAATGGTTGGCGGAAGCTATCAAGATTTAAACAAAGAGAAATTAAAAACATGGGTTCAGGCAGGTGGAACTCTGGTATTGACCGAAGAAGCAGTTACATGGGCTGCACAAAATGGCATAAGCGATGTTAAGTTTAAAAAAGCAAAATCACCGGTGGACAGTTTTGAAAGAGTTACTTATGTAGATAAAGAACAAATTGATGGTGCCCAACAGGTTGCGGGAGCAATTTTTGGAGCCGATGCAGATTTGACACATCCATTAGCATACGGTTACAACCAAAAAACAATTAGTCTATTTAAAGCAAACAAAGTTTTTATGGAAAAAAGTAAAAATCCTTACGCAACACCATATTATTACGGAAGCAAACCATTACAAAGTGGTTGGGTGAGTAAACAAAATGAAGATGCAATTAAAAATTCTGCAGCAGTAATTGTAAATACAGTTGGTAGCGGACGGATAATAAATATTGCTGATAACCCAAATTTTAGAGCCTTTTGGCTTGGTGGTACAAAATTATTTATGAATGCACTTTTCTTTGGAAGAATTATTGATGGGGATAGTGCAAAAACCGGGGCAGAATAAAAATTGAGACTTTTAATAAAACACATCAATTTACTTGCAACCTATATTTATTAAGCAGCCATAATTACAATTTTGTAATTTTATGCTTTGTACTTTAATTTTATTAAATGGAATTTATAGATTATTACAGTGTACTTGGGCTTCAAAAAAATGCAAGTGCAGACGAAATAAAAAAAGCATACCGCAAATTGGCGAAACAATTTCACCCTGATGCAAATCCTGATGATGCTACCGCTAAAAAGAAATTTCAACAGATTAATGAGGCAAATGAAGTTTTAAGCGATCCTGAAAACAGAAAGAAATTTGACAAGTACGGAAAAGACTGGCAACACAGCGAGGCCTTTGAACAGCAGGCAAGACAGCAACAGCAGTATGGGCAACAGTTTGGAGGATTTGAAAACGAAGGCGGATTTTCAGATTTTTTTTCATCAATGTTTGGTGGAAATGGCCGACGAAGCACCGGCAGACAAAAAGGGCAGGATATGAACGCTTCGTTCCAACTAAACCTTACAGATGTTTTTAAAACGCATCAGCAAACTATTACAGTAAATGGAAAAAATATTCGCATAACAGTTCCTGCAGGTGTTGAGAATGGCCAGGTTATAAAGTTAAAAGGATACGGGCAAGCAGGCTTAGGTGGTGGTCCCGCTGGTGATTTGTTTCTTACTTTCAAAATAAACAACGATACATTTTTTAAAAGAGTTGGAAATGATTTGCAGATAACACAGGAAATAGATTTGTATACAGCACTTCTTGGTGGCGATGTTAACCTAAGTACGCTTCACGGAAAACTTAAATTAAAAGTAAAACCTGAAACACAAAACGGAACAAAGATTCGGGTAAAAGGCAAAGGGTTTCCTGCATATAAGCAGGAGGAATTATTTGGAGATTTATATGTTACTTACAATGTAAAACTACCCACCGGCCTTAGTGAAAAAGAACTTGAACTTTTTGAGGCATTAAAAAAATTGAATGAAGTTTAGTAATATGATTTTATAAAAAAAGGTAAAGCAAACATGTTTTACCTTTTTTTATGTCAAGAACTGATAATAAAATTATTAGTTTTTTATTAAACTAACGTTTGATTTTATTAAACAATTGTTTAGTTTTGCGTTTTAATTTGAAGATGGAAGTAAAAGATAAAAAGAAACATATTTTAGACTCAGCTGAAAAACTCTTTGCTATGAAGGGTTTTGAAGCATCCACCGTAAGAGAGATAGCCGATGAGGCAAATGTAAACCTTGCTATGATTTCTTATTATTTTGGAAGTAAAGAGAAAATGATGGAAAGTCTTTTTCAGGAAAGAATGATCAATACCAAACTAAAAGTTGAACAACTTTTAAAGAATGAACACATGCCCCCTTTTGGAAAAGTAGAAATAATGCTCGATGATTATATTAAAAAAGTACTGGAAAACGAGGCCTTCTACAAAATTTTGCTTTGCGAACAAGTAATGAAAAAAAATCTTGAAATCATTAGAATGCTTAAAGAACTTAAATTAAGCTACGCCGCAATGTTCACAGATCTGGTTAAAGAAGGACAAAAGAAAAAAGTATTTAAAAAAAACATTGATGTTTTACTTGCGCTTAATACCATGACGGGCACTGTGACACAGATCATCATAAACAAAGAACATTATTGTGAGTTTAATAATATTGAAGTTCTACAGGAAGAAGAATTAAAACACTTTTTACATAGCAAACTATTCGATCATTTAAAAAATATTTTTAAAACAATTCTTGGTTATGAATCATAAAATAAAAATTATTTTCCTAAATATTTTGGGTTTTGCTGTTATACAATTCCCAATACAAGCGCAAACAATACAAAAAATTAATCTTCGGCAGGCAATAGATTTAAGTATAAAAAACAGTAATAATTTAAAAATTGCAGATTCAAAAGTTTTAGTTGCAAGTGCAGATGTACAAGAAGCCAAAGACAGAAAATTACCTAATGCATCAGTCTCTGCAAGCTACTTAAGATTGAGCAGTGCTAATGTTGATCTAAAATCTTCCCAAGCCAGCAATCGCCCATCACCCAAAGTAAACCAGGCTGTTTATGGCATAGCAAATGTTACCATGCCATTATATACAGGTGGCAGAATTAAATACGGAATTCAATCTGCGGAATATCTTGAAAAAGCTGCTAAGCTGAATGTAGAAAACGACAAAGAAGCTGTTGTTTATAACACGATACAGGCTTATACCAATCTGTATAAATCCTCTAAATCAGTAATGGTAATAAAAGAGAATTTAAATGCTTCGGTACAAAGAGATTCATTGTTTTCGAGGTTAGAACAAAATGGTATTTTGGCAAGAAATGATTTATTAAAAGCACAACTTACCACATCAAATATTGAGTTAAGCCTGCTGGATGCACAGAATAATTTTAATATAGCAAACATTAATATGGCGTTGTTATTAGGGTTGTCGGAAAATACTTTGATAGATGTCGACAGCAGTTTTGTAAATGTTACACAACAACTTAAACCATTTATTGAAATGGAAAATATGGCGCTTCAAAACAGGAAAGATGTCCAGGCAATTGCATTTCAAAAAAAGGCAGCAGCAGTTGGTGTAAAAGTTGCAAAGTCAGAAGCCTACCCTACTATTGCCCTTACCGGAGGCTACATTGCGGCTGACATTCCAAAATTAATTACTATTACAAATGCAATAAACGTAGGGCTTGGCGTGCAATACAACATTGCATCGTTGTGGAAAAATAATACAAAACTTACACAGGCCAGGGCCCGTGAAGTACAATTAGATGGTACTGAGTCTTTATTAAATGATGGCATTAAACTACAATTGAACAAGGATTATCAGAATTATCTGTTTGCACAGAAAAAGATTGATGTTTACGAAAAATCAATTACTCAGGCTACAGAAAATTACAGAATTACAAAAAATAAATATGACAACAATCTGGTTACAATAACTGATTTGTTGGAGGCAGATGTATCACTGCTGCAGGCAAAATTAAATGCAACGGTCGCAAAAGCGGATGCAGCATTAGCATACAATAAAATCCTATCAACAACCGGCACTCTTTCTAAATAAAAAAGAAAAAATATATTATGGCAACAGTTACAAGGGAAGAAGAAAAAATAACAACAGTACCAAAGAAGAAAAATTTTGGCTTCATTATAGTCCTAGTACTTCTTGTTGGTGGAGGTTTGTGGTTTGGACTTACAAAATATTTTCATGGGCAAAAACACGAAGAAACAGATGATGCACAGATTGAAGCAAACATCAGTCCTGTTATCTCAAAAATATCGGGCTATGTCGCAGAAGTAAAAGTAGAAGATAATCAATTTGTAAAAAAAGGTGACACGCTTATTATGCTTGACCAGCGGGATCTTAGCATTGTGTTACAACAGGCAGAGGCTGCGTTGGCAACATCAAAAAGTAATTTAAGTGCTGCACTCGCTACTGCTAATGCAGCTAATCAAAATATAAACACCACAAAGGCCGCTATACAGACTGCTACTGCACAAATAGAAGTTGCCAGGGTTAATGTAAACCGTACCTCTCAGGATTTACAGCGTTATGAAAATCTTATTAAAGATCATTCTATCACCCAACAGCAATACGAGCAGGTGTTAGCTGCAAAGCAAACTGCTGAAAAACAATTACAGGTTTTAATGGATCAACGCAACCAGGCGTCAACACAAACAGGTGTTGTAACTTCTCAAAGCCAAGCAGTATCGCAGCAAGGTGGTATTGCAGCATCAGTAATAAAACAAAGAGAAGTAGATGTTGAAAATGCAAAACTCAATCTTTCTTATACAATTATTACAGCTGCAGAAAGCGGAATGGTTGCTAAGGTTCCCGTACAAAAAGGTCAGTTTCTTCAGGCAGGTGCCTCACTATTCAGTATTGTATTGAGCAACGAAAAATGGGTTGTTGCAAATTTTAAAGAAACACAGTATAATAAAATGTTAGAAGGACAAAAAGTTACGGTTCATGTAGATGCCCTTCCCAATCATGATTTTGAAGCAGTACTGAGTTCATTTTCTCCAGCTACAGGATCGAGATTTGCTTTGTTGCCGGCAGATAATGCAAGTGGCAATTTTGTAAAGGTTGTGCAGCGCCTACCTGTGAAAATAGATTTTACCAATAAAACAGATACGCTTCTAAAAAAATTAAGAGCAGGTATGAATGTGAATGTTGATGTGCATTTAAAATAATTTCTATTAAAAAAAGATTTTTTATTTTAATGGAAAATGCAAATAAAATTATAACGGATAAATGAAAGTTTCTGTAAACGATATTAAACTTCAGCCACCACTTAAAGGTGGAATTGGAGACCCTAATTCACTTGTTGAATATGGTGCCCGAAGGGTCATTATAACGATTACAGCAATACTTTGTGCATTGCTCGAAATTGTTGATACAACCATTGTAAACGTGGCCTTAAATGATATGCGTGGTAACCTGGGCGCTACACTTACCGAAGTTGGTTGGGTAATTACTGCTTATGCAATCGGTAATGTAATTATTGTACCAATGACGAGCTGGCTATCGCAACAGTTTGGGCGTAGAAATTATTTTGCAGCCTCTGTAATTTTATTTACGTTTTGTTCTTTTTTATGTGGTAACGCAACAAATATCTGGGAGTTGGTGGCTTTTCGTTTTTTACAAGGCCTTGGTGGCGGTGCATTGTTGGTTACTTCGCAAACAATTATCACAGAATCATATCCAATAGAAAAACGAGGAATGGCGCAGGCAATTTATGGATTGGGGGTTATTATTGGGCCAACTTTAGGGCCACCGCTTGGTGGTTATATTGTTGAAAATTTCAGCTGGCCTTATATTTTTTACATTAATATACCGATCGGGGTTATTGCTACCTTACTAACATTACAATTTATAAAAAGCCCGATATATGCAGCAAAAAAATTGATAAATGAAATTGACTGGCTGGGTATTGGCTTGTTAGCAATAACGGTAGGTTCTTTACAATATGTGCTGGAGCGTGGGCAGGAAGATGAATGGCTCAACAGCCCTACAATTGTACTGTTAATTGCAGCCGCTGTTTTTGGACTTTTCTTTTTTATATGGAGGGAACTTACCTATAAAAATCCTATTGTAGAATTACGTGTTCTAAAAAACGGCAATTTACGCATTGGGACAATAATGAGTTTTCTACTGGGCTTTGGTTTATATGGTTCAACATTTATAATTCCTTTATACACACAAAGTGTTTTGGGATGGACCGCTTACCAAGCCGGTGCGCTTTTGATACCTGCAGCAATAATGACGGCTATTATGATGCCCTTGATTGGCAAATTATTAACCCGTGGCATTAAACCACAATATCTTGTTGCAGCGGGTATGCTTGCGTTTTTTGTTTACAGTTTTTGGGGATTTAGAATTGTATCTCCCGATACAGGGAAAGATGATTTTTTCTGGATGCTGATTGCAAGAGGTGTAGGTTTAGGCTTATTATTTATCCCTATCACTGCATTGTCATTATCTTCTTTAAAAGGTCAGGAAATTGGCCAGGGTGCCGCTTTTACAGGTATGATGAGGCAATTGGGAGGTTCATTCGGAATTGCTGTTATAACTACTATTTTGTCAAGAAGAAATATGTCACACAGAAATGATTTGATTTCTAAACTAAATATAAATGATATAAATGTTCAGGAAAGAATAACGATGTTGCAAAAATCGTTTGTTGCTAAAGGTCTTACACCCGATGTTGCATTAAAATCCAGTTACAAAGTCCTGGATTTTACTGTTACAAAACAGGCTGCAGTATTAAGTTACATGGATATTTTTTTATATCTCGGCATTATGTTTCTAATTTGTTTGCCCATTGTACTTTTTGTAAAACAATCTAAGAGTAAAGAAAAAGTGGATTTAAGCAGTGCACATTAAAATGTAAAAAAAAATTGAAAGACTTAGGAACAATACCATTTAATGATATAAATAAACTTTAAAGTTGAGTTTGTCGAAGGGATTTTAATATTGTTTGTTATCACACCGACTTCAACAGGTTCAATCTAATATTCTTTAAATAAGTGACATTGGGCTTAACGAACTGCCTGCTGCCAAGCGCTTTGCAGCTTCAATGGTTAACCCGAGCTTATGGTGTAAAAAATATCAAGTTTACAATCTCAAAAATTAAAGTTCCATCATCATGTCACTGTAAGATTTTTTCATAAAATCTTCGGTCTTAATTTCCAAAAAATTGATATAAAAATTACATTGCTCTTTTAATTTTTCAATACCAATTTCTCCATTGCTGTCAATAGCTTCAACTTCTACAAAAGTGCCCAACCCTTCTACTCTGTCAAAGTGAAATTTTACATTTTCTACAAAATAAATTTTTCGGATTTTATCTACTATTATTTTAACGCCATGCAGTTTAATAAGGATATTTTTCAGTGCATCGTCAGGAGCATGTTTATAGAGCAAAATATCTGACTGTTTTGCGCCTCCAACATCTTCTCTCTGATACCAGATTAAGGCATTTTCAATATTTCCTTCCCGCAGTTTTAAGCGACCCGTATTTACATTGTAATAGGTGTCTTTTTGATGATCTTCCCCAATAAATTTAGGATTTAATGAAAGTAATTTTTCTTCTAAAGCTTCTATATTATTGGCTTTAGCTTTGAATTCAATATTTAAATGGGTCATATAAAATCTTTTTTTTAATATACAAATAGACTGAATAACTGTTTAAATATCTGTCAAACTGTTGTATTAATAATAGAAAAAAAGGTTTTAATTATTAAACTTTCACTTACAATAATTTTTTCTTGTTTTCTACCCTTAAATATGCTTACTATAATTGAAGGGTAGAATGAAAAATTTAAATTTTTATAATTATAAAGTAAATGAGCATACTACTGAATATAGCAACAGGTAATGTAAGTATCCACGATAATAATATTTTTATTAATTCTCTGTTGTTTGCATTTCCACTTACAATCCCAACCCCGTAAATACTGCCAACTCCAACATGTGTTGTAGATACCGGTAATCCAAAATAACTCGATGTAATTACTAATAAACCGGTTACTACATTTGCTCCTAAACCCTGTACAGGCGTAAGAGACGCTAATTTATGACTGAGCGTTTCCGCTACTTTCTTTGAATTTAAAATTCCACCAACAGCCATTACAAAAGCAATAATAAAAAAATTGACAGGTAATTTAAAATAGTTAACAACCAACAAAAGTGACACAATTTTGGGAGTATCATTTAATCCTCTTGAAAAACAAACTGCAGCCGCACTAAAAATATGCAATACATTAATGAAGCGATGGTTGTTTGTTTTTAAACCTTTTAAAATTTTATATAGGAATATGCTAAAAATAGCTGATATAACTGGACTTATAATTAAGGGTAAAAAAAATGTCTTACCCAGCATGCTAATATTTAAGTTCTTACCTACAGCTATAATTCCTGCCCCAATTAGACCACCTACCAATGCATGAGTAGTACTTACAGGGAATCCAAATATTGTGGCTAGCAAAACTGTTATTCCCGCACCCAAGGCAACTGCTAATACAAAGCTTGATGATTTCACTATATCATTAGGCACTAAACCTTTTCCTGAAAAATTGTTTAGCAGTGTTGTAGCAAAAAAAAATGCTACAACACTGCCTAAAACTGTAGCTATAGTTGTGAGTGTAATTGCTTGCTTATAAGATAATATTTTACTACTCCATAATGTGGCAACACCTTTAAAATTATCATTAGCTCCATTAGAGTATGAAAGTAATAACACAGCAAAGAACAAAATGAGTATCATCATATATTTAAAAATTATACCTCACACTCAACTGCCCTTGTGCTCTTGATTGTAGAGGATCTACCTGCCATGCTGTTGTTGTTGGATTATTAAAAACATAGTTTGGTTTGGTACTATTAGTTGTACTTTGTAAGGTTAGTAATTGATAATTTCCGTTTAACAAATTGGGTACAAAATATTGCTTTCCCCAGTTTCTGTTAATTAGATTTGACAGGTTAAAAATATCCAGCGAAAACGATAAGGATTGCCTGTTTTTATTTATTAAAATAGTATGACTTATTTTACAATCTAATTGTTGGTTCCAAGGAGTACGGGCTCCGTTTCGCTCAGCGTAAGTGCCTTTTCTTGTGCTCAAATATTTATCGTTATCGATATATCTACTTAGGTTATTCCACTGTTCAGTTGTTGATAGGGTTATATTGCCCATCGCATCTTTTACATCTATTAAATTAGCGTCAGCCTGGCTTATAGGCACATAAACCAAATCATTATTACCCGATCCATCCCGGTTTACATCTCCAATATATACAAAACTAAAAGGACTGCCACTTTGTGCATTATATACAAAGGTGAAAGCAGTTTGTGATTTTTTAAAATTAAATTGTTTGCTTACCAACGCTAAAAAACGGTTGCGGATATCAAAGTTTGAGTTGGATAATTTAGGATCATTTGGTAAAATAGTTTGATTAAATTCCCAATTGGCCTGCGGTGAATTTCTTACACCATTGGCCACATCTTTACTAACACCATAAGTATACGAACCTCTAATGTTTAGGGTGGGCGTTAAAGGTTTGGCAGCACTGGCTGATATAGAATATCTGTAACCCTGTGATGTGTTTGTCAATAAAAAAACACTTGTAAATCCTGTACTGATCTTTTGCCTGTCACCGCTGCCTAAATATACCGGCCTGTTATCCATGCTGCCTATCATGGGAGATGTGCTATCTTTTAGGTTAAGCGTTTTATACAAAACATCCTGTATGGTTTTTGTGTAAATGCCTTCAAGTGTAAACGTCCAGTTGTTGTTGGTTTTATAATCAATACCTAAACTTGTACGTGCTATTTGCGGCAGTTTAAAATTATTATCAAGTAAATTTATTTCAGAAATGTTCGGTTGATAAGTTGCTGCAATTTTAGACAAATCTTTTTCTAGTGGTACAGAAGCACCATTAGGTCTGTAATCGATATTACCATAAGTAATACCATCATTATAATAAGGATAAGCCAACCAATTTAAAGGAATTCTGCCATTAAAAATACCTGCGCCACCACGTATTTGCAAGTGCTGGTTATTTAATACATCCCAATTGAAACCTAGTCGTGGTGCTATCTGTGGCTTATTCGATAACTTATTTTGATATTGACTAAAAGCAGGAACGTTTGTAACTTTTGGATTAGGATTTTCCTGATCCGGCTGTGCCGTAAAATCAAACCTTAAACCTGCAGTGATATTAAAATTTTTGGCTAATGCAATTTCATCCTGTAAATAAGTTCCTAGCAAAAGCACTCTAAATTTTGCAGATGAATTATTTCTGTTAAACTCGTAATCATTATTGGTAGTGTTATAAACACCTCTTATTCTGCTTGGTTTATTTGCATAAAAGTTTGCAGGACTGCTATATGCCCAACGACCATTAAATGCAGTAAGAAAACGATAATCAACATCATAAATTTCATTGTGTGTGCCCAAAGTAAATGTGTGCTTATTTTTATAAAGTACAACATTGTCAGTTGCTTCAAAAGTTTTTAAATTTAAACCATATACTGCAGCTTCTCTGTAAGCTCCTGCAAAAATTACATTTGCTGTGTTGTAAGTAATTTCAATATGAGGAAAAACTTCTCCATTAATATCTCTTCTATCATTAACATTAGTAAAGCCTACGATGAGGTTATTAGATATTTTATTATTAAAATTACTTTTTAACTCCAGCACTGTGCTGTTTGTTTTACTTATATGGCGGTAACCCTGGCTCTCAAAGTTCAATGAATTGGCACCCCTTTCTAAATAATCACCAAAGGCAGAAACGTAATTATTTCTTATTTGCAGTTTATGCTTACTGCTTATGTTCCAATCTATTCTTGCAAAAAGTTTATCGCTATGGCTTTTTATATTTATGCCGCCATAGCTTCCGCTGTTATAACCAAAACGTTTTTGTAAAGTGTCGGCAATACTTCTTGCTATATCTGCCGGTATAGAACTGCCTTCACTTCCCGGAGCAAATAGCACGGGCTCCACCTTTCTTGCTATTTCTGCTGAAGCAAAATAAAATAGTTTATTTTTTTTAATAGCGCCACCCAAGCCAAACCCTGTTTGTATATCACTATAATTTTCAATTTTAGTACGTGCATTATTGGCACTTTTACCTGTCAGGTTTTGATTTCGGCCGCTGAAAAACACAGAGCCTTTGTTGTTGTTAGTACCACTTTTTGTTACAGCATTTACACTGCCTCCTGTAAAATTTCCGGCTGTTACTGTATAAGGCGAAACGGCCACCTGAATTTCCTGTACCGTTTCTAAACTTATTGGTTGGGTGCGTGCAAGGCTACCCGGTGTACCCGTAGCCTGAGAGCCTCCGGCCCCACTTGCAGGTTCTGTAAAACCAAATGCATCATTTAGAGCTGCACCATCTACACTCAGGTTGTTGTAACGATAATTACTTCCTAAAAAACTGTTGCCATTTGCCTGAGGCGATAGCTTTATAAAATCTTGCAAACTCCTGTTGATGGTAGGTAATGTATTTAATTGATCTCTTCCGATATTGGTACCTGCACCATTTCTACGCCTATTAAAAACATCATCTTTTTTACCAATTATTACTATCTCCTTTTCCAAATTGTTGTTAGGGATAAGAGTTGCGTTTTGTGTAAAATAATTGCCCAGTGCTAGTTGAATATTATTTACAGTATATGGTGTAAAACCTGTGTAGGTAAAGTTTATGCTGTATGGTCCGCCACTCTTCATGTTTGGAAGACTATAACTTCCATTAGTTTGCGAAATGGTGGTATAACGTTCACCGGTATTTATTAAAATAGCTTCTACACTCGCTTTGGCTAATGGTTTGTTATCATTGGAAAGTATAATTCCCTTAATACTTGATGTGGTGACTTGAGCAGATATAATATTGTTTATTGCAATAAATAATATCACAGAAAGGATAATCCTTTTCATATAAAAAATTAAGTTCAAATAAAAATAATTGTATGTCTTTCAAAAAAAAGAAGGCAATACTTTAAAATCATAATGGAAAATTCACTACCCAAGTTGAGGTGGCCCTCTATAGGTTTTGTGAAATGTAAAGAAGAAAATAATTAGCCGCTCAACTCCTTCGAAATATGAAATGAATTCCAGTAAAATAATGATTAATAATTTTATAAATAAAGAAGTTGAAAATGCTCCGACAACTTTTTTAAAATCTTTATGATGATTAAGGTCTATCCGTACTTTTAATATGTTTGGTACAGCGTGGTGTATTGCAGTAAAATATTGAACAACATTTTTAAACAACTGACTGGTACTCCACTTAAAAGATAAAAATTGAGGGCGGCTGTAAGATGTTCTTTTAAAACCTAACAGGTATACACCACTATGATTATCTTTTCCTACTGTGGCTTCATCATGCATTAAATTACTGGAAGCTTGTAATATATTTTTGAATGTTAAGGCTGCACAATCTGACCCAATTGTAATAATATTATTAAAGCCTCTTCCAAAAATATAATCTATAGCGTTGCAAAATTTTTCACCAAATGTATTTCCATGCTGTTGTTGCTCATCAATGATAATATAAGGAAGATTGGTTTGTTTAACGAGTGCAACTGTTTTATTAAATAAGCTAACGTGCAGAGCTAAGTTTTTATGATCATTAATATGTAGTCTTTTAATTTTACTTTCAGTATGTGCTGTTCTACAAAATAATAATATGACAGTAGTCTGTTGCAGTTTTTAATTTTTTAATAATATTAACGTTTATCCTTCAATAAAGGATGTTTTAAATACAATAAATCCTATATTTTATTTGTATTGTAATCTTTTAAAAAAAATAAAAAGTTGGATCGATTATATAATGGATATTAAAAGTATAAAAAAGCCGGTTGAAATAATTCAACCGGCTTTGCTAAAAAGAATATGATTTTCGTATTATTTTATCTAAAAACTCCATTTGAAGAAACTCTTTCACCATTTGATCTATAAGTAACAGTTCTTGTTTTTGGTATTATTCCACCTCCGCTAAAACGTGCAGTCCATGTTCCGCTATTTTTTGTCCAGGAAACATTAGAAGCATTGGGAAAATCTCTTGCAAATGCGTCGCTTACTTTCCGTGGAGTATTTTTTGAATACTTACTGTTGTTCCTTCTGTCATCATATCTTTCATCATCCTTTCTGTCTTTTCTGTCCTCATATCTATCATTGTTTTTATTGTCCTTTCTAACCTCATATGTGTCCTCATTTTTTTTGTCTTTTCTGTCTTCATATCTATCGTCATCATCTTTGTCTTTTTTTGAAACAGAATTTTGATTTTTATTTTTATTTTTTTGGCTGTTTGCCTGTGCAAAAGTTGAAAAACTTATTACTGCAATAAGAGAAGTAAAAATTATTTTTTTCATTATCATCATTTTTAGTTGTCAGGCTATATAAAACAACCATGCCAATTAGAATTGTAAAAAATATTTTAACTTTTTAAAAAATTATGAGGTAGTTCCGATTGCATTTATTTCATCTTCCAGAATATTTCCTTTTGGATCAGCACCATATTGATTAGGTCCATCATCTCCGTTGGTGCAGGCTAAAATTATATTATATATAGGAATCAAAATAAACCAACCACTTTTTCCAACATCATGCATTCTTCTTACTGCAACAGAAACAGAAGGTATAACGGTTGCCAATGAAAAAACCAAAGAGACACTCGGTGAAATGAAACTTAGCCCCTGACTGCAAATGATGGTAAATAAAAAATACCACCAATATTCGCTTCTCCTCGATCTTCCATTAAAATTTGCATAATTCGTAAATACACTTTTTACCGCTTCAATAAAATTCATAGAATTAGTTTTTAGGTGATAAATAAAAGAACAATAATAACAATTACACAAAACATATCGTAATTTTTTTTATTAAAAAATCCCCCTAAGAGCTAGGAGGATTTTATTATTAAATTTAAAAATTATTAGTATCCCATTCCGCCCATATCAGGAGCACCATGGCTATGAGCAGCTTCAGCAGCTGGTTTGTCTGCAATTACACACTCAGTTGTAAGCAACATACCCGCAATAGATGCAGCATTTTCTAGTGCTACACGTGCAACTTTAGTTGGATCAATAATACCTGCTTTAAACATAGAAGTCTCATATTGTTCGGTACGTGCATTGTAACCAAAATCACCTTTACCGTTCTTAATAGCTTCAACAACTATAGAACCATCAACACCTGCATTTGCAGTAATAATTCTTAACGGCTCTTCAATTGCACGACGCACAATTGCCATACCGGTTGTTTCGTCAGCAATTTGTCCTTTCACTTTAGGATCTAATGCTACCAATGCACGGATATAAGCAACTCCACCACCCGGTACAATTCCTTCTTCAACTGCTGCTCTCGTTGCGTGAAGTGCATCATCCATTCTGTCTTTCTTTTCTTTCATTTCTACTTCTGTTGTAGCACCAACATACAATACCGCAACACCGCCTGCCAACTTAGCTAGACGCTCTTGTAGTTTTTCTTTATCATATTCAGAAGTTGTGTTTTCTACCTGTGCTTTTATTTGATTTACACGGGCTGTAATATCTTTTTTAGCTCCTTTTCCACCAACAATTGTAGTATTGTCTTTGTCAATCATGACAGATGCTGCCTGGCCTAAAGTAGTTAATTCAACACCTTCTAATTTAAAACCAAGCTCATCGCTTACTACAGTTCCTGCTGTTAAAATAGCAATATCAGTCAACATTTCTTTGCGACGATCACCAAAACCCGGTGCTTTTACTGCAGCAACTTTTAAGGTACCGCGTAATTTATTTACAACGAGTGTAGCCAATGCTTCACCTTCTAGATCTTCTGCAATAATTAATAACGGACGAGCACTTTGTGCAACTTTCTCTAAGATGTGAAGAATATCTTTCATAATAGATATCTTCTTATCAAAAATCAGGATGTAGGGATTTTGCAATTCAACCTGCATTTTTTCGCTGTTGGTTACAAAATATGGACTGATGTATCCCCTGTCAAACTGCATACCTTCTACAATATCAACTGTAGTATCAGTTCCTTTTGCTTCTTCAACAGTTATTACACCTTCTTTACCAACTTTTACAAAAGCTTCGGCAATTAATTTACCTATTGTTTCATCATTGTTTGCAGAAATTGTTGCAACCTGCTGAATTTTTTTCGCATCATTACCAACTGTCTGGCTTTGGCTGCGTAAGTTTTCAACAATCAAAGAAACTGCTTTATCAATACCACGCTTTAAATCCATTGGATTTGCGCCTGCAGCAACCATTTTAAGTCCTTCGCTAATAATTGCTTGTGCCAAAACTGTTGCAGTGGTAGTACCATCACCTGCAATTTCTGCAGTTTTCGATGCTACTTCTTTCACCATTTGTGCGCCCATGTTTTCAATCGGATCTTCCAATTCTATTTCTTTTGCAACAGTAACACCATCTTTGGTAACAGCCGGTGCACCAAATTTTTTCTCAATAACCACATTACGACCTTTTGGCCCAAGTGTTACTTTTACTGCATTTGAAAGAGTATCTACACCCTTTTTCATTTTATTTCTTGCTTCTATATCGAAGTAAATTATTTTAGACATTATTATTTAGATTTAAGTATTGAGTATCAAGTATCAAGACTAGTACTCAATGTTTGAAAATTATTTTTTTTAAGAAGATAAACTTTAAATTAGATATCAATATCGAAGTAACGCGGCTTTAAGCAGACCAATCTTGATACTTGATACTAACATCTTGATACTATACGATTGCCAATATATCGCTCTCTCTCATTATCAACAAATCGGCACCTTCAATTTGTATTTCGGTACCTGCATATTTACCGTATAAAACAGTATCACCTGCTTTTACAGTCATAGGTTCATCGACTTTGCCCGGACCAGCCGCTAAAACAATTCCTCTTGATGGTTTTTCTTTTGCAGTATCAGGTATTATAATTCCGCCTGCAGTTTTCTCTTCCGCAGCAGCAGCTTTAACAATAACCCTGTCGTGCAATGGTGTTATGTTTAGCTTTTTTGAAGTAGCCATAATTTTTGTTAATTTATTAAATTGATAAATGAAATCCTTAGTATGCAAAAGTACCCTAATAATTATACCAATCAATATTAAATAGAATTAGTGGCAGTTTTTTTAAATTATTGACAGCAAATTTTTAAAGTGTTAAGACAATTTTGCAGGAAGCTATTTTCCACCCCTGCATAACATCTTTAATAGTGTATTGAACTTCTGATATCTTATGCTAAATATCTTTTTTATTCCCTTAATTTTGCGCCTTCAATAAAGGTTTTTGAGACCATGTTAAGCAGAAGAAATTTAAGAGTTAAAGTAATGCAGACGCTTTACGCAGTTGATAGTATGAGTGGTGGCGTAAAACCAGGAGAACCAATTTCCATACTTACAAAAAAAATAGAACAAAGTAAACAGCTGTTTACTTATCTAATCTATTTTATTACCGAAACTGCCCGATATGCAGAGACTGATGCCAATAACAAAGCCAGCAAAAATTTACCAACTGCCGCTGACCTGGCAACTAATACAAAGATCGCAGGCAACGAAATTCTTTGGAAAATAGTAGAGGATACAAGTTTTAAAGCAACAATAAACGAACTTAAAGCAGTCTATATTATAGACAATGATTTGCTAAAAAAAATATACAGGTCTCTGGTTGAAACACCGGAATACCAGGAATATATAGAACAACAATCCAGAGAAAAAAGAAGCGAAAGAAGAATGCTGGAATTTATTTTTACAGATTTGCTGTTGCCAAACGAAGATTTTATAAATCATATTGAAGAGCATTTTATTAATTGGGATGATGATGCTGAAATGATGCATACGCTTGTATTAAGCTATTTAAACAAGCCGGGTCAACAAAATTTTCAAGATTTTTTAAGCCTTGAGAAAAGGACGTTTGCAAAAGATTTATTGAATACCGTTTTGGATAAAAATGAAGAAACTCTGGAATTGATAAAACCTAAATTAAAGAACTGGGATGCAGACAGGATTGCTGCGCTGGATCTTATAATTTTACAAATGGGTGTTTGTGAGTTTTTATATTTTGAAACGATACCGACTAAAGTGACTATAAACGAATATATCGATCTTGCAAAAGCATACAGCACACCGCAAAGCGGACAATTTGTAAATGGATTACTGGATAATATACACAAGGAATTACAACAGGAAAATAAACTTGATAAAAGAGATTTTAAACAAAAAAATTAATACTATGTTTAAGTATACAATCATTTCAGCATTTTTATTAATCTTAGTAAGTTGCAATATTCGCAATAAAAAAAGTATAGCAAAAAATGACCCATTAACCCAACAAATAATAATTAAAGACCCAACAACAGTACAAATAATAGATAGCAGTTACAATTTTGGAAAAGTTGCAGATGGTGAAATAGTAACTTACAACTATCGCTTTAAAAATACTGGTTCAAACCCACTTATTGTAACCAATGTTAGCACCAGTTGCGGTTGTACAATACCTGAAAAACCTGAACAGCCAATCAAACCCGGAGAAACAGGGTTTATAAAAGTTAAATTTAACAGCGAACACAGAGTTGGAAATGCCCATAAGATAGTTACTGTTTCCTCAAATGCTGAACCTGCATTTCCCGAATTATTGTTGATGGGAGAAGTTACAGAAAAGAAAGAAAAATAAGTTTTAAATCTAAATATCAACATTAAAATTAGCTACATGCAATTATCATTTTTTTTACAGGCCGGTGCGACTACTTCTTCATGGACAACACCAATATTGATGGGTGGTATGATTTTAGTTTTCTATTTTTTCATGATTCGTCCGCAGTCTAAAAAAGCAAAAGAACAAAAAAAGTTTGTAGAGGACATGCAAAAAGGAGACAAAATTGTTACCATTGCAGGCATACATGGAACAATTAATAAATTAAATGACGATGGTACACTTTTACTGGAAACAAGCCCAGGCAGTTACATGAAAATTGAGAGAAGCACAATAAGTATGGAATGGACAGCAAACGTTAATAAAGTTGCCGGGCTTGAAGTGAAGAAGTAAATGGCATACTGTCAACTTAATTGTAACTATAATTTACAATTTTAATGGCTTTAGATTTTGAGTATTTTCAAAACCTAAAGCCATTCGTTTTTAATTGATGATAATTCATTTATTGTTACTTTAAAAAAATAAAACATGTTAAAGATTGGACTTACAGGAGGGATTGGTTCTGGCAAAAGTACGGTTGCCAGTATTTTTGAAGTGCTGGGCATACCTGTTTATTATGCAGATGACGCCGCAAAAAAATTAATGAATATTGATCAAAATCTTCAGAAACAAATTATAGAACATTTTGGAACTGAAAGTTATATTGATGGGAAATTAAATAGGCCATTTCTTTCTGAGGCTGTTTTTTCAGATCCTGTAAAAACGAAATTAATTAATTCAATTATACATCCTGCAACAATTGCAGATGCCGAAAAATGGTTTCGTGAACAGCAAGGACCATATGCTGTAAAGGAAGCTGCGCTTATATTTGAAGCCAATGCTGAAAAAAATCTTGATTTAATTATTGGTGTTTCTGCAACTTACGAATTGCGTTTACAACGGGTAATGCTGCGAGATGGAATAAATAAAGAAGCTGTGGAGAAACGCATGCAAAATCAAATGGATGAAATTAAAAAAATGGAAGGCTGTGATTTTGTTCTTAATAATAATGAAAAAGAATTATTAATTCCACAGGTGCTTGCACTCCATAAAAAGATTTTGCAGAATATTGAAAGGTTGCATGTTAAATAGTAAAATCAATGTAAAGATTCTAATGCTTTTTTTATTTTGGCAAATCCATTTTCAATATTTTGAGTATTTACCGCAAAAGACATTCTAATACATTTGGGTTCACCAAAAGCTTTTCCTGTAACAACAGATACATGTGCTGTATGAAGAAAGTACATACATAAATCATCCGCATTTTCTATCACATTTCCTTCAGGTGATTTTTTACCAAAGTACGAACTTACATCAGGAAAAACATAAAATGCACCTGGTGGAATAGTGAAAATTATTCCAGGAATATCTTTTAAAAGTTCAACAACTTTATCTCTTCTAACTTTAAATTTTGCAACCATTTCCAGTGTCGGACTATGGTCGCCTGTAAGTGCGGCAATTGCTGCCCGCTGTGTTATAGAACAGGTAGCACTTGTAAATTGTCCCTGTAATTTATCGCATGCTTTGGTAATTAATATAGATGCAGCAAGGTATCCAAGCCTCCAACCCGTCATTGCATATCCTTTGCTCAATCCATTTATAACAACTACTCTGTCTTTTAAATAATCAAATTGTGCAATACTTTCATGACTTAACCCGTAGTTGATAAATTCATAAATTTCATCGCTCAATATTATAATGTTGGGATATTTTTTAAAAACTTCTGCCAATGCCTCCAACTCATTTTTTGTATACACTGCACCTGTAGGGTTGCAGGGAGATGAAAACATAAACAGTTTGGTTTTTTCGGTAATGGCACTTTGAAGTTCAGCGGTACTTATTTTGTAACCATTTTCAAATTTAGTATTTACAAATTTTACGATTCCGCCGGCAAGCTTTACAATTTCGCTGTAAGTAACCCAATATGGTGTGGGAATTATAACCTCATCATTTTTATCTACCAATGCCAGTACAACATTTGCAATACTCTGTTTTGCACCGGTGCTAATAATAATATTTTCAGGTTTATAATCTAAGTTGTTATCTCTTTTCAATTTTGTACAAACAGCTTCCCTAACATCCAGGTAACCTGCAACAGGCGTATAATGGCTGTAATTTTCGTCTATAGCTTTTTTGGCTGCATCTTTAATGTGTACCGGTGTATCAAAATCCGGTTCGCCTAAACTTAAATCTGTAATGTCAATTCCTTTGGCTCTCAATTCCCGACCGAGTTTTGCCATTTTTAATGTTTCGGGTTCATTAAATCTTTCTAATAAAGATGATAACTGCATAACATAATTACAAAGTGAATAACAAATGTATTGTTATTTGTGTAAGCAATATTTAAAATGTAAATTAAAGTGGTTCTTTAAAATTTTCTTTTATCTTAAAAAAATCTGCTTAAATCTTATTTCAATTAAAGTAGATTTTGTCTTGTACAAAATTAAAATCTTAACTACAAAATTTATAAAATTAGTTACCTGTTTTTGCAGATAATATATTGCAAAACGGTTATAATTTTAAATTAAAACACGTAAAACCATCTATGCCATTTTCCCCTATCTTTGCACACTTGTAAAAAATTAACACAGCTTATTATTAAAGTATTTTAACATGAAACTGAAAGGTTTAGTATGGTTCTTCACCATTGCGCTCGTATTGATATCTATCTGGGAGCTTTCTTACACTTTTGTTGTACGTAATTACGAATCATCTGTAAAAGCACAAGCAACCCGTCTTGTAAAAAACCAGACGGCAGGCATGAATGCTGAGGAAAGAGATGAAATTATTAAGGCAAAAACACAACACATTCTTGACAGTACAAAGGAAAAAGAAATTTATCCAATTGTAGGTACCACTTATCAGAAGTGTAAAGAATATGAACTTAATCTTGGTCTGGATTTACAGGGAGGTATGAGTGTAACGATGGATGTAAGCCTACAAGGTTTACTAAAATCGTTGAGCAACAATCCACGGGATCCGTCTTTGCTAAAAGCTTTACAAACTGCCAATGCACAAAAAATAAAAAGTGAGGCAAATTTTGTGGATTTGTTTTCGCAGGCATACATTGAACAAAATGGTGCAGGAAAATTGTCAGGTTTATTTACCGGCCCTAATAAAGAAGTGAAACCGGGCGATGATGATAAAACTGTAACATCTAAATTAAAGCAAATAGGTAGAGGTGCGATTTCTCAAACTTATAAAATCTTACAAAAGCGTATAGATAAATTTGGTGTTGCGCAGCCTAATATTAATTTAGATGAAAATAAAGGTGTGATTAATGTAGAACTTGCCGGTGTTACAAATCCTGAAAGAGTTCGTAAGTTTTTACAATCTTCTGCAAATCTTCAGTTTTGGAGTGTTGTATTGTTGAGGGATCAGGATTTTCAAAAATCTTTTACAGAGGCTGATAAAGGATTGGCAAAATATTTAAAAGGTACAAGCGATACTGCAAAAATTAGTGATAGCGCAAAAGCAAAAAGAGATTCGACAGCTACAGGTATTTTAGGTACAATTCTTCAATTTCCTGTAGATCCAAAAACAGGACAATTATATGAAACTCCTTACATAGGAATGGTTGCATCAAAAGACACATCATTATTAAATTCCTACATAAATAATCCAATTTTTACTTCACTGCTTGGCAACAATGTGAAATTAATGTACGGAATAGAACAGAAGGCAAAAACAGGTTCTTTCTTTGAAGTGTATGCTGTAGAAAAAGTTAACGGTTCTGACAAAGCTCCTCTTGAAGGTGATGGTGTAGCAGAAGCAAGCCAGGGTTATGATGAAAAGGGTATGCCATCAATTAAAATGCAAATGACGCCCACGGGATCAAGAACTTGGGCCAACCTTACAGAAAAGAATGACAAACGTTATGTTGCTATTTCTTTGGATGATATTGTTTATTCATCGCCAAGAGTAAATGGCAAAATCGAAGGGGGTAATACAGAAATATCCGGAAATTTTACTGTAGAAGCTGCACAGGATTTATCAAACGTTTTAAAGTCAGGAAAACTCGATGCTCCGGCAAAAATTGTTCAGGAACAAATTGTTGGTGCTACCATTGGTCAGGAAGGTTTAATTGGCGGAAGGAATGCCTTCTTAATAGCATTTGCCGTTATATTTATATTGATGCTTGTTTACTACAATACCGGTGGATGGGTTGCTAATATTGCTTTGGTTTTAAACTTATTATTTACAATTGGAGTGTTGGCCATGTTTGGTTTTACATTAACCGCCGCAGGTATTGCAGGTCTTGTACTAACGATTGGTTTAGCTGTGGATACCAACGTAATTATCTTTGAAAGAATAAAGGAAGAACTAACAAAAGGCAAACCTTACCAGGCAGCAATTAACGAAGGATATCGCCGTTCATTAGCACCGGTTTTAGATGCCCACATTACTTCTTTTCTTACAGCCGCTATTTTGTTTTTCTTTGGCCTAGGACCTGTACTAGGTTTTGCAACAACCCAAATGATTGGTATTGCATTATCTCTTTTCTGTGGTATTTTAGTTTCAAGATTAATTACAGATTTACGCACAGATAAAAATCACCACTTTAATTATTTTACAAATCTTTCCCGTAAAATATTCCAACATGCCAGTTATAAATTTATTGAGAAAAGGAAATATGCATACATACTTTCTGCAATAGTTTTATCATTAGGAATCGCATCTTTTTTTCACGGCTTTAATGAAGGAGTTGAATTTAAGGGTGGTAGAAGTTACACAGTGGAATTTGATAAATCTTTAAAAAATTCTGACATACAGGATGATCTTGCAAAATCATTTAACGGGGAATTCCCTGTAATAAAAACTGTTGGTAATTCAAAACATTTAAATATTACTACATCATATTTAATAGGTCAGGAAAATGCAGACTCATTAGTACTTACAAAATTATACGAAGGATTAAAAAAAGTATTACCTGCTAACCTAACTTACGCACAGTTCTCAAAAAATAATATACAGAGTTCTTCCACGGTACAACCATCTATTTCTGATGACTTAAAGCGTGGAGCAATAAAGGCTACAATTTTTGCGATGTTAGCCATTTTCATATACATATTTATTCGCTTCCGTGATTGGAGATATTCTGCCGGTACAATTGTTACTTTAATACACGATGTACTTATTACACTTGCCGTATTCTCATTCCTTAAAGATATTGTTCCTTTTCCTTTGGAAATTGACCAGCACTTTATTGCAGCCGTATTAACTGTTATTGGTTTCTCCATGAATGACACAGTAATTGTATTTGACAGAATCCGTGAATATAGCAGGGATATGAAAGGAGAAACAAAAACAAACATTATTAACCGTGCCATTAATGATACACTAAGCCGTACCATAATGACTTCGTTAACCGTATTCTTAACATTACTTATTCTCTTCATTTTCGGTGGTGAGGTAACTAAAGGTTTTGCTTTCGCAATGATGATTGGTGTTATAACAGGTACTTACTCATCTATATTTGTTGGTGCTCCTATATTGGTTGATTTTGCAAAAGACAAACCATTAGGTGCCGCTGCGGAAGTAAAAACTAAAAAAGTTAAAGCTCCGGAACTGTAACAAAAATATTGTTATCACAAAAAAGTCCGCTGAAAATTCAGCGGACTTTTTTGTGCATTTTGAAAGTTGGTAATACTTTATAATTTTTTTGAAAGCAGTAATTATTAAACCATTTAAAATTAAACAGCAAAGCTCGTTCCGCAACCGCATGTGCTGCTTGCATTAGGATTTTTAAAGGTGAATCCACGAGAGTTTAAACCACCTTCCCACTCTATCTCCATTCCAAATAAATAAATGCTTTGAGAGTTGTCAATAATAAAATCAACCCCATCTTTTTTATATAAAGCATCATTCTCTCTTTTCTTATCAAAATCAAGAACATATGTCATACCGCTACAACCGCCGCCTTTTACGCCCACACGTAATATTTTACCTTTCTCAAAACTGGGTTCAGTCATTAAACGTTTCACCTCGTTTATTGCAGCTTCGGTTAAATTAATAGGATTTTTTATAATTGGTTCCATGTTTTTATAATTTAATGCAAAAATACGATTTATCGAAAAAAGAGTATCATAAAAATAGCTTGCGAAAAAGAGTGTTTAGATATACAATAAAAATCCCCTCGGAGTAAACCGAAGGGAAAGTATTTTAGAAACAATAAAATTATTCAGCAGTTTTTACAGTTTCTGCAACTGTTGAAGAAGTTGGCGCTGATTTTTTACCGAAACGCTTATTAAATTTATCAATTCGACCTGCAGTATCAACCAATACATTTTTACCTGTATAAAACGGATGTGATGTGTTAGATATCTCAAGTTTAATGACAGGATACTCCTTACCATCTTCTTCAAATACAACTGTTTCGCTTGTTACAGCAGTAGATTTGCTTAAAAATGTTGTACCGTTACTCATGTCTTTAAAAACTACCATTCTATAGTTTTTAGGGTGCAGATCTTTTTTCATTTTTATATTTTTTGGTACATGGATTTTGCCATGTTTGTTATTTTAATGTGCAAAAGTAAGGTAATTCCTTTGAAATTATAAATTTGTAGTTACAAGTTTTAAATCAAAGTAATTACGAATCATTAAAATTTCGAAATAAATCCAATTAATCATCACTTAGCAATATTCCAATACGTATTATTTCATATTTACAAACTGTAAGGCTAAACCGATATTCCATTCTTTGCTAGCTTGTATTACATCCTGCAAATCATCTATTTTTTTTCCTGTTACTCTAATTATATCATCCATTATTGCAACCTGCACTTTTAACCCGCTGTCTTTAATAAGCTTCACAATTTTCTTTGCGTCTTCCTGCTTAATGCCGTTACGAACCAATACTTCCTGCTTTGTAATTTTTCCACTTGGAAAAGGTTGTTTGCTGAAATCATAAATCTCAGCAGCTAGCCCCTGCTTAATACTACGGCTTATAAGTACATCGGTAATTTGACCGATTTTCATTTCACTATCAGCTTCCATGTTTAATTTAAAATCTTTTTTATTAAGTTCAATTTCAACATGCGCACCTTTAAAATCAAAACGATTTTTTATTTCTTTGCTTACAACATTTATGGCGTTGTCAAGTGTTTGAAGATCTACTTTGCTTGCTATATCAAATGATGGCATAATATTTTTATTTCTGTAAAGATAGCATTGCAAATTTAATTTGTCTTTATTCTGCTTTGTTCATCTCCAGCACCGCCGGATTTTCTTTGTTGAATTTTTAAAGCCTTGCCAAATCTGTAACTAAAACTAATTCCAACATTTCTATTGTCCCTTGTTTGAGTAAATGCTGCCACTGTATTTTGAATATCTACAACCCCTTTTTGTCTGCCTGAGTTAAAAATATCTGCTACATTCAACTTTAAACTTCCTTTATTTTTCAATATCTGCTTAGAAATACCTGTGCTTATCTGTTTCATTGATCCAATTTCAAATTGCCCTCTTTTCATTTTTGAACGGTAAAATCCTGATAGTTCCGCACTCCATCCTTTTTTTAATGTGAATTGATTGTTTAGGTTTGACGAAAAACCTGTACCCGAGGTGTTTAATACAAAACCATATAATTGTGAGTTCACTTTATTATAATTAAATTCTGCATAAGGCATCAATGTCCACCATTTTGCAGGTTTTAATTCTGCATTTAAAGAAAAAGAAACATCATCAATACTACCATAGTTATTTTGTTTCACAATTGTTGCATAGCCTGATTGCTCAAAATATTCATTGAACATGTCTTTACTATGTGTGTAATTAAGATTTGAGGTTAAAAACTTATTGTAAGTGTGAGAAAGTTCAAAAACATTTGCATACATCGGTTTTAGAAATGGATTGCCTGCTTCGTAAGTATATTTATCAATAAAGAAAATAAATGGGTTCAGGCTTTCATAGTCAGGACGGGAAATTCTTCTGCCATAAGAAAAACCAAACTGGTTTTTATCGTTTGGTTTGTAGCCTGCAAACATAGTTGGGAAAAGTCCTGTGTAACTTTTACTAAATGCTGAATCAGGTCTAACAGGATTACCAAACTGGTTACCTTTATAATTTGTATTTTCAAAACGTAGACCTGTTTGCAAACTCAATTTTTTAAATTCTTTGGTAAAATTTAAATAAGCTGCATTTATGTTTTCCTTATATTTAAATCGGTTTGTCTTATCATTATCAACTGCTGTTACTCTATCAATAACATTAAAATAGTCTGCAACATTATCTGTATTTACAAAGCTTGTTTTAATTCCGGTCTCCAGTTTTAAACCTGATTTGAATGGATGAACGTAATCAATTTTTGCACTGTAAACATTTATTCTCGCAGGCAATGTTGAAATAAGTTTTTCAGATGATTGTTTAACCCATGAAGGTGTATAATTTTCTGATTGAAAATTTTGATTATGTAAACTCTTGTACTGTAAAGCATCAATATCTATTGTAAGTTCTCTGCCTGTGCTATCATATAAATGACGAAGATTAAAATTGAGCCCTGCATTTTTCCATTTCTCATCGTCATTGCTATTCGAACTTAAAATAGAATTTGTAACAGCGTCAGCATTTTTTAAATAACTAATGTTGGTTCCAACTTGTTCAGATGGACTTGTATTACCTGTAAATAAAACTCCTATTGTTGTTTTCTTAGTAGCATAAAAATCTACACCTAATTTTGAGTTATTGTTATTATTACTTCTAATAAACGTTGCTGTCTGGTCAAAAATTGCATTCAGATTTGAGTTGGCATCATAATATTTTCTATTAATAAATAATTCCTGAAAACTTTTTCTGTGGTTAACACCAAAAATGGAGAATACATTGAATTTTCCATTTTTGTAATTCAAATTAAGTGTATTGAATGTTCTCAAATATTTACCTACGGCCAATGTATTTTTAATACTGCCATTAAATCCTTTTTGTTTGTTTCGTTTTGTTTTTATGTTGATGACACCCGAATTGCCAGATGCATCATATTTAGCGGAAGGGTTTGGCATAAGTTCTATCTGATCTAAATTAATTGCAGGCATAGATTGAAGATAATTGGCAAGATCCTGAGAACCCATATACGTTTGTTTGCCGTCTATTAAAACAACAACACCCTGTTTTCCTTTTAAGCTTATTTTACCATCCTTATCGACTGAAACTCCAGGCGATTTTTCCAAAACTTCCATTGCTGTACTTCCGGCGCTGGTAATAGAAGCTTCAACATTAATTACTGTTTTATCTAATTTGCGTTCAATAAAAGCTTTTTTAGTAATTATAGATACATTATCTAAAGTTTTATCTAACCTCAATAACGTAAGATTTACAAATGGGATTTTATTTTCCTGCATACTGAATAATGAAGAATATGCAGTATTACAACCTACGGCAGATGCAGAAATTAAAAATTTCCCCTGATTTGTATTTTCTATTAAAAAATTACCTGTCGCATCGCTTAAAACTGATTTTATCGGGGAAGAATCCTTGGCGTTTAATAAAGAAATTGTAACTGCGTTTAAAGCAATTTCATTTTTATCAATTACTTTCCCCCTTACTGTAGCTTTTTGGGCTTGGGCAAATATGCCGTTTAAGGTTACTGTCAAAATTAAAATTAGCTGTTTCATTTTTTATTTATTTAGTTCTTTGGTTTGTTAAATACTAAACAAAACTATGTACTTTGTTATGCATAGTACAATGTTTAGTAATGAACGGTTGCAAAAAATGATGACCGGCAGTTAATCAACTGCCGGTCATCAAAATAAATAAAAAACGAAATCTATTTTCTGTACTTAATTTTTGCAAAAATGATAAGTGCAATTCCACCTAAAATGAGCATCAGGGCTATTTCCTGGGCCTGAGAAAAGGTAAAATTTGAAACACTGTAAGCCTTGTTTACTCTCACTAATTCTATAGCAAAACGCTCAGCGCCATTTAGTATGAGGTAAATGCCAAACATAATAAGTGGAGTGGTAATTTTTTTTCTAATAGCCCATAGCACTAAAAATAGAAACGTACATAAAATTGTTTCATATAAAGATGTTGGAAAAACAGGCTGAGGCAATACACTGTAATGATCTTCTTTAATTCCGGGGATTGGAATACCATCATTATTTACATTCTGAGGGAAACTGTAGGCAAAAAACCATTTAGGTAAAAAAGAAACACCGCTAACCGATTTATGTGGAACTTCAGCAAGAGAAGGATATGTTCTGTCAGTTACAAAAACACTTTTACCTGTTCTATCCATTACTTTTCCTTCAAGATAATAGGTTGAATTTGTTTGAATTGTTTTTTCAAAAGCTCCCGGTATGGCCAAAGATAAGTTTCCGTAAGCATCGCTCGAATATGCACTGTTAGGAATTCCCCAATCCCCATCTCCGGCAACCTGGCAACCAATTCTGCCAACTGCATAAGCAATCATCAAACATGGAGCTGCTGCATCTACAAGGTGACTTATTTTTATTCCTTTTTTGTAAGCAAACCAGCAGACTGCAATTGCTGCTAAAATAAGACCCCCATAAAAAGTAAGACCACTAACTGAAAACAATTTTCCAACCGGATCTTTCATAAAATCGTCCCAATGCTCAAAATTATCGAAAAGTTTTGCACCCAATATTCCAAATATTAGGGATATAATGATAATATCTCCTACCCTGTCGTGGGGCCATATTCTTACAGTTCTTCTTTCGGGCGTTTTAAGTTTTTGCTTATTCTTATCATACCATTTAATTGCAACTAAAACAATTGCCATTAAAATACCGCCATATATATTTCCATTTCGAGAAAATATATAATCCTGGGTATTTATTTCAGGGGGTCTATTAAATAAGAGACCAACCAGTTTTGCACCAAAAATAAAACCTACAATTGCGTTAAATAACAAGTCAAAAATTGATGCAGGTTTTCCAACAACAATTGTTTCTTCTGATGGATGCAACAAACCGAGTTTTTCTTTGCGCTTTAACTCAGAACTTAGAACTATTGCTGCTGCCACAAATGCCAGAGCCACCATTAAGCCAAAAGTGTTTAATATTTTTAAACTGCTCCATTCAACACCAAACCAATCTTTAAAAACGTAATATAAATTTGGATACATGCGCTTACATTTTTGTGAAGTGTTGCAATATAATAAAAGTCATCGTGCATTGGTTAAATCTGTTATTATACCGTTGTATAACAACAAAGCCCCAACAGACGATGACTTTAAAAAACTAAAAAAATTAATTACAATGTGTATCAAATGCACCTTTCAAGTTATCGGCAATCATTTGTGCACTTCTTCCTTCAATCATATGGCGCTCTATCATGTGCACCAATTCTCCATCTTTAAATAAAGCTATTGCAGGAGAACTCGGTGGATAAGGCATCAAGTGTTTGCGGATTTCATTTACTGCCTCCACATCAAAACCTGCAAAACTTGTTTTAATGTTATCGGGTTTTTTTGTAGCAGAATTTACCGCCATTAAAACTCCCGGTCTAGCTGTTCCTGCACTGCAACCGCAAACAGAATTTATTACTACAAGCGAAGTACCTTTTCCTGATAATGTTTTTTTTACATCTTCTGCAGTGAGCATTTCAGAAAATCCATTTTCTGTAAGCTCCTCTTTCATTGGTATTACAATTTCTTCTGGATACATATTTTTTAATGTTTAGAATGCAAAATTACATGCTAAAAATCATAACTAACTATGAAAATATTTCAGTCAAAAATATTAAAACAGACAGAGTGTCTTAATTTGCTTTACTAATATGCCATTTAGTCACTATGAAATGGTTGGAATACATTTTGAATAATACTTAGCGAAATATAATTATAAAACTAAAAAAAAAGCAAATGTCATACGTAAAAATGAACAACAATTACAAGTCGATTGATGGATTTATGAAAGAAATTTTCAATGAATTTCCTTCAGCAGTAAGCAAAGCTGTTAGAGAAGATGTTTTGCATTACCCTCCCGTAAATATTATTGACAAAGCAGCTGTGTATTCTGTAGAACTTTCAGTTCCGGGATATATTAAAGCTGATTTTAGTATCAAATTAGACAACAATGTGCTTACAGTAAGTACAGAGAAAAAGGAACAGCACACTACAGAAAGCGAAAAATTTATACGTACAGAATTTGCACTTAAATCTTTTAAAAGAAGTTTTACTTTAAATGAAAAAATTGATACTGAAAATATAGCTGCACGGTATGAAGATGGAATACTTAAAATAGAACTTCCTAAAAAAGAAAGCTATAATGCAGCTCCAAAAGATATAAATGTTTTATAGAAGATAGTTTTTGATTGGTTGAAGGTTGTTGAAAGTAGGAGCTCCTCAAGTTGAATTGAGGAGTTTTTTTTGCCTATTATTTAGGATTTATTGATTTGTTTTTGTTTATTTTAAACTTTACCTCAAAACTAAAATGCCAGGATTCCCTCTTGGTTTGGAAATGGTCACATATTGAAAATTAGAGTTTTTTAAATAACATAGTATACATCTCCAAATAATTTTAAAATTATAACTGTTAGTGCTTTTAAAAGTCTTAATAATCTGTTCCTTTAATTTCATCCAATATGGTAATACATTTATTTCGTCAAAATAATTATTTATAGTAATTTAACTTAAAATTCATTTTATGGAGCGTAAAGAATTTATAAATGCTTTGGGGTTAAGCACAGCAACTTTATTATTAGCTACTTGTTTTGGTGGATGCAGTAAAGCAAGTGTTTCAAATAATGGTAACACGGCACAACCACCATCATCAAATTCAGATTTTGTTTTAGACCTTAATTTAACTGAAAATGCGAATCTTGGAATTAATGGTGGTTTCGTTTATAAAAACGGTATTATTATAGCACGTACTACTACCGGTAGTTATATAGCTGTAGCTATGGCTTGTACACACCAGGGAACAGCAGTTGTTTACGATGGAAGCAATAACCGATTTTTTTGTAACAATCATGGCTCCAGTTTCAGCAACACAGGAGTTGTAAACAATGGGCCTGCTCTAACAAACCTAAAACAATATAATACAACTGTTACAGGAAGTATGTTAAGAGTTTATGGTTAGGTTTTATAATGTTTTTTGAAACTACACATTCGAACATGGTTAATGTAATTGCTTATTCAGGTAAATCATTAGGCGGCGATTCCTCAAGTAATATTTGCCTATCTCCATTAATACAATTTATATTCTCATTTTAATATTTACATTCGCCAAAGAAGAATACAAATTTTTTAACTCCTCATAATTAGCAACCCCTAAACTTCTACTGTGCAGATGTAAGAGGAATCAATATTTATTTAAGAAATACTGTTAATAAAACTCCCGTTTAATAAAAGTAAAACGGATTTTTTCTTGTCAGAAAAGTTTTTTCGTTTTATTCATACGTAAGAAAGAAAATTAAACTTTTTAGATTGTTTTGAAGTAATGTAAATGCTACCTGAATTGTTATCTGAGTTTCAAAATGATTGTTATCTGCTTAAAACTTTTCCATTTTTTATTTTGATCAAATAAAAAATATTCAAGTTCTATTTTTTTGTTGAATATAAAAAAATAAATGGCTAGTCATCACGTAATTTTAATTGTGCAAACGAAATCATTTCCAGACACTAAACTCAAACAACAAAAAATTATTTTCATAACACAATCTTTATAATTTCAAATTGGGAAATATTGGAATTGATTAAAATTAATTGTACCCCAATATTTTTAACATGCTTTGCGATGTTTGTTCTTTTGCATAAACCCATTCTATTAATTTACCGCTTTTATCTCTTTCAATAATAATATGTTTTGGAGATGGAATAAGACAATGCTTTATACCACCGTACCCGCTTATCTGATCTTGATAAGCACCTGTATGAAAAAAGCCAACGTACAAAGGTTCTTTGTTGCTTTCAATGTCATCTTCGTTTGTAGTTTTTACTTTCGGTAAAAATACTTCGTTAATGTGCTCTTCGCTATCATAATAGTCATGGCCATCACATGTTATACCACCCAATACTACACGTTGGTATTCGTTCTTCCATTTGTTAATGGGAAGCATTAAAAACTTTTCACCAATGCCCCATGTATCGGGCAATGTAGTGATAAAAGAGGAATCAATCATATACCAGGTTTCCCTGTCGTTTTGTACTTTTTCTCCTATCACACTGTAAATATGCGCCATACTTTCTCCTACCGTAAAACTGCCAAATTCGGTGTAAATGTTAGGCATTTGAACCTTGGCTTTTTTGCAGGCGTTTTTAATATTTCCTACAATTTCATTTATCATAAACTGATAATCATATTCAAAACCAAGCGAATGTTTAATAGGAAAACCACCACCAATATTTATACTGTCAAGTTCCGGACAAATCTTTTTTAACTGGCAATATAGCGTGATACTTTTTTGCAGTTCACTCCAGTAATAGATATCATCTTTAATGCCTTTATTTAAAAAAATGTGCAGCATTTTTAATTGAAATTTATCTTCATAACCCTCAATTTCATCAACATAAAAACCCAATACATCTTTTGCCTTCATACCTAAACGGGAAGTGTAAAACGGAAAACTTGGTTCTTCTTCTGCAGCTATTCTAATACCTAATTGAAAGGGTTTACCTGTACGAATGTTACGTTTGTACATGCTTAATTCTTCCTTGTTATCCAGCACAGGGATTACATTTTTGAATCCATCATTTATCAGTTTTGCAATACGGGAAGTATAATTTTTCTGCTTAAAACCATTGCAGATAATATTTATATCCTTGGTGATTTTTCTTTTTTTATATAGTGCATTTATAATATCAATATCATATGCATAAGAGGTTTCCAGATGAATATTGTGTTTTAATGTTTCTTCTACAATAAAACTAAAATGAGAACTTTTAGTACAATAACAATAATTATACTGGCCTTCATATTTATGTTTTTTAAAGGCATTGGCAAACATTGTTTTGGCCTTGTTTATCTGCATACCAATTTTTGGCAGATAAGACAATTTAAGTGGTGTACCATATTTATCAATCAGCGCTTTTATATCTACATCATTGTATTGCAAATAATTTTCGTGCAGTTTAAATCCCTCTTGTGGAAAATTAAAGGTTTGCTGCACTAGGCTGTCGTAAGAATTATTCATTGGCTTAAAATAGTACTACTGTTAAAGAAGTTTTTTTGCTGCGCAAATATATTTAATAGTGATGGTTTTATTATGATTAGCATTGTAAATAATATGTATAACAATTTTATTTCTTGTTGTAGTAAATAATAACTTTTACAAGCAGTATACCAAGTATAACTGCAAACACTATCATTAAAATTATTATAGTCAAAGCTGAGCCTGAAATATTCATTACTAAATTTAAGATTAATAATAAAAAAACCGCTCTTTTTACAGAACGGTTTTCTTTACACTTTTAAAAACTCAAAACTTATTTTACAGATGCCACTAGTGCTTTGAAAGCTGCAGGCTCATTCATTGCGAGGTCTGCAAGCATTTTACGGTTTAGGTCAATGCCTTTTTCGGCAATTTTATGAATAAATTCACTGTAAATCATTCCTTCTTCACGTACTGCTGCATTAATACGTGCAATCCATAAAGTACGGAATTCACGCTTTTTCAATTTACGGCCTACATAACTATATGTAAGACCTTTTTCCATTACGTTTTTGGCAACTGTGTATACGTTTTTGCGTTTACCGTAATAACCTTTTGCTGCTTTTAAAATTCTTTTTCTGCGGGCCCTACTGGCGACAGAATTTACTGAACGTGGCATATTTAATTTTTTTTAAAGTTTACATTTGTGTTGAACTAGCATTTTGCTAAAACAAGAGGTACACTATTTCAAGCCTAGCAATCTTCTTACAAAATACATTTGTGTTGAATCTACCTGACCGTCTTTGCGCATTGCACGTTTGCGTTTAGTAGATTTTTTTGTAAGAATGTGGCGTTTGAAAGGTTTCTGGAAAACGATTTTTCCTGTACCGGTAACTTTAAAGCGCTTTTTTGCGCTGCTGTTTGTTTTTACCTTTGGCATTATATAACTTAATGATGTTACTCCCTGCCGGCGGTTCAAAAAGATGAACACTTATGGAGCCATGTGGGAAATGTCTAAAAAGATTTCTCTTTTCGGAGTGCAAAAATAGGATTTTTTGACGAGAAGTACGCTTAATTATTGAATAATCTTAATTCGATGAAGGAGATGTAATTCAATAAATAAACTATTCGCCCATTTCATCTTCGCCGACTGTGCCAGTACTTGTTTTTAACAACTCGTTTAAAGTAGATAATTCAGCAGGAGAAAAATATTTCCATTTACCGGGTTCAATTCCTTTTAAAGTAAAATTCATAATTCGGGTACGTTTAAGCGATGTTACTTTGTAATCTAATGTTTCGCACATTCGCCTAATTTGCCTGTTCAACCCTTGTTTTAAAATAATTCTAAAACGATTATCACTCTCCATTTTTACAAAGCATGGCTTGGTAATGGTATTTAAAATTTTTACACCGTTACGCATCTTGTTTATAAATTCGTAGGTCAACTTATTATCTGTTGTAACTGTATATTCTTTTTCATGACCATTACCTGAACGCAGTATTTTATTTACGATATCTCCGTCATTTGTAAGAAAAATCAAACCTTCAGAAAGTTTGTCCAATCTGCCTACAGGAAAAACTCGGGTTTTGAGATTTATAAAATCTACAATGTTAGTTCTATCGCTTTGATCAGTTGTACACGTTACTCCTTTAGGCTTATTTAGCATTATATAAACAGGTGCAGCTTTCTTTTTTAAATTTTCGCCGTCAACTTTTACAACGTCGCCCTGTTTTACACGGTTACCCTTATCGGCATCTTTACCATTGATGGTTACCCTACATTCTTCAATGTATTTATCTGCTTCTCTGCGGCTACAAAAACCTGTATCACTGATATATTTATTGAGACTTATATCCATCACAACTTGTTTAATAAAAAAAGGCTGTCCAATTTAAAGACAACCTTTTAAACACTATTTTATAAAAATTTATTTCGATGAAGAAGTTTCTGTTATAGGAGTTTGAATCGCTTCTTCTGATGTTAGATTTTCCTCTACAGGTTTTTCTTTGTGTAATTTACCCAATTCATTACCTGATTTTTTCTTAATAATCCTTGGCGCAAGCATTACCTGCATACGCTTACCTTCTAATTTTGGCAAACCTTCCAAAGCACTTACATCTTTTAATGCATCTGCAAATTTTAGTAGTAACAGTTCTCCTCTCTCCTTAAACATTATCGCACGTCCCTTAAATTGAACATGTGCTTTCACTTTATTACCATCTTCCAAAAACTTTTCAGCATGCTTTACTTTAAAATCAAAATCATGATCATCAGTATTTGGAGTAAAACGAATTTCCTTAACCTCACTTGTCTTGGATTTCGCTTTCATTTCTTTTTTCTTTTTCTTTTCCTCGTACAAAAACTTATTGTAATCAATAATTCTACAAACTGGCGGTGTAGCACCTGGAGAAATTTCAACAAGATCTAAAAATTGTTCCTTTGCGAAACCTGAAGCTTCAGAAATGGAGTAAATACCAGGTGTAATATTTTCACCTACCAAACGAACCTGCATGGCTTTAATTAGGTGATTTGTACGGTGTTCTTGTTGTTGTTCTTTTTTAAACCGAGGATTAAACGCTCCCCGGGGCGGCCGTGGTGGAAATGCCATTTTATTTATTTTGCAGTCGGCTTTTGGCAGGTAAAAGCTTTTTGCAACTGTTGGTTTGTTTAATGATTAATCTGCCTTATTAGATAAAATTACTAAATTATTCTCCTCTGCGCTCTTTTATTTCCACACAAATTTCATTTATAAATTCATCCAGGTTTTTTACTCCCTGATCGCCTTTGCCCTGCTTGCGCACAGCAACTGCATTGTTTTCAATTTCCTTTTCGCCAAAAACAAGCATATAAGGTACTTTAGCCAATTCTGTATCCCTTATTTTTTTACCAATTTTCTCATTTCTGTCGTCTATTTCTGCTCTTATTCCGGCTGCTTTTAGTTTTTCCAAAACAGCTAACCCATAATCCATAAACTTATCGCTTATTGGCAATATTTTTACCTGCAACGGAGATAACCAAGTAGGGAATTTACCTGCGTAATGCTCTAACAAAAACCCGATGAAACGTTCATGGGTGCCCAATGGTGCACGGTGAATAATCAAAGGCACTTCGGGCACATTGTCTTTATTGGTAAAAGAAAGTTTGAATTTATTTCCACTATTAAAATCTACCTGGTTGGTTGCTAAAGTAAATTCTCTCCCAATGGCACTCCATATTTGTACATCAATCTTTGGCCCGTAAAAAGCTGCTTCATCCATCACTTCTACGTATGGAATATTAGATTCTATTAAAACTTTTCTAACCATATCTTCCGTAGTATTCCAACTTTCAGGATCATTCACATATTTTTTACCCAACTTTTCCGGATCATGAAGA
>JANXTG010000174.1 GCA_025352525.1 Ferruginibacter sp.
CCCATGCGCTCAAATGCACTGCCACGGTTGGCTGCACTCGATGCGTTGTTGCGTGCAGGTGCACCTGCATAACTTTTATCAATATTTGTTTCGGGCATTTCATCTAAAAACCTGCTGGGGTCATTCTGCTGCAACTGCCCAAAACGATAACGGGCATTGCTGTAACTTAAATAAAGTTTATGCTTTGCACGAGTAATAGCAACATAAAATAATCTTCTTTCTTCTTCCAGTTCTTCTCTTGTATTAATACTCATTGCATTCGGAAAAAGCGTTTCTTCCAATCCACCAACAAACACTACAGGAAACTCCAATCCTTTTGCAGCATGTATCGTCATCAGCTTTACAACATCTGTTTCTTCTTTGTTATTATCAGCATCTGTAAGCAAAACAATTTGTTGTAAATATCCGCCCAAACTTTTATCACCCACTTCTCCATCTTCTTCATTCATGGGTGTTTCGGTAAATTCTTTTATAGAGTTTAAAAGTTCCTGTACGTTTTCGTAACGGGCTAAACCTTCAGTAGTTTTGTCGTTAAACAAATCTTTTACAAGTCCTGTATTTTTACCTACGAGAAATGCAAGATCATATGCATTTTTTTTAGGCATCTCGCTTTGAAACATTTTAATCATTGTTACAAAGTTGTCAATAGCCTCTAACGTACCGCTTTTAAAACCATACATTGCTGCATTGCAAAGTATATCCCACATGCTTAGATTGTTTTCATTTGCATATAAAACAGCCTTGTCAATCGTGGTTTTTCCAATGGCTCTTACAGGATAATTGATGATGCGTTTTAGTGCTTCCTCATCTCGTGGATTTACAATAATTCTTAAATAGCAGATTAAATCTTTTACCTCCTTGCGCTGGTAAAAACTAAGCCCACCATAAATGCGGTAAGCAATACCCATGCGCCTTAGCGACTCTTCAAAACTTCTGCTTTGCGCATTTGTTCTGTATAAAATGGCAAAGTCCTGGTTAAAATAATGGTTACGTAATTTGTTTTCCTGAATAGCATCTGCAACCATTTTTCCCTCATCGTTGTCCGTCATGGTACGCACGAGTTTTATCTTTTCTCCTTCGGTGTTATCAGTAAATAATTTTTTTTCTATCTGCCCTTTATTTTTGCTGATAATTTCATTTGCAACGCTCAGTATATTTTTTGTGCTGCGGTAATTCTGTTCCAGCTTCACCACTTTCACATCATCATAATCTTTTTCAAACTGTAAAATATTTTCTATCGTTGCACCTCTAAAGCTATAAATACTTTGTGCATCATCGCCCACCACGCAAACATTTTCATGCATGGCACCAAGCAGTTTTACAATTTCATACTGTGCGGTATTTGTATCCTGATACTCATCTATCATTACATATTTAAACTTGTGCTGGTACTTGCTTAAACTCTCCGGAAAGTTTTTTAAAAGGATATACATTTTAAACAACAAATCATCAAAATCCATAGCACCGTTTTTAAAACAGCGTTTGCTGTAGGCATCATAAATTTGCCCAAGCATTGGGCGGTTTGCTCTTGCATCTTCCTGCTGCAAATTGTAATCATTTATATATTCCGCAGGGCCAACAAGTGCATTTTTTGCAGATGAAATTCTGTTGTACACCACGTTTGGTTTATACTGTTTATCATCCAGCTCCATTTCTTTTATGACTGTTTTTACTACACTCTTTGCATCATCCGTATCATAAATTGTAAAATTGCTGGGAAAGCCAAGTTTGGGTGCTTCGCTACGTAATATGCGGGCAAACACACTGTGAAAAGTTCCGATGTAAAGGTTTCTTGCTTCTGAATTACCAAGAATTTTTTCCACCCTCGCCTTCATTTCTGCTGCAGCTTTGTTAGTAAAAGTGAGGGCAAGAATATTAAAAGCATCAACACTGTGGTGCGCCATTAAATGTGTAATACGGGTGGTAAGTACTTTGGTTTTTCCGCTGCCTGCGCCGGCAATAATCATTATCGGGCCATCTTTATGTAGTACCGCTTCACGCTGCGGTTCATTCAATTCATCTAAATATTTGGGCATGGCGTAAAGGTAATTTTTAATGGTGGGATTGTGAAAAGAGATAGGGTTTTATGTGTTTCAATTTTAAAGTTGCAGGTTACGGGTTGGGCGCTACAAATTAAAAGAAATCTTAAATCGTCAATCTAAATTTTAAATCCTTTTTGGGGCTGTGAGCTGAAAAGCTATATTAAACATTTGTCCGCTGCCCATCTCCAATCTTTTGCTCGTTCCTCACAAAAGGATTTACGCCTAAGCAGCGCAGCCATTCAGCTTTTTGTTTTTTAATACAGCGATGAGAAAATCTACTGCGATGAAAGTTTATTACAACTGCTTTGCAAACCCACCTTCATGTGCTAAAAACCTCAACGTTTTTAAATAATGTATGTGGCTTTTATTAGCTGCGTGTTTGTAAATAATTCTTTTTATTCCTTTTGATATCAAATATTGTTTCTCTCTTTCAAAAATGAACTTTCCCACTTTATAATCTCGGTATTTTTTGGTAGTATAATTTAAT
>JANXTG010000199.1 GCA_025352525.1 Ferruginibacter sp.
TTTCAGCTAAGTTTGACAATGCTTATGGAAATGTCCACATAAGTCGCTTAGCAGAAATGTATTTGACCAGAGCAGAAAGTAATTTTAGGTTGGGATCTGCAGTTGGCGCCACAGCTTTGGATGACATCAATAGAATTAGAAACAGAGTAGGGCTACCGAATCTATTGGTTGTAACCTTAGCAAATATTTTAAAGGAAAGAAAACTTGAACTGGCTTTTGAAGGTTTTGCATTGCATGATGCAAGGAGACTTCAAAATAATGTTGGAGCTTTGCCTTATAATTCCCCAAAACTAATTTACCCAATACCTGACAGAGAAATCAGAGTGAATAGCAACTTAGTTCAAAATGCAGGATATTAAGATTTTTTAATTTTATTTTTAAAAGGTAAAAAGTTGCTTCCCTAACAAGAAGCGACTTTTTATTTATACAATTTTAAAAAGATGCATTAATCTAAACAAAAGTCTTTATTTTTGCCGCCCAAAACCACCTCAATTTATGTTCGTGTTCATTCATAATATTTTAGGGTTTGATTGGTAATATGATGTCGGGGTAGCTCAGCTGGTTAGAGCATCGGATTCATAACCCGAAGGTCGGCAGTTCAAGTCTGCTTCCCGATACTAAGCCCAAGCCTTTACACATAGGGTTTGGGCTTTTTCTCTATACCTACTTTTTATTGAGAAAGTGTCACAGTTTACAAAATCTTATCTTAATCTATAAATTTGGAGAATGACACTCTTTCCAATAACTCATTATTGAAAAAACTAATTTTTCTATTTCTTTAAGAGATGATGGTTTTACAAAAAAACCCTGTACAGACTGGGAATAAGCCTTTACAACCAACGGCTGTTCAGCTGCTGTTGTTAAAAACAAGTAAGGAATACAACGTAGATTTAATTGTTCGTTATTGAAAATTTTTTCCCTCAACTCCATACCATTTAAACGAGGCATATTAATATCTGAAAGAATTAAAAAAGGCTTTACTGACATGGAAAGCAAATATTCAAGTGCTTTTTCTCCGTCTTCAAAATAAAGAATTTCGTTTTCGTAATTAAGTTTTTTAAATACTCCTTTAAGGATTTCCTGATCATCAAAATCGTCCTCAATTATTATTATTGGGCCATTCTTATCCATAAAAAATTGAATATTAAAACTATTAAAGCGTAAATTAATAAAAAAAAACGAAGTTTAAATTTGGTGGCGCAAGATTAGATTATAATAACTATAAATGAAGTTATATTTTATTAAACACATCAGATTTCCCCCAATATTGATGTCGTACTTTACAAAAATTTCCATTGTGAAAATATTAATTATTGAAGATGAAAAAGCTTTAAGTGATAGCATAACAACTTATCTAAAAGGTCAGGATTATATTTGTGAAGTAGCTAAAGATTTTAATACAGCTTTAGAGAAAACAGCTTTGTTTGATTATGATTGTATTCTGCTCGATTTGACGCTTCCAGGGGGAAATGGTTTAACGCTTTTAAAAGAATTAAAAGCAAATAATAAAACAGACGGCGTGCTTATAATTTCAGCCAAAAATTCCCTTGACGATAAAGTAACCGCATTAACCTTGGGTGCAGATGATTATCTTTCTAAGCCTTTTCATTTATCTGAATTAAATGCAAGAATTGGTGCCATTATAAGGCGTAAACAATTTGCAGGAAGTAATATTTTAAAGTTTAACAGCATAAATATTGACACCACTTGTAAAACAGCAGAAGTAAATAAAAAAAATTTAGAGCTAACAAAAAAGGAATTTGAATTATTACTATACTTTATAATAAACAAGAAAAAAGTCATTTCTAAAAATGCTATAGCTGAACATTTATGGGGTGACGATATGGAAGGTAGTCTTGACTTTATTTATACCCATATAAAAAATTTAAGAAAAAAATTAATGGAAGCTGATAATATTGATTACATAAAATCAATTTACGGAATGGGCTATAAATTTACTGACCAGTGAAACTATTTGCAAAATATAACCGTGTTAACATCGTAGCTACGGTTGTAGTATTACTGATTGGAGGTATATGCTATTATTTAATTTTACATTTTGTACTGCTTAAACAATTAGATAATGATTTAAATGCAGAGGAACAGGAAATAAAAAATTACATTCTATTGAATCATTTATTACCTGTACCTACAAATACAAAAGAACAAGAAATAATATTTAAGGAGAGTACATCAGCATTAAAAAGAAAAATAGAAAGTAAGAAAATTTACAAAAAAGAAGATGATGAATATGAGCTCTGCCGAATATTATTTTTTCCAGTAAATGTTTCTGGAAAAAATTACAATGTTTACATTTCCCAGTCGCAGGAAGCTACAGAAGATCTGATGCAACTTATTGCCAGCATCACACTTGGCCTTGTACTGTTACTGCTGTTTATATTATTTATTGTAAATCGTTTTATTTTAAATAAACTATGGCATCCCTTCAACACAACTTTGGCAAAACTTAAGGAATTTGATATAAATCAAAATCAAAAATTGCAATTAAATACCACCAACATAGATGAATTTATAGATCTAAATTATGCTGTAAGTAAAATGAATGATAGCGTAGTAAGAGATTATACCGCATTAAAAAGTTTTACAGAAAATGCCTCTCATGAAATACAAACACCTCTTGCTATTGTAAATACAAAATTGGAATTGCTTATACAGTCAGAAAATTTTACTGCAGCTCAAATGCAGAATATTCAGACTATACACAATGAAATAAACAGGTTAAGCAAACTTAATAAATCATTACTGCTCCTCACAAAAATTGACAATCACCAGTTTGAGGAAAAAGAGGAAGTTGATATTGTAAAAATTATTACCACATTGTTAAATAATTATGAAGAATTATTTACTGCAAAAAGAATTAATCTTTTTAAAGAAATGGAAACAACTGTTTTTATATTAATGAATGAAACAATGGCCCAGGTTTTAATTTCAAATTTAATCACCAATGCTATAAAACATAACATAGATAATGGAACAATTAATATTTTTTTAAATAAAACATTTCTTTTAATTACAAATACAGGGACAGCATTACAAAATTATCCCGCCAACATGTTTGAACGTTTTAAAAAAGACAAAGTGCATTCAGACTCTCTTGGTCTAGGATTATCAATCGTAAAAAAAATATGTGACCTTTATAATTTTTCTGTAAACTATGAGTATGCAAATAATATACACAGCATAAAAATAGTATTTTAAAGGGTTGCTTACAGCTCTTAATGAACTTCAAATTTATCACAGATTTTTCTTTTAAATTTGTTTAATTAAATCTTAAAAAATATGAAAAAAATATCCCTATTATTTACGCTCATCGTAGCTATAATATCTAGTACCTATGCACAGACATCTAAATCTATCCACTTAAAAAAGGTTTTTCATATAACAAGTGCTTCCGGTTGGGATTATTTAGAAATCGGGCCAATAAATGACAGGCTTTATGTGAGCCATGGTAACCAGGTAAATATTTTAAATAAAATTTCTGGTGATTCAATTGGAATAATTGAAAATACAAAAGGCGTGCATGGAATAGCATTTGATGTTGCAAATAATGAAGGTTTTACAAGCAACGGAAGCCTGAATAACGTAACGGTATTTGATATAACAAGCAATAAAATAATTACACAAATACCGACAGGCCAAAACCCTGATGCAATTTTTTATGAACCATTTTCCAAAAAAATTATAACCTGTAATGGCCGCAGCAAAAGTTTAAGCATTATTGATGCTGCACAAAATAAAGTCGTAGACAGTGTTTATATTGGTGGAAAGCCTGAAACAGCCGTAAGTGACGGAAAAGGGAAAATATTTGTAAACGTAGAAGATAAAAATGAAATAGTACAGATAGATGCTAAAACATTTAAGGTTTTAAACCACTGGAGTATTAAACCCGGCCAAAGCCCCACAGGATTAGCTATTGATACCAAAACAAACAGGTTATTTGCTGGCTGCGAAAAATTATTATTGGTAATAGATGCTGTTAATGGAAAAGTAATTGACAAGATAACAATTGGAGACGGTTGTGACGGTGTGGCTTTTGATGATGCAACCAAAAACATTTACACCTCCAACGGAGAGGGAACACTCTCTGTTATACACGAAGAAAATGCAAATAAATATGTTTTTGTAACAAACGTAGTAACAAAGAAAAGTGCCAGAACATTAATACTTGATAAGAAAAGTCATTTAATTTATCTCCCCGCAGCAGAATTTGATGCATCTTTAAAAGACAGCAGAGGTAGAGCAATGATTAAACCGGGATCATTTCAAATTTTAGTTTATGGTAAATAATACTGTTTAAATAAAAAATATACGATTTATAAACCCGGTTTTTTTTGCCATAATTATTTACATGAAGAAAGTATTTTATTTCTGTTTATTATTTCATGTAGAAGTATTTGCGCAGCAAAGCAATATAGAGTATTTCGTTAGTGAAGGGTTAAAGGCAAATCCTACATTATTGGAAAATACAAATCTTCAGCAAAGTTTTGAATTACAAAAACAAATTATTGCAGCACAAAACAAAAAACCCCTTATAAATTTTACTGCAGATTATTTATTTGCCCCGTTTTTTTTTGATAACGGAAAACCAATCAGCATTACTGGCAACCCATCACCAAAAGCATTTGGGTACGATGCCGGCATAACAAATGGTGGCCTTTATGCGGCACAGTTTAATATTGCTATCCCGCTTTTTAATACCTCACTTATTAACAATCTTTATACCCAAAACAAAACGCAGGCCGATGTTTCAGCCTATAGCAGAAAACAGACAGTGTATGATGTTACAAAATCAATTATTGACCAGTATATAATTTCATACACTTTTCAACAACAGGGTTTTTACCTAAAGAAAATAATTGATCAACTGGAAAGCCGCAAACCTTTGGTGGCAGCTTTGGTAAAGCAAGGCTTGTTACAGCAAAATGATTTCCTGTTACTTGATATTCAGATACTGACAAATAAAAATGATTTAAAACAACAGGAATTTGCTTTTAATAACGGAGTAGCTTTATTAAAAAATCTTTCACTTATAAGTGATAGTGCTAATTACATTCTAGCTAAGCCATCTATCCAGATAAATACAAATCCTATTGAATATTACTATATTCAAAAATTTAAACTGGACAGTTTAAACATTGTTGCGCAGCAAAATGTTTTTGAAAATAAATATAAAACACAGGTAAGTGTAATGGGCTCCACCGGTATTAATGCAACAGAAATTGTAAACATTCCGCACAACATAGGATTGAGTGCAGGTGTACACGTCGTCGTGCCTATCAGAGATGGGAACCAAAGAAAACTTAACAGAAAACAAAATGCAATTTTAATTAATAATCAAAAAATTTACAGGGATAATGCAGCACTGCTTTTGAAGAATAATTTACGCAATGCAAAGCAACAGATTGAGCAATGGCAGCAAACAATAAGTATGGCAAAAGAGCCGATTGAAAAACAGGAATTGCTGCTTGATATTATAAAAGATAAAGTAATAAAGGGACAGGTAACAGTTATGGATTATATTAATGCTTTGCAAGAATATGCATTGCTTCAAAAAAATAAGGCAATTGCAGAAACAAATTTACTGCTCTATATTAATCTATATAATTATTACAACAGGTAAACAAAAAACATGTCAACCAGGAATTTTATTTTATTAATGTATGCCAACCTGCTCATTTTTTTTACAGCTTGTGGAAGCAAAAAAAAAGTTGAAGAAGAAAAAACAACCTCTGTTAAAACAGCTGTAACTGTTATACAGTCAGGCACACAAAACTTTAGTGATTACCTGCAGCTAAATGGCAGCACACATTTTCAAAAGAAAATGGTAGTACGTGCAAACATTACAGGCTATATTTTAACAATGCCTTGGAAGGTAGGAAACCATATAAAAAGTGGTACGTTGTTTTGTACAATAAAGACAAAAGAACAAGATGCACTTAAAAATATTGATAGCCGGGAACCTTCTTTAAAACAGTTTCAGACTCCTATAAAAGTGATGACTAGTGCTTCAGGAAATTTTACAGCAATTAATTACAGTAAAGGAGATTTTGTAAATGAAGGAGATGTGCTTGCAACAATTACAGATCCGTCATCGCTAGTGCTGTTGGTAAATGTTCCTTATGAATACCACCGTTTCGTTTATAAAGGTAGAAGTTGCCTGGTGAAATTTCCTGATGGTAAAAATATTGCAGCTACCATACAGGAAGAAATTCCATTTGTAGATTCTGCTACACAAACACAATCGTATTTAATCCGCATACCAGGTAATCAGGTATTGCCGGAAAATCTTAACCTGATTGTACAGATTCCGGTAAAGCAAAAAATATCTGCATCTGCTCTCCCACTGGAGGCTATCCAAACAAATGAAACACAGGATAAATTTTGGGTAATGAAGCTGGTAAACGATTCAATAGCTGTGAAAGTGCCGGTAACTGTGGGTTTACAAAAAGATTCTATGAGGGAAATACTTACAGGATTAGGTATGATGGATAAAATAATTGTAAAAGGTGCTTACGGTTTGGCAGATTCATCTTTGGTAAGGATAGAACCTGATTTAAAATAATTTTCTTTCTTATCATAAAAAAATAAATAAAACAGAAAAGTATTTTTTAAAACTTTGTGATAAAGTAAATGAATAACAAAAAATAATCTTGTATTCCTATTTAGAGAATTTTGAGAAAGCCTATGCAGCAGTATCATTCACATAATAAAAAATCAATCATAGGGCTTGCCGTACTTACATTGCTTGCAGGTTTTTTTTCATTTTCAAAACTTAAGACAGGATTATTTCCAGACATTACTTTTCCCAAATTAAAAGTAATTGCAGATGCAGGGCAACAGCCTGTAAATAAAATGATGGCAACGGTAACCGTACCGCTGGAAAACATTATAAAAAAAACTGAAGGACTTGATTATATACGCAGCACCACATCAAGAGGAAGTTGCGAAATTTCTGTTTTTCTAAAATGGAATGCAGATGTAGATCTTGCAAAACTGCAGATGGAATCGCTGATAAACAATATAAGAAGCAGTTTATTAATTGGTACGCAGATTACTGTTGAAAAAATGAATCCATCCATCTTACCGGTGATGGGTTTTAGCCTGGAAGGAAACCGATCTTCCATTGAATTGAAAAAAATTGCGCAACTTCAAATAAAACCTTTTCTGGCTGCAACACCCGGTGTTTCAGACATTGCAGTAATTGGTGGTCGTACAAAAGAATATCAAATACTTTTAAAACAAGACCGGCTTACAGAACTTGGTATAACGCCACAACAAATAAGCAATGTTGTGGGCCAAGCCAATTTGTTGCAATCCAATGGCTATATTAATGATTACAACAGGCTTTATTTAACCATTACAGATAATGCAATTAGCAGTAAAACAGAACTGGAAAATTTAATTGTTTTAAATAATTCTAAACGAATTATTCAATTAAAAGATATTGCCGAAATAAAAATTGCAGAGACTAAAGAATATGTAAAAATAAATGCAAATGGTAAAGATGTACCGTTGATTGCTGTTATAAAACAACCCAAAGCAAACCTGGTAGACGTAAACAATGATGTTTTAAAAAAAGTAAAAGAGCTGGAAACTATTTTACCAAAAGATGTAAAAATTAAACCTTATTACCTGCAGGCAGATTTTGTAAATGAAAGTGTAAAAAGTATTGAAGATGTTTTATGGATAGGACTAATACTTGCCATTTTCGTAGTAATTATTTTCTTACGCTCATGGAAAAGTAGTCTGGTTATATTATTAACTATTCCTACTACACTGGCACTTACAATAATTTGCCTTTATGCATTCGGCTATACTTTTAATATTATGACCCTTGGTGCAATAGCGGCTGCTATTGGGTTAATGATAGATGATGCTGTAATTGTAGTAGAACAGATTCACAGAAGCCATGAAGAACATCCCGATGAAAAAATGCCTGTAGTAATCAGTAAAGCAATCAGGTATTTATTTCCTGCCATGATTGGTTCTTCCTTAAGCACCATTGTAATTTTTGTTCCTTTTATTTTGATGAGTGGTGTTGCCGGTGCATATTTTAAAGTATTGGCATTTACAATGATCATTACGCTGACCGTTTCATTTTTGGTTACATGGCTCGTGTTACCAGCATTGTTTTTACTTTTCCCTTATAAAACAAAAGATGCTGCCGCAATAAAAAAACAGGAAATTCTAATTCATAAAAAACAAAAAGAACAGGGCGGATGGATTCGTTTTTTTATTAAACATTCTTACATCAGTATTTTATTTGCACTTATCTGTGCATTTATTATTTATGTTTTACCAGGCAAAATGCCCACAGGTTTTTTACCTGAAATGGATGAAGGGGGCATTGTACTTGATTTTAACAGCCCACCCGGAACAACACTGGAAGAAACAGACAGAATGCTGAAGGATGTAGATAAAATTATTCAGCAACAACCTGAAGTTGCAAACTTTAGCAGACGCCTCGGAACACAAATGGGCTTTTTCATTACTGAACCAAACAGAGGAGACTACCTTATTCAATTAAAAAAGAAAAGAGGTTTAAATACAAACGAAGTATCTGCAGAACTTCGCCAAAAAATAGAAACTACCCTGCCACAGTTAAAAGTAGATTTCGGACAGGTAATAGGAGATATGCTTGGTGATTTAATGAGTAGTGTGCAGCCAATAGAAATAAAACTATATGGCGATAATACGCAGAAGCTACAAGAACTTTCACAACAAATAGCAGAAATTGTAAGTACAGTAAAGGGAACCGCAGATGTGTTTAATGGCATCATAGTGGCGGGCCCCGAAATAATAGTGGAGCCTGATGTAGCTAAACTGGCGCAGTTTAATATTACAGCTGCTGATTTTCAATTTCAATTACAGACGCAACTTGAAGGAACTGTAATCAGCACAATTATGGAGAAAGAACAAATGATAAACATTAGAATGCTTTATCCGGATGCACAACGTAGTAACCTTATTTCTCTAAAAAACGGGAATATTTTTTTACCAAACGGTTCATTAAAATCTATAAATACTGTATCAACAATTCATACAGAAAAAGGTGTTGCACAAATTGAAAGAGAAAATCAAAAAATGATTGGAGCAATTACTGCACGGTTGGAAAACAGAGATCTTGGAAGTACGCTTAAAGAAATACAACAACAAATAAATACAAAACTTTCTTTACCGGCTGGCTATCGCATAGAATATGGAGGCTCTTATGCACAGCAGCAACAAGCATTTACAGAATTATTGTATATTTTAATTGCAGCATGTTTGTTGGTATTTGTAGTATTACTAACTCTTTTTAGAGAATTTTTAGTTTCACTTTTTATTATATTACTGGCAGTACTCGGCGTTGCAGGATGCTTACTTGCTTTGTATCTTACCCATACCCCATTAAACGTAGGAAGTTATACGGGTATTATAATGATCGTAGGAATTATAGGCGAAAATTCCATTTTTACTTACCAGCAATATCTTGTGGCAAAACTTACCATGGATACCAAACAAAGTATTGTTTTTGCCATAAGTGCAAGGTTAAGACCTAAATTGATGACGGCTTTTGGAGCAATCATGGCATTGCTCCCACTTGCTTTAGGGATAGGAGCAGGTGCACAATTACATCAACCGCTTGCTATAGCTGTTATTGGTGGATTATGTTTTGCGTTGCCCTTATTGCTGATTGTTTTACCAACCTTTTTAAAAATTATCCACAGAAAGTAAAACCTTATCAAAAAGGGAATTTAATAACAGATTATTTTCAGATTTAAATTTTAGTTATTATATTACAAATAATAATTCTTCAAAAAGTTTAAGGATAATCACTGTATAAAAAAATTTAGCATCAAAATTATTTAATCACTCATAAAAACAAACAAATGAAGAAAATCCTAACTGCTGCTGCCGTATTTTTATTAATTAGCACAGCTACAATGGCACAGGCTGTCAAGAAAACTGCTGGAAAAGCTCCGGAAAATAAAATGAAGGTTGTTGCTGCTAAGCCGGCTGCTGCTCCAATCGCCAAGGTTGTACCAATTACAAAAACAGTTGCTAAAACAAAAAATGTAGTAACAGCTAAACCTGCAACTACTTCCCCTGTTGTTTTGAAAAAAGACGGTACGCCAGACAAGCGTTACAGCAATGCCTCAAAATCTGCCGGTCCTACTAAAAAAGACGGAACGCCTGATATGCGTTACAAAAAAAATAAAAAAAGTTAAATCTTAAAGATTAAATCCCTTCATTTTTATGAGGGGATTTTTTGTTTTAATAATTTGGTACAATATTTTCAGCTATTTTAAAAAACCATGAAAAGTAAAAAAGAAATATCAGATAAAAACTCCGTTGAAAAAGTGGCAGATTTAAAAAAAGAAACAATTGCAAAAAATCCTGTTCAAAAAGGATACAACGAAAAAAATCCAACACAACCTGAAGGAGCATTTAAACCAGATTCAAAAAAGTAATTTATTTTTTTATTCTGGGTATCCACTTTACTTCAGGTACATTCAGTAGATGAGATGTATATCTTGATAGTGCAAATAAATGGTCACTTAATCTGTTTAGGTATTTTATTACAAGTTCATCAACAAAAATATTATCTTCTTTCATGTGTACACAAATACGCTCTGCACGTCTGCAAACACACCGTGCAATATGCAAGGTAGATACAGCAGGATGACCACCGGGCAATACAAAAAATTTCATGGGTGGTAATGCTTCCATCATTCTATCAATATCATTTTCCAAAAAAGTAATATCTTCTTCTAAAAGATCCGGAATTTTCATAAGCGGTTCTTTTTCGGGATCACAAGCTAGTGATGAACCAATGGTGAACAGACGATCCTGAACTTCTTTCAAAATGATTTTGCAACCTTCATCTTCTATCAAATCGCCGCATAATCCTACGTAAGAATTTAATTCATCTACGGTGCCATAACTTTCAATTCTGATATGGCTCTTTGGTACTTTTGTTCCACCAATAAGACTTGTTTTTCCTTCATCACCGGTTTTAGTATAAATTTTAAAAGCCATATTCTTAAATAAAAGGGATTTGTTTGTGTTTAATAATTTGCTAAAGAAGGATTTTCATTTATTTTATCGGTTTCTATTAATCCATCTTTTAACCTGATAACTCTTCTTGCAAAACCGGCAATATCTTCCTCATGAGTAACTAGTACAATCGTATTACCATCACTGTGTATTTTTCCTAAAATATCCATTATTTCATGAGATGTTTTGGAGTCTAGATTTCCTGTAGGTTCATCTGCTAAAATAATTGCGGGATTATTTATCAACGCTCTTGCAATGGCTACACGTTGACATTGCCCACCACTTAGCTCATTGGGTTTGTGATACATTCTATCCTCAAGTCTAACCTGTTTTAAAACTGCTTCTGCCCTTTCTGTTCTTTCTTTTTTACCAATTCCACTGTATATTAATGGAAGCGCCACATTTTCAGCTGCTGTTAATCTGGGAAGTAAATTAAATTGCTGAAAAACAAAACCAATGTCTTTGTTTCTTACGGCAGCTAAATCATCATCTTCCATGCGGCTCACATCCTTCCCATTCAAAATGTATTTTCCTCCGGTTGGCGAATCAAGACAACCTAAAATATTCATTAAAGTTGATTTTCCACTACCGCTTGGCCCCATCAAAGCCACATAATCATTTTTAAAAATATCCATGGTAATTCCTTTTAAAACAGGCAACTCCTGCTTACCAAGAAAATAACTTTTTTTAATATTTTGCAATTCAAGAATTGGAGAAGAATCCATATTTTAGATTTATAGAATTATTTTATTATAACTTTTGGCACAATAAAAAAAGGTGCATTTTTATTTGTGGCGTTTTGCATAGCTTCAACATTATTTATACTTCCTGTAATTACATCTTCCCGCCACATATTTACGTTGGCTGTCATGTGCAGCAGCGGCTCTACATTGGAAGTATCCAGATCATTCATTTTTTCAATAAGCCCAATCATATTCTGCAAATCATTTTTTATCTGCAGCTTTTCCGTTTCATCAAATTTTAATTTAGCAAGGTTCGCAAGTTTTTCAAACAATTCATCAGTAATCTCCATATTACAAACTTAGTAATTATTAGGCATAGCAATTTGCCTTTTACATGGGCGGACTTCATTACAAAAAATGAAAAAAACAGGCTTTAGATTTAATTATCTTCGCCGCAATATTACAAACATGAACGAACTTTTAATAAGTACACCAAAAAACATAGTGATGAGTGGTATAAGGCCTACCGGCTTTTTACATTTAGGAAACTATTTTGGTGCCATACGCAATTATGTAAAAATGCAGAATGAATTTGAATGTTACTTTATGGTTGCAGATCTGCATTCCCTTACAACCCATCCGGATACCAAGGAATTAAAACAAAATGTTTACCGTGTGGTTGCAGAAAATATTGCCTGCGGTTTAGATCCCGATAAGGCTTCGTTTTATTGCCAGAGCCATGTAAGAGAAACATCAGAATTATATTTATATCTGAATATGCTTGCGTACATGGGAGAGCTGGAAAAAACGGTCACTTTTAAAGACAAAGCCCGTCAGAATCCTGATAATATAAATGCCGGTTTGCTCACTTACCCGGTATTGCAGGCAGCAGATATTTTATTGCACCGGGCAGGCTATATACCTGTTGGTAAAGATCAGGAACAACACCTTGAAATGGCTCGCACTTTTGCAAATCGTTTTAACCGCAGGTATGCAAACATTTTTCCGGAACCCAAAGCGTTTAATTACAATGTAGAACTGGTAAAAGTACCTTCGTTAGACGGTACCGGTAAAATGAGTAAAAGTGAAAACCAGGCTGCAACTTTATACCTTGCAGATGATGATATTACCATCAGAAAAAAAGTGATGAAAGCCAAAACTGATAACGGTCCGACAGAAAAAAATACGGTGATGCCGGATTATATTGAAAATATTTTTGCCCTGATGAAACTGGTATGTTCGTCAGATAAAATTGAAAAATACACAGCTGATTTTAATAATGCAACCATTAGATATGGCGATTTAAAGAAAGAGCTTGGTGAAGACATGGTAAATTTTATTGCCCCTATTAGACTTAGAGCGAAAGACTTATTGGGTGATGAAAAAAAGTTAAAAGAGATTATGGAACAAGGTGCCGAAAAAGCAAATAAAAGTGCCAAAGCCACAATGGTGGCTGTAAGAGAAGCCATGGGTTTAAATTATTAAGACCATAAATACTTTGTGAAAATAAAAATCACTCATAACATGTATAAACACTAACTTGTTTTTATTAATTCAGTAACCACCTAAATCAGATTTACACCATCAAACTTTACTAAATGAAAAAATTAAAATTAATAATTGCATTAATTGCATTTACATGTTTTAACCTGCAGTTGACTGCTCAATATAATGCAACCGATTCGTTACCACTTAACCCGAAGGTTATATATGGCAAATTACCTAATGGAGTTACTTATTATATAATGCCCAATTCCAAACCGGACAAAAAAACAGAACTGCGCCTTGCTATACAAAGTGGTAGCGTAAGCGAAGATGAAAACCAGCAAGGGTTGGCTCATATGAGTGAACACATGGCTTTTAATGGTACTAAAAATTTTAAAAAGAATGAGATCGTTTCCTTTTTGCAAGATATTGGTGTTGGGTTTGGCAGTGATTTAAACGCATATACATCTTTTGATAGAACGGTGTACATTTTACCAATACCAACAGACAAACCTGGCAACCTTGAGAAAGGGTTCCAGGTATTGGAAGATTGGGCACATAATGTAACCTATAACACAGAAGATATTGAAGAGGAAAGACAAATAATTTTGGAGGAAAGCAGATTAGGAAAAGGTGCCAACGATAGAATGCAAAAAAAATGGTTGCCTTCCTATTTTAATGGCTCTCGTTTTGGAAGCAGACTGCCTATAGGAAAGGATAGTATTATTACCAACTTTAAGCCGGATCTTATAAGAAAATATTATAAAGATTGGTACAGGCCAGATCTTATGGCAGTAATTATAGTAGGAGATATTACCAAAGAAAAAGGGCTCGAAATGATTACAAAGCATTTTGCATCCATTACTCCTGTAGCCAATCCCCGATCATTGCCTGCATTTAATTTCCCTGCATATACAGAGGATAAAGCTATGGTTGTAACTGATAAAGAAGCTACTGGTTTTAGTGTTCAAATGGCGTGGCCTGCTTACAGCCACCAAGCAATGACAACTGTGGGAGCATATAAAGATTATATTATTGAGTCATTATTTAATGCAATGCTTAATGCTCGTTTTAAAGAAATTACTCAAAAACCCAACCCTCCTTTCTTATACGCGGGAGCGGGTTTTAGCGGGTTTGTAAAAGGGTTTAATCAATTTAGTGTAAATGCAGGAACAGGGACAAACGATCCATCAAAAGCCGCCCGGGTTTTAATAAATGAAATAGAAAAAGTAAAACAATTTGGTTTTATTGCGGGTGAACTTGAGAGAGAGAAAAAGAATTTATTGGTAAATTATGAAAGTGCTTTTAAAAGCAGAGACAAAACGGAATCAGGTGATTTTATTCAAGAATACTTAACACAGTTTTTAGAGGGAGATGCCGCACCCGGTATTGAAAATGAGTATGAATACATAAAACATTTTTTACCTGAAATAACTTTAGCAGACGTAAATAAACTTTCTGAGAAATTAAAGGAAAATAACAAGAAATTTGTAAACATCACCGGTCCTGAAAAAACCGATAATTTTAAATTGCCTACAGACGCTGAACTGATGGCAATTGTAAACACTGCCGCAACCGAAAAAGTAACTGCTTATGAAGAAAAAGCAATAGCTGCTGACTTGTTAAGCAAAAAACCAACGGCGGGAAAAATTATAACAAAAACGACAAATAAACTATTGGGAACAACAGAACTTTTATTGAGCAACGGTGTAATGGTTACTTTAAAACCTACCGACTTTAAAGCAGACGAAATAAAAATGCAGGCTGCACGATACGGTGGCTCTAGTAACTATAGTTTAAAAGATAAATATTCAGCACAATACGCAAGTCAAATACAGTCTGCAATGGGCTTTGGTAGTTTTGCACCGCAAGATCTTACTAAAGCAATGAGCGGTAAAAAAGCTTCGGCAGGGGTTTCATTTTCTGAAACAAAAGATTTAATAAATGGTAATGCTACAATAAAAGATTTAGAAACTATGTTTCAAATGCTTTATTTAAAAGTAACAGATCAGCGAAAAGATACTGCTCTATTTAGTTCTTTTGTCAGCAAAAATAAATCGCAGGTTGCGGGTATTATGAGCAACCCACAGGCTGCATTTATAGATACGATGTATAAATTTATGTACAGCAACAGTCCTATGGCACCTGTAGCAGTGCCACACAGCGAATATTTTGATAAAATAAACCTTGAGCGTGCGATGGCTATTTACAAAGAAAGATCAGGGGATGTTACAGGAATGCAGTTTGTAATAGTGGGAAGTTTTAAAGAAGAAATAATTTTGCCTCTGATTGAAAAATACATAGCAAGCTTACCTGCAAATGGTAAAAAAACTTATTTTGTAGATAATAAAGTTCGTACTGTAAAAGGCAATAAACTTTTGGAAATTAAAAAAGGAAAGGAGCAAAAAAGTTTGGTAATGCAAATCTATAATGGAGATATGCCTTATTCAGAAGATGCGGCACTTAAGGCAGAAGCAATGACAGAGGCTTTAAACATAAAAATAATTGAAGAAATAAGAGAAAAGGCTCAAGCTATTTATGGTGGTGGCGTGTATGGTGGGTTACAAAAAAATCCTTACCCAAGTTATACCATGATGGCGCAATTGCCTACAGGACCAGATAAAGTGCAAACCGTACTTACAAGTTTAAAAGCTGAAATAGGAAAAATACAGAAAAACGGTCCATTACCATCCACTTTAGAAAAGGTAAAAAAACAATGGCTTGAAAAATACAGAGAAACAATAAAAGACAATGATAGTTGGATGAATAATTTGCTTGATGCAAAAGTGGAAAGTAAAAATATAGATCGGTTTATAAACTACGAAAAGTATGTAAATGCCATAACAGTCGCTGACATACAAAAAGCAGCAAAAGTTTATTTAAACCCGGCAAATATGATTACTGCTGTACAACTACCTGAAAAAGCAGCAGAAAAAGCACCACAAATTATAAATGGCAGAACATCAAAAATCATTGAAACTTTTGACATCACAGATGCAGATATAACTATAGATATTGTTGATAACGCTGAAGTAGATGGAGACCAAATAAGTCTGTTTTTTAATGGGAATGAAGTAGCTAATAAAATCACATTAACTGAAAAAATAGTCTCATACAAATTAAAAGCCGTAAAGGGTATAAACAGCATTATCATGTTTGCAGAAAACCTTGGTACTACTCCCCCAAATACAGCTTTAATGTTGATAAGAAGTGGCGGAAAAGAATACAGAGCAACTGTTCGCAGCGATCTTAAAGAGAATGGTGCGGTTCAGCTAAATTTAAAATAGTTTAATAAATGCATAAAAAAATAGCAACTCGGTAATGGGTTGCTATTTTTTTTACAAATAATTTTACGTAATTAAGTAGTTTACTACTATTTTTTCGGTACCATATTTTTACGAAAATGCAGCTTCAAATTTTACATTCAAAAAAATATTTTCTTTGAACTAATTACACTTAATTTCGTTTTTACTTTTATAATTACCACCGGATATGGCCAAACTAAAAAAACCAAAACACATTGCTATTGCAGGCAATATTGGTGCAGGAAAAACTACGCTCACAGAAATGCTTAGTAAACATTATAAATGGATTCCTCAATTTGAAGATGTAGACCATAACCCCTATCTGAATGATTTTTATGATGATATGCCGAGGTGGAGTTTTAACCTGCAGATTTATTTTTTAAACAGCCGGTTAAATCAATTGTTAGAAATACAAAGAGGAACTGAAACTGTAATACAGGACAGAACAATTTACGAAGATGCCAACATATTTGCTCCTAACCTGCACGATATGGGACTTATGGGAAAACGGGATTTTGAAAACTATTACGGTTTTTTTGAAACTTTAAAAAGTATGGTTCAGCCACCCGATCTTATCATTTATTTAAAAGCTTCTGTACCTACACTTGTTTCGCAAATACAAAAAAGAGGTAGGGAATATGAAGAAAATATAAGACTGGATTATTTAAAAAAACTAAATGATTATTACAATAGTTGGATAGAGAGTTACACTGAAGGAAAACTTTTAATTATTGATGTTGATAAAAATAAATTTGCTGAAAATGAAGATCATTTGGGTGAGATAATTTCAGGGGTAGATGCGCAATTATTCGGATTGTTTTAAAAGAAAAATGCATGAAATTGCCAAACCAGATAACAAGGATATGTTACAATTAAATCTTCCAATCCAACACAGTAAAATATTTTTTCAATTTACTAAGAATTACACTTCTAATTCCTAATTAACAATTCTTAATCAATCGATCTAATCTAGCAGCCTGTTTTTCATTGCATAAAAAATAAGCCCTACAGAATTTTTTACCCCAAACCTTTCCATTAGCCTGTCTTTTATTGCTTCAACTGTACGAGCACTAATAAATATTTTAGAGGCAATTTCCGTAGCGGTAAATTCCATTGCTACCAGCATTAAAACTTCTTTTTCCCGCTCGCTGAGTACGGCTTCGGATGCAAGCGATGGATTAAATTTTTGCTTGCTGTAATTCTTTTTTATAAGAATTCTGTTTACAAAAGGGCTAAGGTAAAATCCGGTACGCTTTACATCATTAATTGCTTTGTAAACTTCTGCAGGCTCCGTATTTTTGAGTAAGTATCCTGCTGCTCCGCAATCCATTAAGTGACCTACAAACCGATCATCTTCGTACATAGTAAGAATGATAACCCTTATTGTAGGAAACATTTTAGTAATAGCTTTCGTAGCATCTATACCATCCTTTATCGGCATTTTTAAATCGCACAATATTATCTCAGGCATACTATCAGGTATCATACTCAATAACTCTTCTCCGTTTTCTGCCTCTAATACAAACCGCAGGTTTGTATATTGTCGCATAGAAAGAATTACCCCTTTTCTAAAGATTTTATGATCGTCTGCAATTCCTATTTTTATTTCGGGAAGCATAGAAAGTTAAAAGAAATTTTTAATCGTAAGATAATATTTAATTTAACAATATCATTACTACAAATTACCATTATTAGGTATTTCTAAAGTAATTTTATAGTAGGTATTGCTTGAATCTATTTCAAACATAATTTTACTGTTTAAAACTTTAATCCGGCTTGCAATATTTTTTAATCCAAGTCCGGTACCCATATAGTTCAATTTTTCATATTCAGTTTGAATAATTCCTTTACCATCGTGATGTATACGAATATATAGGTTATTGTCGCTTACATTTTGTGTGAGATGTATAAATCCTGCATTGCTATGCTTAATAATGTTATTTATAATTTCTTGTACGACTCTAAATACCAGCATTTCTCTTTCGCTGGATAACCTTTCCCTGTAATCGTGAAAACGTGCAGACGCCTTTATTACGCCACTACCATTAATTTTTTGAAAAAGATCATTAGTAGCACTTTCTAATCCGAAATTTTTAAGGGTTGGCGGCATTAAGCTATGGCTGATGTTTCTTACCAGTTGTATGGCGTCGTCAATAATCTGCTTTGCACTTAAAATACTTTGTATCTGCTGTGATTTTTCCTGGTTTACCAGGTTTTCATTTAAGTACAAACGAACAGTCGCTAATAATGGACCAGCATCATCATGCAGATCTGCAGCAATCCGCTGTCTTTCTTCTTCCTGAAAACGAATGCTTGCTTTTAAATAGATTTCCTGCTTTTCTTCTTCCAGCCGCTTCATTGATTTATGGTACCTAATAATTTTGCGTTGGTGTATAGTAACAAATACAATTATTACAACCGCAAGTATCAGCATACTTGCAGAGCCTGTAACCATCATTCTATTTCCAAGAGAATTATCTGTAACCTGCAAAAAAAACATGTTAGTTAGGGGTTGGTAGCATTGGTAAAAGTAAAATCATCATCCAGGTTCATATTTTTTGGAAGTTGTATTATATCGGCATCTGTTTGTACTCTTTCATTTGCAAACCATGCTGCAGCAAGTATGATATTTTTTGTGATTGTTACTCCTGAGTAAATAACAAACATTTGGTTCAGAATTTCTTTATTCGATGTTGAAAATAAAAATAATAGAAAAAACAAGTTCCCTGTGAAGTAAATAAACAAACCAACAATTAACCAAAAAGAGATTGACCTGAAAAGAGGAATGGTTGAAACAATTTGCATCTTTTCATAAAAATAAAATATAATTATTAGTATAAATACAGCAAATTCAACAAGTGCTGGGTAGTTATTAAAAGTATCATGGTCCGAAACAAAAAAATTAATAATACAATAACCCCAAAAAGGAATAATTGAGAAAATTATAACTTTCTTAAATAATTTATTTTGGAATAAAATAGAAAAGAAAAAAACCAGAATTGTATATTCTATCGCTATATAAATTCTCAAGATAAATAGATAAGCAGTTTTTGAATGTTCGACATTTAAAACATATAAACTCGCTATTGAAAAAAAAGCTAGAAAAATACTATAAACTAAAAAAACCTTTAAATAATTTGTATTTATTTTTTTTAAAAAAAATAATCCAAAAATTAAAGGTATTAATTCTGATAAATAAGTAGATAGTGATTGAGTGTCCAGAATATGTATGTTTTTTCAAAAATAAACATTATTCTGATAATTCAACTAAACCAAATCTAATAAAAACTCAATTAAGTGCTCTCTTACTGAACTAAACATAGGTAATAATTTTTTGTGTTAAGGAATGTTATTAAGGTATTAAAGCAAATTTGTTTTATTTTGTATTCTCACGCAATCGCTATATTTTATTTTCGTATTTATACTTATCTATTCTAATCCTTTACAGTATTGCATTGTAGAAGATTTTGATTAAAATAAAATCTGATATTAAAGGTAAAACTACATTAAATATACCGTATTTTTACTATTAGATTGGTGTAATACTACTAAGTATTTTTAATATAATTCAGTAAGGTTATCAACATTTATTAGAATAAGTGAATATCTTTTGAAGTTCATTAGGTTCCAATTGATTTTTTTCGTGATGCTTGTTTACATTTTTTTTAAATTCGATGATATTCATCTAAATTCACAGTGTTCTTTTGACAAATCCTACTTATTCGAAACTCCAATGGCCTCCAACCAAATAAAAATTGCAATTGCAGACGATCATAAAATTTTTAGAGACGGCATTAAAATGGCGCTTTCTGATAAGGAAAACCTAAAAATACTATGGGAGGCCGAGGATGGAAAGGATATGATGCATAAAATAGGCATCAAAATGCCTGATGTTTTATTGATGGATATTCGAATGCCCGAAATTGATGGAATAAATGCCATTCAAATCTTACGCAAAGAATACGAAACTGTAAAAATTATTGTCCTCACCATGTACGATGACCATCAGATGATTACAAAAATGATGGAAATGGGTGCAAATGCTTATCTCACCAAAACTACTGACCCTGAAGAAATTTACGAAGCTATTCTTACCTGTATGAACGAAGATTATTATTTTAATGATCTTGTAAACGCTGCAGTTATGGGGAAGCTCATGCAAAAGAAAAGTGTAAGGCAGATTTATGGCGACAGCCTTCCGGTTACTTTTAGCGAAAAAGAAATAAAAATACTTCAATTGCTATCAGAAGATAAAACCACAGAAGAAATATCTAAAGTTATATTTTTAAGCCCCCGAACAATTGAAACCATCAGGCAAAACATGAAGAGTAAAGTTAACGCTAAAACCATTGGCGGGCTTATTATGTATGCAATGAGAAACAAGCTTATTGAATAAGCATTGGATTGTTTAAAATCCTAAAAAAAGTAATAATAAATAAAAAAATATTCATCCCCGGCCCCCTAAAATTTGTAATATTGATTCAACCTGTTGATTAAAGAAAATAATTTCAGATATAAACACAAAATCATCGAATATCAAAATCTGATGTATTGTGGATCTCGTAAAATTGTTTATAGCATACTATTTGCAATGCTTCAATATTAAGCTTTAAAATTACTAAGACAGTACAATTTTGCTGCAACAAAATCGTTACAATTAGTGTCTTGTGTTTAAGATAATTATTGAATTTGATTCTGTTTATCCGCTGAAAAAAATATTTTGAATAAATTATTGATTCTATTTATACCTTTTTTCATTTGTTATTGTTCATTTTCCGTAAATGGGCAAAGTTCCAGCTTTACTTATCAAAGTTCCAATGGTACATTCTGTAGCCCTATAACTATAAATTTTACGCAAACATATACAGGAAATCCTATTGGTTTTACCTGGAACTTTGGCAACGGACAAACGAGTAACTCGTTTAATCCGTCTATTATTTATTCAGCTCCCGGAACTTATAATGTAAAGCTTGTAACAGTTTATAACGAACAGGCAATCGAAACATCTCAAACCATAATTATTAACCAAAGCATTACTGCTTCTTTAACTGCTAATAGAAATTATATTTGCACACCGGGAAATATTTCATTCACAGCAAATTCTTTGGGTAACATAGGAACTTATGACTGGAGTTTTGGAGATGGCAGCCCCAACGTAACGACAAATTCATCTACCATAAATCATAATTATTCAGGATTTGGAAATTTTACAGCTACAGTAAAGGCCACAGATGTATCCGGTTGCGCTGCTTCGAGCACAACTGATATCATAGTGCAAAAGCCACCCGTTACAGGTACTGTGTTTCCAATAAAAGGTTGTATACCTGCCAAAGTAAATTTTACAGCCAACGTGATTGTACCTAATGGTGCCAGTGTAACAAGTTATTCTTATGATTATGGAGATGGCAGCCCTGCATCCACAAGTGCATCGCACACATACATCACCGTAGGTTCATTTATTCCTTTAGTTACTATTACCACTAATGAAGGATGCATAAATACTTTGACTTATCCGAAAATTGCATTTGGTACACCTCCCACAAATCACATTGCTTATCCTTTAAAAAATGTATACTGTGGTTCAGAAACAGCCGTGTTTATTTCAAAAGCAAATAATGCAAATTCATGGGCATGGGATTATGGCGATGGAAGTACTCAAACGGTTACTGATTCAACGACATCTCACAAATACGCCACGTTAGGTACAAAGACAATATCTGTAACGCCATATTTTAATGGTTGCCCCGGTTCATCTAAAAGTTTTTCTATAAATATTATTGGTGTAATAGCAGGTTATAATTATGCAAATACCTGTACTAATAAAAACAGTTTTTCATTTATCAACATATCACAGGGTAATTTATCAACAGTGCTTTGGAATTTTGGAGATGGCAGCCCTACAAGTTCTGCGCTTAATCCAATACATACATTCCCAACAAACGGTGCATTTTTAATTACTTTAACTATTACAGATAATATAACAGGCTGCTCAGATGTATTTACCGCCAGCATTTACACTGCAACACCAACGCTTTTAAATCCTGATAATTTAGTGTGCAGAAATAGTAATACAACTTTTACAATTCAAAATAATTATTCCAATGCTGGTGCATCTTATAAGTGGTCTGTTGTAGGATTACCCACTTTATCTAATACAACGAATCCTTACGTTTCAACGGCAAGTATATTTGGAAATTTCACAAATAACCTGGTCGTTATAAATAACGGCACACAATATTGTAATGATACCATAATACTCAATCATCCAATACTGGTTAGAGGGCCAAAATTAAGTTTTACATCTTCATCAAATGTTTGTGCTAACACGAGTTTTAATATTGTAAATACATCAAATTCTTTTGTGTCTGCTGATTCAATTAATTTTTCTTACTGGAATTATGGAATAAAACCTGCAAACGATACAACTTTTCAACCCCCACAAATTAAATTTCCTACGTCAGGAATTTACAATATCAGACTTTTTGCAAGAGATAATAACGGCTGTATAGATAGTTTAAGCAAGCAGGTTGATGTAAAACCGATTCCATTTTTGCGTATTTTTCCACGTAATGATACTCTATGCCAAGGCAATAGTGTAACTATTATTGCTTACCACAGTGATACTCTTTTTTGGACGTCGTCTCCTACATTATCCTGCACAAAATGCGATACCACTGTTGCAAAACCAACTTCCACCACATTGTATTATGCTACAGTTAATAACAGCTTTAATTGTCCTTTTACCGACAGTACATTAATAACGGTATATGAACCTTTTGCTGCAACCCCATTGGTAAACCCAATTTATTTATGTTTAAAAGATAGTGTAAAAATTTCGGTTTTACCTTTAGGGAAAAAGATCTTTTGGTCCCCTTCAACAAACATTTCAAACACCACAATTTATAATCCTATTGTTTCTCCACCTGTAAGTACAACATACACAGCAACTCTTACTGATTCTGTGGGTTGTTTTACAAATATAGCCTCCGTAAAAATTATTTTAAAAAGCCTTCCACAGGTGAATGCAGGACCAGATAAAATTCTTTCTTACAATTCTATGTTTACCATTACACCTGTTTATAGCAGTAATGTAATTTCATATTTATGGATGCCAGGCGGTTTACTAAGTTGTGCAACCTGTCCTGCAACCGGTGGACTAGCTCTTACCTCTCAACATTACTCTATTAAAGTAACCAGTGATAGTGGCTGTATATCAAAAGATGATATTAACATTTTTGTAGAATGTAAATATGCCAATTTACTTATGCCTTCTGCATTTACTCCAAACCAAGATGGGTTAAATGATGTTTATTACCCATTAACGAGAGGAATAAAATCTATAAGAAGATTTGCAATTTATAACAGGTATGGCCAACAGGTATTTGAAGCAAAAAACTTTGTACCAAACGATAAATCTTTTGGATGGGATGGAAAATTAAATGGAATTGATCAATCTACCGGTACTTATGTCTACATGCTTGAAACGATTTGTGATCTTGGTGAGACAATTTTAAAAAAAGATTCATTTCTCCTGTTAAGATAAAATCCAGGGCTTATTTTTAAACTTTAAATTTATTAAAGCAAGTACAAACACGTTATTTTCCGTAAGATTGTAATTTTTTAAAGGTACTTACGTTAATCGTAAGTAAAGTTACTTAGCAAAAAAAGGTTACTTTTATTTATACATTTATGAAAGAAGAAGTTTTAGAACCTATTAAGGTAATTATTGCTGACGACCATGTGTTGTACAGGGCCGGAGTCAAAGCAGCCTTAAGCCCGAAAACCGATATCAAAATTATTGCCGAAGCGGATAATGGTATGCACCTTATAAACATGCTTAAAACGTTAAGTGTAGATGTTATTTTGCTTGATATTCAAATGCCGATTATGGATGGTATACAAGCTTTACCGGAAATAAGGAAGATTGCTCCAAATGCAAAAGTAATTATGCTAACAATGATGGATGACCACAGCATGATTACAAAATTGATGGAAATTGGTGCAAACAGTTACCTTTCCAAAACAAGTGACAGTGAAATCATTTACGAGGCTATAAAAACTTGCCACAAGGATGAATATTATTTTAACACGCTTACAAACCAGGCCTTGTTAACCAATTTAAAACAACGCAATATCCAAATTCCACAACAACTGGTAGCGCAAGATGTACACCTGAATGAAAAGGAAACAACTATTTTACGCCTGATGTGTGAAGAAAAAAGCACAAAAGAAATTGCTGATATTGTTGAGCTAAGTCCAAGAACTGTAGAAGCATTGCGTGACAAATTAAAAGTAAAAACGGGTGCAAAAAGTACAGCAGGCTTAATTTTATATGCTGTGAAACACAAACTAATTGAGGAATTATAATTTTAGTTTAATTTTTATATAATTTTAAAATCTTCCTTTGTGGAAGATTTTTTTATTTAACCCACAACCATGATATTTTATAATTATAACGGAAAGATATTTAGTGAAAATGAAAATATTATTGGGCCAACAAACAGAGGGTTACGTTATGGTGATGGCATTTTTGAAACCATTAAATTTAAAAATGCTACCATAATTTTAGCAGATGATCACTTTAAGCGGCTGTGGCAGGGCATGAAAGCGCTGCAGTTTAGCATTCCAGTTCATTTGACTGTTGAAAAACTTACAGCAGAAATAAATGCATTGATAAAAAAAAACAAACTGAAAGAAGCAAGAATTAGGATTACTGTTATTAGAAGTGATGGTGGTATTTATGACCCAAAAAATGATACACCCAATTATATTATTGAAGCAATTAAACTATCCGAAGACAATGGATTATTAAATATTAATGGCCTGCAAATTTGTATTTATGAGGTTGCTTTAAAATCGATTGATTTATTCAGCAACCTAAAAAACAATAATTATTTGCCTTACTTTATGGGTGCAAAATTTGCCAAACAACAACAATGTAACGATGCACTAATTTTAAACAGCAAAGGAAATATATGCGACAGCACCATTGCGAATATATTTTTTATAAAAGATAAAATCATTTACACTACGGCCCTTAGCGAAGGCTGTGTGGCAGGTGTAATGCGGAACTGGTTAATTAATACTCTTAGGATTTTAAACTATAAAGTTGAGGAGATAATTGTAACAAAAAATATACTGTGCGAAGCAGATGAAGTTTTTTTAAGTAATTCTATTTATAACATAAAATGGGTTGGTTCTTTAGGTGACAAGAATTACACTAATATAGAAATTCAAAAAATTAATGAACTATTGCAGAGAAAATATAAAGCGATTTTTTGTTGAGACAATTAAATAAAACATAAAATAAATTGTAATAAAAAACACACAAATGAAAATAAATATTTTTTGGTTTAGAAGAGATATGAGATTGGAAGACAATGCGGGTTTGTATCATGCATTAAAAGACGAGTTTGCTGTGTTACCAATTTTTATTTTAGATAATGGTATTTTGGACAAACTTGAAAATAAAAAAGATAGCAGAGTTAATTTTATTATGGATACACTGCAACAAATGCAGGAAAAGTTGATTGCAGAAGGTTCTTCATTGATTGTTGTAAACAGTACCCCGGCAAAAGCTTTTAATGATCTCATAAAAGAATACGATATTAATTGTGTTTACACAAATACAGATTACGAACCTTATGCAAAGGAAAGAGATGCAGTAATTGAAACCCTGCTTGATGCCAAAGGAATAAAATTTAAACAATTTAAAGATCATGTAATTTTTGATAAAGATGAAGTGGTAAAAGATGATGGAAAGCCTTACACCGTTTTTACCCCTTACAGCAGAAAATGGAAAACAGTTCTAAAAGATGATCAGTTTAAAAGTTTTACAACAGAAAAATATTTTAATAACTTTTTAAAAATTAAACCTAAAGGAATTCCGACTTTACAGGATATTGGTTTTAAAATAAGTGATCAAACATTTCCGCCAAAAAGTGTAGATGCAGAACTGGTAAAAAAATATGCAGATCAAAGAAATTATCCGGCTGTTAAAGGAACTTCTCATCTTGGAATGCATTTGAGGTTTGGAACAATAAGTATCAGAAAACTTGCAACATACTCCAGCACAAAATCAGAAACTTTTTTAAATGAATTGATATGGAGAGATTTTTATCAAATGATATTGTGGCATTTTCCACGTGTTGGAAAAGGGAAATCTTTTAAGCCTGCTTATGATAATATCAAATGGCTGAATGATGGTGATGGTTTTAATAAATGGTGTGAAGGAAATACGGGTTATCCGATTGTAGATGCAGGTATGAGAGAACTAAATACGACAGGTTTTATGCACAACCGGGTACGTATGATTGTAGCTTCTTTTCTATGCAAACATTTATTAATTGACTGGCGTTTGGGGGAAGCATATTTTGCTGAAAAACTGCTTGATTTTGATTTAGCATCTAATAACGGTGGTTGGCAATGGGCATCCGGAAGTGGCTGCGATGCTGCTCCGTATTTCCGTATTTTTAACCCTTACTTACAAACAAAGAAATTTGACCCTGATTTGAAATACATTAAAAAATGGGTTTCTGAGCTTGAAGAAAAGTCTTATCCAAAACCAATTGTGGAGCACACTTTTGCCAGAGAAAGATGTTTAAAAGTTTACAAAGAAGGGTTGGCAGTTGCAGGGTAATAAATAGATGGCCGAAGAAAGTAGTTATTGGTAATGATTTTTTGCATGAGGTGAAAGATTTATTGTCAGTTGCCGGCTGTCTGTATAGAATATACATCCATTAATTTTTTTACTGCTGCCCTACCTTCTTCGCCAAGATCAAGCGAATATTTATTTACGTACAAATCAATATGACTTCTCATAACATCCTCACTCATCTCCTGTGCATTATTCTTTATATAATCTGTTAACACAGGATAATTCGCAAAGGCAAACTCTATACTTTGCTTAATTAAAAAATTAATTTGCTGTTGTGTCTGTATTGATATTGTTTTCTTTACGACAATACCACCTAGCGGAATTGGTTTGCCGGTTTCACTTTCCCAGTAATCTCCCAAATCCTTAATTTTTTTTAACCCTTTATCAGCATAGGTAAATCTGTTTTCATGTATGATTACACCCAAACCTTTACCCTGCAAAACAAAGTTTTCAATTTCATCATAACGTAAAAATATTTTATTTTTTGCATTAGGATATGCCAGTGAAAACAATAAATGCGCAGTTGTATTTTTACCGGGTATTGCAATTAAACAATCCTCTACATTCATTGTTTGGTATTCATCATTTGTAATTAATAATGGGCCTACTCCTCTGCCTAAAGCACTGCCACTGTTTAATAAATTATATTGATGTTGCACTAATGGCAAAACACCATAACTTATTTTAGTTACAGCAAGCTTTTCTTCAATAGCCCACTGGTTTAGTGTTTGTACATCTTCCAGCACAGGTTTAAAATAAAGATTTCCGGTATCAATTTTATTATTTACCAAAGCATCAAATATAAAAGTATCGTTGGGACATGGCGAAAAACCAATTTGTATCGTTTGTTTATGCATGGAAATATGAGTTATGAATTATGAGTTGCAGATTGCCAATTCCGAAACAATTCTTGAAAGATGATGGTTAAGATTTAGGATAGATTCTTTTATTTTCCAGTTTGCTTTTATCCGCTCTCCTACAAAATTACTCACGCTGCGTAGTTGTAAAAAGGAAACATTCTCTTGAACACACACATAATGAAAAGCTGCACCTTCCATTGATTCTAAATCCGGATCATATTTTTTTGTAAAAAGTGATGTCTGCAAAAAATTATCGGTGACGGTGTTTACTGTAATAGATTTAGCTGTTGAAACATTAAAAGTATTTTTTAATGAATTTTCAAGCCATCCATTTTTAAACGGGGCAGTATTTGGGTCTGCAAAGTTTTTTTCGAAAAGCGTAAAAAAACTTTCATTTTCATAAATTCCTAAATCAGCAAACACATCGCTTTTAATAAAAAAAGTTTCACCTAATGGAAAAGAATTTTTAAAAGTTCCTGCAATGCCTGCTTGAATTACAAAGTCGTATTTAAATTGTTGTAAACGCTTTGTTAGCATATACATACATGCCGGGCTACCTACACCGGTTATAAGAATATCAGCAGCTGTATTGTTAAGAATATATGGCGCAATTTCAAATTCTGTAGCAGCTACAACAAGTAGTTTCATAAAGTAAAGTTAGCTGCATCTGTTATAGAATATTAATATTACCCACTACCTTTAAAAAGATTTATAATTTGCGCAATGGTTTATATAACAAGAATTGAACATTTTAATGCAGCGCACAAACTTTTTAATCCTGCTTGGAGCAAAGAAAAAAACGAAGATGTTTTTGGTAAATGCGCAAATGAAAACTGGCATGGCCACAACTTTGATTTGTATGTGACAGTAAAAGGTGTACCGGACATAGAGACAGGTTTTGTGTTTGATGCAAAAAAATTGAGTGTCATTATTAAAGAACATGTTACTGATATACTCGATCACAAAAATCTGAATATTGATGTGCAATTTATGCAGGGTAAAATTTGCTCAATTGAAAACCTCGTTATTGGAATTTGGGAACAGCTAAAAAATAATTTGCCGGAAACAACTCAATTACATGCATTAAAATTATACGAAACACCAAGAATATTTGTTGAATATTTTGGGGAATAAATTTTAGTTTTTAAAGAACATAAAATAAATAAAATATGCAGGCCGTTTCAAATAAAGTAGCAGTTTTTAGAAAAGAACATTTTAATGCAGCTCACAGGTTAAACAACGCAACATGGGATGATGCTACCAATAAAGCAATATTTGGCAAGTGCAACAACCCCAACTACCACGGTCACAATTATGATCTTATTGTTAGGGTTACAGGTGTGCCTGAAAATGAAACAGGTTATGTAATGGACACTAAAAAATTGAGTGATTTAATAAAAGAAAAAGTGTTAGATAAGTTTGATCATAAAAACCTGAACGAAGATTGTGCAGAATTTAAAAACCTAAATCCAACTGCAGAAAATATTGTGATTGTAATTTATAATTTACTAAGACCTGAAATAAATCCTGAATTGGATATACAGCTAAGGTTGTATGAAACTGAAAGAAATTTTGTTGAATACCCGGTTTAAAAAAAGTTGAAAAATGGTCAAGAGTTCAATGGCTGCGGGATAGAAGCGTAAATACTTTTTGAGGAACGAAAAAAGATTGAAGCGTATAGCCCGATGAACAGCTTAATAGATATAAAAAAATAAACAGCCCCAAATAAAAAAAATAAAAAATGGCATACAAAAAAGTTGAGAGTTACGACGAAGATGTAACAGCAGGATTAATAAAAAATTACAAAGACAGTATTGGGTTACTTGGTGAAGATAAAGATCGGGAAGGGCTTTTAAAAACACCCGAGAGAGTGGCAAAAGCAATGCAGTTTTTAACACAGGGTTACACGCAGGATGCACGTGCAATTTTAGACTCGGCTAAGTTTCATGAAGATGTAAGTGAGATGGTGATTGTGAAAGATATTGAATTGTATAGCATGTGCGAGCACCACATGTTACCTTTTTATGGCAAAGCGCATGTGGCTTACATACCAAATGGATACATAACCGGGTTAAGCAAAATTGCCCGTGTTGTTGATGTTTATGCACGCAGATTACAGGTTCAGGAAAGATTGACCCATCAAATTTTAGATGCGCTAAAAGATTCTTTAAATCCTTTAGGGGTGGCTGTTGTTATTGAAGCTTCTCATTTATGTATGATGATGCGTGGCGTGGGTAAACAAAATTCTGTTACTACCACATCAGCATTTTTTGGTGAGTTTGAACAGCACCAAACGAGGAGTGAGTTTATGAAATTGATAACGGGAAAATTGCATTAAGAAATACTAAGAAAAAATATTATAAAATTGAGCCGCAGTATTACAAATTTAGTTTTGTGATTTTGCGGTTTTTTAATTTAATAAAATATATTTTTGATTTTTTAGGAAATAACTATTTATTTAAAATCAACTTATGAAACACGCATTTATTTTTCCGGGGCAGGGCGCACAGTTTAGTGGTATGGGCAAAAATTTATATGATAACAATGCAGCAGCAAAACAATTGTATGAAGAAGCCAATGAAATACTCGGTTTTAATATTAGCGACATAATGTTTACAGGAACTGATGAAGATTTAAAGCAAACAAATATAACGCAACCTGCAATTTTTATACACTCTGTTGCAGCATATAAAAATATTGAAAACGCACGACCGGATATGGTTGCAGGACATTCTTTGGGTGAATTTTCTGCATTGGTTGCAAACGGAACTTTACTGTTTGCTGATGCATTAAGGTTGGTAGCAATTCGGGCTGGTGCCATGCAAAAAGCATGTGAATCAAACCCGAGTACCATGGCTGCTGTGTTAGGCTTAAACGATGATAAAGTGGAAGAAATTTGTAGGCATATAACAAATGACAGTGGTGAGATAGTTGTTGCAGCAAATTATAATTGTCCGGGGCAGCTGGTTATAAGTGGCTCATTGGCAGGCATTGAATTAGCATGCGGACGCATGAAAGAAGCCGGTGCAAAACGTGCATTGGTTTTACCTGTTGGCGGCGCTTTCCATTCACCATTAATGATATCTGCAAAGGCTGAGTTGGAAGCTGCTATTAACCATACAACTTTTAACAATCCAAATTGCGCTGTATATCAAAACGTAACTGCAACAGCAGTTAAAGATCCAACTCAAATAAAAGAAAATTTAATTGCACAACTTACAGGTGCTGTAAAATGGACTCAATGTGTGCAGGCAATGATTGCAGATGGTGCAACCAATTTTACGGAATGTGGTCCTGGTAAAGTATTACAGGGATTGGTATTAAAAATTAATAAAGAGATGGTCGTTGATGGAGTAAATTAATTTTAAAATGATGTATAAAAAAAATCGAATCACTTTTAAATGATTCGATTTTTTTATAAAATGTTAGATCTTTTAAATTTCTAAGCTACTCAGCACACTGTTCATACTTCTAACAGCATCTGCACTTTTTGCAAAAGCTGCCATTTCTTCGTCGTTAAGTTTGTAATCTACTATTTTTTCCCAACCATTTTTACCAATAATAACCGGTACACCTATACAAATATCTGTTTGTCCGTATTCACCATCAAGATAAACACAGCAAGGCATTATTTTCTTTTGGTCACGCACAATGGCTTCTACCAAAGCGGCACCTGCAGCACCCGGCGCATACCATGCACTTGTACCAAGTAAACCGGTAAGTGTAGCACCACCAACCATTGTATCTGCAGCAACTTTTTTAAGGGCCTCAACATCTAAAAAATGAGCAGCCGGCACACCGCTGTAAGTAGCTAATCGTGTCAGTGGAATCATCGTTGTATCGCCATGCCCGCCAACAACAACAGCTTGCAAATCGTTGGGGCTGCATTGCATTGCTGTGCTTAAAAAATAACGGAAGCGTGCACTGTCAAGCATGCCACCCATACCGATAATTCTTCCTTTGGGTAAACCGCTTTGTTTCAAGGCGAGGTAAGTCATTGTATCCATCGGGTTACTGATAACAATGATGATACAGTCAGGAGAATATTCTAATAAATTTTTTGTAACTGTTTTAACGATGCCTGCGTTTATACCGATAAGTTCTTCTCTTGTCATGCCCGGTTTGCGGGGAATACCAGAGGTTATTACTGCTACAGTACTACCGGCAGTTTTTGTATAATCGTTTGTGCTGCCGGTAATTTTTGTATCAAACCCTTCCAGTTGTGCAGTCTGCATAAGATCCATTGCTTTCCCTTCTGCAAAACCTTCTTTAATATCAACTATTACCAGTTCATCACACAATTTTTTTCTTGCAATATTATCGGCGCACGATGCACCTACGGCTCCTGCCCCTACTACAGTTACTTTCATGTTTATTTTTTTAAGTGGAAATGTTTTTCGAGTAAAGGTAAGATAATGAATAATTTTTCTTGTGGGTAATTAATGAACTTATAAACAAAAATCTAAAAGTTGCTACCCGGCTTTTTTAGAGAAACGATTTTACTTATTTAAAAGTTTAAAAAAATTATTTTCACGGCATATCCTTTATCCAGAATGAAAAAAACTAATCATGACCGCAATATTATTTGTGGTTACATTTTGTGTGTTTGCGCAGAATAAAACAACGCTCACTGCATTATTTGACAAGAATACAAAAGCAGTAAAACTCCGCTGGCAAAAAGTGAGTGATGCTGTTTCTTATACCTTTCAAAGCAGCAACGATAATAATATTTTTACGGATATTTTTATAATAAAAGCCGTTAATATTCCACAAGGTGATTTTATAAAGTACACTGATAATAATCCTGTAGAAGGAAAGAATTATTACCGCTTAAAAATTTATAAAAATAATAATACGGTTGAAACTTTATTACCCATTATGCTTGTAAGCGGAAATACTGACAATGCCTGGTTAATATATCCTGTGCCGGTTGGCACTGTAATAAATTTGCAATATAATGGTAACGATGCTATAGAAGGTATAATAACAGTTTTTATACAAAGCGTAACCTCGGGCACAATATTCACAAGGTTAAGACTTGCATCTACAACAAGAAAAATAACTATTCCCATTACAAATATTGGGAAAGGTACTTATGATGTAAGAATTTATGTTAGCAACAAAATTGTATGGAACCAGCGTATAATAAAATATTAAAGGGAAGAAGCTATAAGTTTAAAATTTGGATGATCTGAAAAATCCATTTTAAAAATTCCTTTTTTGCTGTATAAAAAAATCGAGGGGAAACTGCGTATTTCATAAAAAGTATTTAAAAATCTTTGACTGTCATAACCAACATGAATGTTAGGATATGCAGCAAGATTTAAATCCTTGTAAAATTTATGTACGCTTTCATAAGAAAGCGAACTAGCAAGTATTATTTCTGCGTTTTTAAAAGATTTTATATTAGCAATTAAACTTTCTGTAGCATGTATGCAATGGTCACAATCGGGGCTAAAAACCATTATAACAACAGGTTTTTTTTTCTTTAAATTTTCTTTGGTAAAAATGGAACTATCAACTGCCAGTGCCATACTAAAAGGTGGTATTGTTGGTATTCGTTTGTATGCAGGCTCTAAACCATTTTGAATTTGTGCAAAAAGACCAATATAAAAAAAAGTAAATATTAAAATAAGGGACAACGTTTTCATTTTCGTAATTTTATGCAAATTAGTTTTTTTATTCAATGTTATTTTAATATTAAACCAATTGCTTTTCCGCATGTCCTAAACAATCATACATTACTTTTATTTTAAATAAATTTTTATGGGAAGTTCTACATTGAATAGGCGAGATTTTTTTAAAAGTCTCGCTTTAAAAAAAGAGACTTTTAATGACGACCCTCTTTTTGATAAATATTCCCGCAAATCGCTTGGTCCAAGAGTTTACAACAACCAGCTTGTTTCTTTTAATAATATTGGTACTGAAAATACAGGAAGTGAATATTTAAGAGTAGGTAATGTGACTTCAGGATTAGCACCTTACACAGGCCCTTTTGGCAAAAGCGAAGCCATTCATTTACTAAACCGCACTTGCTGGGGTTTCAAAAAACCACATGCAGATACGCTTGTTTCAGCAGGCTCAGTAACGGCTGCGGTTAATATAATTTTAAATATAAATCCGACTGCGCCCTCACCTCCTGTAAACTGGTATCAGAATTTAGCTGTAGATACCGGAGCTCTCCCTTATGGTGCAGATTGGACCAACAACCCAAGCCCAAATATTGATGCTCCAACAACTCTTTTGCAACAGGCAAATAACCGTTATAGAATTGAAGGCCAAAGATGCTGGTTATTTGAACAGGCTTTAAACAGTGATGTAACAATAAAAGAAAAAATGGTTTGGTTTTGGTATCATTTTTTACCAATAGATTTTGATGCTATCAATAATTCTAACAACAGTTTTACCAGTACGAACAGTGCAAGAATATTTTACTCGTATTTTAAAATGTTTAGAGATAATCCAACCGGTAATTTTAAAGTTCTAATAAGAAATTTAGCAACTCAACCGGCAATGATGTATTATCTAAACAACCAGGCAAATACAGCCTCAGCACCTGATGAAAATTTTGCACGAGAAATAATGGAACTTTTTACTTTAGGAAAAGACCCTTTAAGTCAATACACACAGGCAGATGTTGTTGCGGCGGCACAGGTACTTACAGGTTGGCGGGTACAAAATTTAAATACTGCTATACCATCAACTTCATTTGTTCCTTCCTTTCATAAAACGGGTACCAAGCAGTTTTCTGCATTTTTTAATAACACGGTTATACAAAATCCTACTCCTGCAAATTTAGCAAATGGTGCCAGTGAGCTGGATGCATTTATAGATTTGATATTTACCAAAAAACAAGTTGTTTCAGAATACATATGCCGCAGACTTTACAGGTATTTTATTTATTATGATATTGATGCAAATATTGAAGCAAACATAATTACTCCGCTGGCACAAACTTTTGTTGCAAACAACTGGAATATTTTACCGGTATTAGATAAGCTTTTTAAAAGCGAACATTTTTTTGATATGGCAAACCGTGGAGTGATGATAAAATCTCCTTTAGATGCAGTAATAAGTACCTTAAAACATTTTAATACAACATATAATGTTGCCACACCTACAAATTACCAGGCTCAATACCAGGTGTTGGGATTTTTTAATAATATAATTTGCATGCCCATGGAGCAGCGAATGGGCAGTATACCAAACGTATCGGGCTGGAATGCTTATTATCAAACACCTGCCTATCACGAATACTGGATAAATACCAATACAATTCAAAAAAGATTTGCATTTTTAGAGCGAATTTTTGGAATAGGTTACAGCTTAAATTATAATGGACTTGTTACAGTTATTAAAGTAGAACCGATTGCCTACGTGCAGCAGTTTACCTCCATAGACATCAGTAACCCTAACGAATTGGTTGCAGAATGTTTAAAGTATTTACTACCTGTTGATTTAAGTTTAACCCAAAAAAATGCTATTAAACAACAAACACTTTTATACCAGCAAATTACTGATGGGTATTGGACAGTCGCATGGATAAATTATATGGGTGCACCAACCAATGCTTCTTACAAAAGTCTGGTTACTGACAGACTAAAGAATTTATTATATACAGTTGTTCAACTGGCAGAATACCAGCTTATGTAAAACTGGTTTTAAAACATTAAACTAATTTCTAAAACAGGAAAATACATTACTGATGAAACGCAGATCCTTTTTAAAAACAAGTTCGCTTATTGCAGCTCCGCTGATTATAAATGGTATTCCTGTTATGGGTGCCCCAAAAACGGGCAGCAGTATGCTTGATGCGCTAGCACAGGCATCTTACGGTTGTGGTAAAATATTGGTGATTGTACAAATGAATGGTGGCAATGATGGTTTAAACATGGTCTTCCCTTTAGATTATTACAGCCAGCTTCAAAGCGCAAGAACAAATTTGTTAATGCCGCAAAATGCTATTTCAACCTTAAACAATAATATTACAACCGGTCTGCACCCTGCAATGCCCGAAATGAAAAATTTATATAATGAAGGTAAGTTGATGATTGTACAAGGCGTCTCTTATGCTAACCCAAGTTTCAGTCATTTTAGAGCAACAGACATTTGGTTTTCTGCTTCAGGTAGTAATACAACTTTAAATAGTGGCTGGCTTGGCCGAGAATTGGACACACAGTATTCCGGTTTTCCAACTGCATTCCCCAATGCAGATATGCCTGATCCTTTAGCTATACAAATTGGTTCAACATTACCGTTTTCGTTACAGGGTCCGGCAATAAATATGGGTTATAATGCTCCAAATCCTACAGCATTATTAAATGTAATAAATGGTATTACAGATGCTGCACCTAACAATGATTATGGCAGAGAACTTTCTTTTTTAAGATTGATGAAAGACCAGAGCAATGCTTACAGAGTTGTAATTCAAAATGCATACAATGTTCCTCAATCTCAGTCTGCTACTTACCCAACAGGTAACAGCCTTGCCGATCAGCTTAAAATTGTTGCTAAACTTATTAATGGCGGGCTAAAAACCCCTGTCTATATTGTTAACCATCCAAACTCTCATGATACGCACGAGGGCCAGGTAGATGTGAATGATAAATCTTTAGGTTACCAGGCAAAAATTCTGGGTATTCTCTCAAAGGCGATTGGTGCTTTTCAAACCGACCTTGGGTTAATGGGTAAGGATGATAAAGTAACAGGAATGACTTACAGTGAATTTGGTAGAAGAGTAAAAAGCAACGCAAGTATAGGAACCGACCATGGTACTGCAGCGCCAGTTATGTTTTTTGGCGCAGCACTTAACACCAATCCAACATCTGTTGCAGGAACGGCCAACCCTATACCCGGTATGATAGGCACTTCTCCAGTACTTCCTACAACAATAGATAACAATACATTGTTACCCATGCAATACGATTTCAGGCAATTGTATGCAAGTGTAATGCAGGATTGGCTTTGCCTTTCAGCCAAAGAAACTGATAATGTTTTAGGAAGTGCTTATGCCCGTTTACCAATCTTTAAATCTGCTAATTTATCTGCTGTTGCCGGCATAGAATTAACCGGACAATATATAAACGGGGAGGCAAGATTGAATTACAAAGTAGCAGAAAACAACAAATACTCATCTTTTGCAATTGAATTTTCAACAGACGGAATAACCTTTACAGAGGTAAAAAGAATTTTGAACACGAGTTTAAATACCCTAGAAAGTTATATATACTCGGAAGTTAAGAACACTTCCAAAATGTACTACAGAATTGCAGGCAGAAATAATCAGGGAGCGATAAAGTATTCAAACATGATTGTACTTCGCAATAATCAACAACAATTAATAAGCGTAAATCCAAACCCGGTTGTAAACAATCAAATAAATATTAAATTATTTGAAACACCCAATTCAGCAGTAGATGTAAATATTTTAACCATGACGGGGCAAAAACTTTATTCTAATAGATTTGCACAACCAGGAAGTGTCTTAAGTTTTAAAGTTCCAACATTTACTGCCAATGCTCATTATATCTTAGAAGTAGTTTATGGAACTACAATTGCGCATGAGCAGATAATGTTTAGATGATTTTTTATTGGTAAAAGCCTTTGATAGCCTCATCAAAGGCTTTTACTATTCATCCTTACCTGCCTTATCCCCTACAAAAAATTGCTCCTTATTTTTAAAAAGTACATTGAATGTTGTGAGAGATCCATAACAACGGGTAATGTATTGTTGTATGTTTACCTTGTCTTCGTCGGTAAGTTTTTTATGACTGTTTATGTTCTGTTCCAGAACCCGCAGACGGTCTCTTAGCATTACAATTTTATGAAAAAAATCTTCAATAGGAATATCTTTCGGTTTCTGAGTTTTATCTGCAGTTTGCAGCAACATTTTTCCCCCAAGCCATTTATCCCCCAAAGAAACCGGCTCACTTATTCCTCCCCACATTTTTAAAATTTTGAGCAAAGATTTTTCAACTTCTGAAGTTGTTTCTATTTCTTCACTTACATTTTCAGGGATAATTTCTTCTAGTTTCTCATCCGCTTTATCAATTTCTTTTATGCCTGAATCTATAAACGAAATAATATAAACAGCGTACCTGATGCCAACAATAACGCCGGGGCCGTATTGTGTATGTTGAAGGCGAGTGCCTATTCCTAAAGTAAGTTGATCCATTAATAAAATTTTTAGTGTAATAAATATTTTGTGCAAATTGAATTTTTTAAAATTATCAAATAATATTAAACCTGTTCATTATTTGTACAATGCTTACGAATAATTTTAATGAAAAATTTTACGCTACTTTTACCACCAACAAAAAATACAATTACAATGGCAAGTACACAAGATATACGCTCAGGCCTCATAATTAAAGTTGACGGAAGTTTATATACAGTAATAGATTTCGGACAAAATAAAACAGCCCGTTCAGCAGCAAAAGTTTGGGCTAAATTGAAGGGTGTTGATAACTCCCGTACGATTGAACAAACATGGAACTCAGGCGAAACTATTTATCCTGTTCGGGTAGAAAAGAGAGCATTTCAATATCTATATAAAGATGATACGGGGTACAGTTTTATGGATGTGGAAACTTTTGAACAGATTACCGTACCAGAAACAATGATTGATGCTCCAAGATTTTTAAAAGATGGGCAGGAAGTAACGGTCTCTATAAACGGAGAAACAGATGTGCCAATGAGTGTTGAATTACCTGATAAAATTGTATTGCTAGTTACATACAGTGAGCCAGGTATGAGAGGCGATACTGCTACAAAAACTTTAAAGCCCTGCACAGTTGAAACCGGTGCAACCGTAAACGTGCCATTATTTGTAAACGATGGTGAATTAATAAGAATTCTTGCAAAAACAGGAGAATACGTTGAAAGAGTAAAAGGCTAATTTTTATAATTAATATTTTAAAATGGATAATTACGAAAGTGATTATCCATTTTTGTTTGGAAGAATTAAGAGGCTATTGGTTTTTAAAGATTTTATGAGGTTTTTATGCATTTATCTTCAAAAGTTGTTCTTTTTGCAAGAAAAATCTTGATTTATGACCATTTTTTAAAAATTATACTTGTCCTTTTCTTTAATCATTTCCTATCTTAGCCCCCCATTTCAACATTGCATTCATTCATCCAACAAACTATTATGGACATTAAGCAAATTCAGGAGTTAGTAAAACTTATAAACAAAACTTCTATAGGTGAAATAACCATTGAAGAAGATGGAACTAAAATTACCATCAAACAAAAGAAAGACCCTTCTCAAAAGATATATACTCAAAGTGCAGCTCCTCAATATATGCCAACGGCACCGTCACCAGTAGCAGTTGCAGCTCCCGTTCAAACTTTAGTTACTCCCGCAGCTCCTGTTGATGCACCAAAAGTAGATAATTTCATTACTATTAAAAGTCCAATGATCGGCACTTTCTATCGCTCATCATCTCCGGATAAACCATTATTTGTAAATGTTGCAGATGAAGTGACACCCGGTAAAGTAGTTTGTATTATAGAAGCAATGAAACTCTTCAACGAAATAGAAAGTGAAATTTCAGGAAAGATTGTAAAAATATTGGTAGATGATGCAAGCCCTGTAGAATATGATCAACCGTTGTTTTTAGTAGAACCTTCCTAATTTGCCGATTAGCCGATTTTAAAAAGCTAAAACTAATTTTAAAAAGAGAACCATGTTTAAAAAAATTCTTATAGCCAACCGTGGCGAGATTGCTCTTAGAGTTATACGTACGTGTCGTGAAATGGGTATCAAAACAGTTGCTGTTTATTCAACTGCAGATAAAGACAGCCTTCATGTAAAGTTTGCAGATGAAGCCGTTTGTATTGGTAAACCTGCCAGTGCAGATAGTTACTTAAACGTAGCACATATAATGGCTGCGGCAGAAATCACCAATGCAGATGCTATTCATCCGGGCTATGGTTTTTTGGCAGAAAATGCAAAATTTGCAAAAATTTGTGGCGACCATGGCGTAAAATTTATTGGCCCCACGCCGGATATGATAAATGCAATGGGAGATAAGGTAACTGCAAAGGCAACTATGATAGCGGCAGGAGTACCCGTAGTACCCGGAGTAGATGGTTTGTTGGATAGTGTAGAGCATGCAAAATGGGCAGCAAAAGAAATTGGATACCCGGTTATTATTAAAGCTACTGCCGGTGGTGGTGGCAAGGGTATGAGGGTTGTTTGGAAAGAAGAAGATATTGAAAAGAATTTTGACAATGCCAAAACAGAAGCGGCTGCATCTTTTAAAAACGATGGGCTTTACATGGAAAAATTTGTAGAGGAACCACGTCATATAGAAATACAGGTAGTGGGAGATCAATATGGCAATGCTTGTCATCTGAGTGAAAGAGATTGCTCTATACAGCGCCGTCACCAGAAATTGGTAGAAGAAAGTCCTTCACCATTTATGACAGATGAATTGCGTGAGCGTATGGGTGATGCTGCAGTAAAAGCGGCTAAATGTATAAACTACGAAGGTGTTGGTACAATTGAGTTTCTTGTAGATAAGCACCGTAATTTTTTCTTCATGGAAATGAATACCCGTATTCAGGTAGAACATTGTGTAACAGAAGAAGTAATAAATTATGATTTAATAAAGGAACAAATAAAAGTTGCAGCAGGCGAAAAAGTAAGCGGTAAAAATTATTACCCTCAAATGCACGCCATTGAGTGCAGAATAAATGCTGAAGATCCTTACAATGATTTTCGTCCATCACCGGGAAAGATTACTGTACTGCATCAGCCAGGCGGCCACGGTGTTCGTATAGACAGTCATGTGTATGCGGGCTATGTTATCCCACCATACTATGACAGTATGATTGCGAAATTAATTACCGTAGCACAAACCCGTGAAGAAGCCATCAATACTATGTACAGAGCATTAAGTGAATATGTAATTGAAGGTGTAAAAACAACTATTCCATTTCATTTACAGCTCATGCAAAACGAAGATTTTAGAAGTGGTAATTTCACAACGAAGTTCTTGGAAGGTTTTACAATGAAATAGTCTTTGAACCACGAAGGACAAAAGGAAAACAAAAGGTTCACAAAGAATAAAGATTTTACTTGGGCACTTCACTAAAAATGAAGTGCCTTTTTTCCAACTAATTGTTCCCTTTCAAAACTCCTTGTTCTCTTAGCTTATAAATCTCCTTAGTGTCCTTTGTGAAAACCTTTGTGCACTTTGTGTTTAAAAAATTCCAATGTATTCCAATAAAGATGTAGAGCAGTATTACGATCTCAGCCAAACGCACTATAAACGAGTGTGGGATTTACAACGTAGCCGCTCTCTGCATTATGGATATTGGGATAGCAGCACAAAAAACTTCCACGAAGCTTTACTCAATATCAATAAAATATTATCTGCAAAGGCAGGCATAATTAAGCAACATAAAGTGTTGGATGCAGGTTGCGGTATCGGCGGTTCCTCTTTATGGCTGGCAAAAAATATTGGCTGTAACGTAACAGGCATAAGCCTCAGCGCTAAGCAAGTACACACTGCCAACAACCTTGCACTCGCAGAAAATCTACAATCACTTGCTTTTTTTGAACAACAGGATTTTACCGCTACACATTATGAAGCAGAGAGTTTTGATGTTATTTGGGCAATAGAAAGTGTATGCCATGCAAGCGATAAAAGTAAATTTATAAATGAAGCATACCGATTGCTAAAAAAAGGTGGAAGATTAATTTTAGCTGATTTTTTTAAGCAGGAAAATCTTGCAGAAAAAAATGCCGCACTCATTACACAATGGGCAAACGGTTGGGCCATTGATGATTTTGCCACCATCAAAAATTTTACAGAGCAGTTAAATAATGCAGGCTTCCATCATCCCAATATAGAAGATGCGACCACCAAAATAATTCCCTCTGCCAAGCGTTTGTACCGTGCATATTTCCCCGGCGTTGTCGGTGGTTTTTTGTACAAACTGTTTAACCCCAAGCCTACTATTTACGGCAAAAAAAACATTGATACTGCTTACCTGCAATACAAAGCCCTAAAGAAAAATTTATGGAGGTATAATATTGTGTTGGCTGAGAAATAATACATTTGGGAGCATCAGCATTTAAACTCTACTAAACATTTGTATCCTGCTGTGCGCTGTACCTCGCCGCAAAGGCCGGCTTCGGTGCCGCTGCCATCAGGGCTATTGGGAGCTGAAAAACTTTTTTAAACTTTTATTAAAGCGAATAATCAATTAACATCGTCATTGCTAAACGTAGAGAATGCCATATTTTTAAAATATAAAATTTCTAAACCAGAATTTATGGAAGAGTTATTTTCTACAAAAATAAAATCGAGTTTAACCAAACTTGGGATTTATCAAACTGCTGGCGGCACACTTGGTATATTAATAATTATTTGGTCGATTTATAATAGCATCTCAATAACGGGGGTATCTGTCTTAATCTACCTATCGATGTCATTTTTCTTTGCATATTCCATATTTTGTGGAATCCTTTGTATTAAAAAGAACAGAGATGCATTAATCCATTCTTTAATAAATCAAATGCTTCAGGTTTTTGGGTTTGCAGTGATGGGCTACGCATTAAAATACATAGCGGGATTTTATTTGACAATTGGACTAGACTTGACAGACTCACTACAATTTACTTCTGGTACAGGAATTTCTAAATTTGCTTTCAATATAAACAATGAAAAAGAAAGGTTAGAAATAGATGTAAATCTTATTGCATTAGGAATTGTTTATTGGATTGATAGACTTAAACAAAAAGTTAAGTCAGAAGAAATTATAAGAAAAACATCTTCGATTGGTGAGGCCCAAGCCTAATAAAGTGTAAGGTCAAATTCTTAAATACTTCGGGCAGCTTGTTCTACACCCGCAACTCAAACAAACTTACATCCGCATTATGGTAATGCGCCGGCAATCCCTTAGTATTTTGTAGATTTCTTAATTCTAAAAATGTAAACCCACATTTGGTGTAATGCGCTATCAGCTTTTCATTCATCCCTGTAGTATCTAACCGCACAAATTTTTTATCATTTGTAACAGCATATTTCTTTGCCCATTCAACAATGTTTAGCACAAAGTTCTTGCCTCTATAATTTTCATTGGTTGCTATTCTGTGTATGTAAACTGATGGGTCAATATTTCTTTCCTCCCAAATCAATGGATCGGTAAATGTGGTGGCCCATATGCAGGCAATTTCCCCCTCAATTATTAATTTCCATTGGTGGTTTTCAGCAATTTCATCCTCCACCATTTTGTAATCAAATACCGGCCAATGCATGTTATACCTTTCCTTTTGGTAATTAGTTGCAATAGCGTACAATCTAAAAATCTCGTGAATGTCTTCCATTACACAGTTAAAAATTTCCATTACTTCAAATTTCAATGAAATTATAAAAAATTATATGATTAGTTTCAGGAGACATCAAAACAAAACTTTGTCTTGTAGAAAAAAATATTTTTACCCCTTCAGCAACTTAAATTTGCAAAGTAAAAATTGTCCTTCATCACAACTTCATTCACTTTTGGATCAGAATATTTTATTAAAAGCTTTTACACATATATGCCAGGCAAAGGCAATGGCAACAATATATGAAGCTAACCGTACTATTTGCAAATATGTGCACAGCACAAGTCGTGGGCACGAAGCCATACAACTTGCTACCGCATACAATTTATTGCCCTGCGATTATGTAAGTCCATATTACAGAGATGAAAGCATGATGCTTGGCATGGGTTTTTCTCCCTACATTTTAATGCTGCAATTACTTGCAAAAGGTGAAGATATTTTTACGGGTGGCCGGTCATATTACAATCATCCAAATTACAGAGGTGATGATAAGCCTACCATCATTCACCAAAGCAGCGCCACAGGCATGCAGGCAATTCCTACAACAGGTGTGGCGCAGGGGTTGAAGTACATGAGAAGCCTCCCTAAATCCCTCCCGGGGAGGGACTTTAAAGTCTCTGAGAAATCAGCGTCTATGAATATGAATGTCTCCATCGAATCTTCCCGCATGGCGATGATGTAACGAGGCAAAGAGCAAGAGCGAGAGAAATAGTCGAAATCAGTCTTATCCTATCTTGAATCATTGCGTGTTTGTCCATCCATCGATGGAGATTTATTGTTTTAAACACGCCATAGATCTGTCGATCAAATTTG
>JANXTG010000225.1 GCA_025352525.1 Ferruginibacter sp.
CCGGCAATGTGGTATTCGGTTGAGCGATTGCATAATTAATAAAAAGTATGTTTAAAATAAGAAAACAAGGAAGATTCTTAAGCATGTTTATATTTTTAATGAAGTTAAATATCTTGCTGCTAAGAAAATGCCAAAGAAAAATTCTTGTTTTGAGATTAACTTTTGAGAAATAAATTGTTGACAGTTTATAGGTTATGATGAATGTTAAGATCTTATTCTTCTGCTACAACAAAAGTAATAGGTTGCTTTCTAAAAGCCGCTACAATATTTCCATTTTGAATTGCAGGTTTCCATTTTGGACCTTTTTTAATGACCTCAATACAATGTTTTGCTATGGTTTCGTTGATATTTTTTTCTGATGTAAAATCAGAAAGGGATCCATCTTCATGCACAATAAATTTTGTTATAAATGTGTAATTACCTGCTTTTAATCCTTCTTTAACCGCAATTGAACCGTTTAAATTTGTTTCAAGAAATTTTCTCCAGGCATCTTTTCCACCTGGGAATTCAGGCTCATTTTCCACCTGAGTAAACACTTTATCTTTACTGTTATGTGTTGGAGGAATTGGTAAACCTGCTTTTTTCGCTTCATCAATGGAGATGGTTTTGTATTGATTGTTTTCTAACATAATACTTACAGATTCTTCCCTGTTTCGAGATACCATTAAAACAGCTTTGCCCTTATAATTTCCAGTTGGGTTTAAATCTATAAAATGACCAGTATTGAAATCTTTTTTACCATCAGTTTTAATGATTGGCGGCGGTGGAGGCGGTGGAGGAGCTAATAATTTAGCTTCTCTAGCCTCTTTTAACGTAATAACTTTAGTAGTCTTATCTGAAAAAACAATTGTGCACTTATCAGAAAGGGGACTTACACTAAAACTAATAACTGGTTTCCCGGCATAATATCCAATTGTATCACTGTAAATAATTTTTGAATTTAAAATATTTATTGCGCTTGAATTTGAAGCCGCGTATTTAGTTATCGCATCCAATACATTTTTTGCAAAAGCTGCCTGCCCGTTTTCTGAAAGGAGATATGCCGCATCTTTATCATTGGTTAAATAACCGGCTTCTATTAAAACAGAAGGAAAATCATTTGCCTGTAAAACCCAAACGCCAGCTGTCCTTTCCGACGGCAATTGTGGTACGTTTAATTCATAATTACTTTTAAAGGAACCGATAATGGCAGATGCTAATATTTTGCTTCTCCCAGAATTGGCTACCTCATTGTTTGCTACAAATACATTCATTCCGGAAACTGTATTCCATTTCTCTTTGGGGGTATTGTCTAAATGAACAGAAATAAATAAATCAGGCGCTTGTGATTTAGCAAAAGCTGCTTTTTGTTTTGGATTAGAAAACACATCATTCTCTCTGCTCAAAATTATTTGTAGGTCCTCATCTTTATTTAAAGCTTTAATTTTCTTTACGAGTTGAAGCGCTAGATCTTTTTCTGTAAGTCCATTTTTATTGATCGAACCATTATCTTGTCCACCATGGCCTGCATCAAGTACAACTATTATTTTATTAGCTAGTTTTTGTATGGCATTTTCTTTACTGATATTGCTGGCAATCTTTATTGTAAAAGCACCAAATACAATAACCAAAAGCGGCAGTACAAGCAATCGGCTAATATAATTCATACGTGGATGTTGGTTTTTTGTAAGCATCATAAGTCTTCTTTTTATGGGTGAATAGAAAAAATTATTTGTTATATAAAAGTTTTTTTGTGGGTATGTGGCTTGTAAAATCATTGCAGCAAAGACCGTAGTATCGCCATTATTAACCGCATTTTTATCTGCAATAAATTCGTGTATCATACTCAATTCTTTTCTTATAAGCCAAAATACAGGGTTGCTCCAAAAAACAACCAGTATAATATTGATGAACATTTTATCCCAACTGTGGCGCTCTTGTACATGAGCTATTTCATGCTTAAATATTTTTATTCCACATGGGCTGTTAATATCAATTTGCTTATTCCAAAAAATATATTTGAAAAAAGAAAAGGGTGTGCCTTTTGCTGCATCCGTATTTATGAAATGAACATTCTCTACATTAACTTTCTCGTTCGCTTTAAGCAGAGTAAATATCGAGATTAACATATGAGCCAGCATTATTAAAAATATTGCACTGATTATGGCATATAAAAAAGGTAAATAATCTACAAAGCTCAAATTACTTTTTGTTGGTGCGCCGATGAT
>JANXTG010000032.1 GCA_025352525.1 Ferruginibacter sp.
ATTTGGCACTGTATTTTACTTCGTCAATAACAATGCCCTGTTCATTTAATAAAATAGCATTACCCCCATCATCATTAAAAGAAGGCATTGTCTTTACCTGCAAAAATGCATTTCCATCATTGGCAACATGATCTCTTTTTACAAGCGATGCATCTTCGGTTACAACAATATAATCTCCGGGGAAAAACAAATAATCTTCTGTGGTAAACTGCGCAATACTGGAAACTGCTCCGGCGGTATTTCGGTTGGCTATATATGCATTTTTTAGGCTTAATATTTTTTTACTGCGGTTGTAAAACTCTACATAATCTGTTCCGTTTGGTTTTGGGTTGAACAAGATCTCGTTTACCACAATGTCAAAACTGTCTGTTCGCACACTTAACCCGACCCTTGCAGTTTTGCTGTTGCCTATGGCATTTCCGGAACAATCTGTAACAGTATTTGCGGTAACGGTATAAATTTTATTTGCAGTAAGCGCCACAGAAAGTGTAAGTAAAACTCTGTCAAACGAAACAGATAAAGGCAATGCATTTGTAATGGAGATTCCGTCGCTTAAGCTGTAATTGGTTACAGTAGCTGCGTTCGTACTGTCAACTGGTTCATCAAATACCAATGTTATGTGTGTAGGATCGGGCGTGTAAGCACGCAACAATTTTGGTGCAACTATATCTGCATTCACCGCATCTACACTGTTTTTTGCTGCTGGTGAGCCTCCTTTTACATCCGTACTTGCTTTCCAGTTATTGATGCCTGTGCAGGGGTTTTTGGTATCAATCATTTCCAAAGTCCAGCCACCATCTTTTTTTAATTCGTTTTTATACCATGCATCGGAATAGTTTACCGAATGTATAATTATCCCTTGTGACGAACGTAAATAGATTCGATCCGCATCATTATTTAAAGATGGAAAACTGGTTACAGAAATGGTAGGTCCGATTGCACTCATTGCAGCAACTGCACTGCCTGTACAAACAATAACATATCCACCGGCAGGTAAAATATAAGCAGGCATTGCACCACTTTCTCCGGTTGTTTTACCGAGTTTCCAGTTAAGTAAATTGATGGGAAATGCAGAAGTATTTTTAAGTTCCAGCCATTCATTTGTTGGCAAGGCAACAACCGGTGTTGGGTCAGCCATCAATTCATCTATTACAACATCATATTGCAGGGCAACAAAATAACTGAATGTATTTGTGCCATTGCTGATGGTATTGTTTGACAGATCTTTTACCCCATTAACGGTCACAGTGAGAGTGGTACGTGCAGGTATATTAGAAGCAAAAGTTAAGTGTATCAATGATGTGTTACCAGCATCTCTAACCGCAGTGGCAGGTGATCCTATAGCATTGCTTACATCATAATTTAAAACAGACTGGCTGCTCACAATTTCTACAGCTTCATTAAACAATACATCAACCGTTGTGGCTGATAAGGCGGAAACAGCAGTAACTACAGGAGGCGTAACATCAGGTACAAAAGTTTGTATCTGTATATCATCAAAAAAGTGGCGCTGAAAAAAAGTTGATGTGCTTTGCCTGATGAGTACGCCAAAAAATGCGGAGTTATTATAAGTATTATCCGTAACTGTACCTTCTATAAAATAATTGTTTCCAGTGTTTGTTATGTCACGGGATAATGTCCAAAGGTTTGCAGCATTTCTTACAACTCTTATTTTTAAAATATTGTTACTTGTATTTAAAACCCCATCCACCCCATCAATAATTTTAGTAACAATACCTGCTGCATCTTTTTTATACAAAGCAATTTCATCCTGCGTATTTCCAATGCGTACAAAATAACCCGTGGTTGTTATAAGGGATAAATTACTTGCAGATGCGGTTAAAAAAACATCTGCAAAGTTTGCACTTGATGGATTAAAACTTAGGTTACAATAAAAATCCCATTGGGCTGTAGTTGCCAGCGTGCTTGCTGTGCTTAAATAAAAAGTACTGTTAGCAATGCTGTTGTTGCTTTGCAATTGAAAAGCAGGGTTCACGATCCAGTCCGCTGTATTTCCTACCCAAGTTGGGTTTGCAGTAAAAGTGCCATCTGTAAAATTGTCTGACACTTGAGCCTGTGTACAATGCAATAAACTTATTAATACAATGAAAAGTATAGATTTTCTCATGCTGTTAGCGTTGGATAATGAAGATAGGAAATTCAAGGACTATTTATAACAGCGAATTAGTTATATAAAATTTGTGCATTTAATGAAAAGATTAATTTTATAGCTATGCAAATCGTCATCACCCTCATCTTCATAGCTGCAATAATTTATTCAGTATGGTTTTTATCAACCAATAAAAAAGTAACTGTAAAAAATGCTGTTGTTGCTGCTGAAAAAGATGTTTCAGGTATTTTATTTTACCAAAGGCTAAATGAGGATGATAAAAAAAGATTTTTAAAAGAAGTAAACAGTTTTTTACAAAGAATAATTATTACTGCCATTAATACAAGCATTGCCGACATTGATAAAATATATGTGGCAATAAGTGCAGTGATACCAATGTTTGCTTTTGAAGGATGGGAGTATCCCCACTTGGAAGAAGTATTGATTTACAACGATCATTTTAACATGGGTTTTGAGACAGAAGGAAATGAAGACAGAAATATTTTGGGGCTTGTAGGTACGGGCGTTTACAAAAATAAAATGCTGCTGAGCAAGCCCGCACTGCAGGAAGGTTTTAATACCAATGCTGATAAAAGTAATACTGCTATACATGAATTTGTGCACCTTATAGATGGCGCCGATGGTGATACAGATGGTGTGCCGGAAATTTTAATGGACAAAAAATATGTACTACCATGGATGGATTTAATACATACCGAAATGGAAAAAATGAAAGACAGCCATTCAGATATCAATCCCTACGGCTATACAAATAAAAGTGAGTTTTTTGCGGTAGCTGCCGAATACTTTTTTGAAAGACCTGAGCTTTTTGAAGACAAACATCCTGAGTTATATAAAATGATGCAACAGATTTTTAAGACAAAATAATAAACCTGTTGCAAATTATAAATTATATGATTTTATTGAAAAGGATTTGAAAACTTCACCTCAGTAGCAATCGTATTATCTGTAAGTGTGGCAAGAAAAGCAAGAATATTCTGAACATCCTGCGGGGCAACTGAATGAGCAGGAATAGGCTGTGTGCCGGAGCCCGGTGCACCTGCCGTAAGCATTGCCTGAAGATTGGCAATTCTACCATTATGAAAAAGAGCTGTTCGGGTACTGATGTTGCGCAACGAACCTGATTTAAACCTGTTTTGATTGTTTATGCCGGCATCTAAGGGATCGGGGAAAGCAAAGGGCGGTGCGGCACTGTTCATAAACATAGGTGCAGAGTGGCAGCTTTGGCATGATAAGGCGGGTGCGCCACCGGGTGCCGGCCCTGCTGTATTAAATAATGTTTCGCCGGCTGCTTCTGCAGTTGTAAAACTTTCCAGACCCTGTTTTACACGATCGTATTTTGCCTGGTAAGTAACAATACTTCTTTCAAACTGTGACAGCGCTTTTGCGATTTTTACTGAATCGATAGCTGTACTGCCAAATGCTTTTAAAAACAAAGCCGGGTAGTAATTAAGTGCTTTCACTTTGGTTTCCAGTTCAGCCAGTGTTATTCCCATTTCAACGAGGTTTTGAATAGGTTGCAAGGCCTGTTTTTCTGCAGAGGCTGCTCTTTCATCCCAAAACATTTTACCGCTTTTATAAAAACGTGTATTTAGTAAAGCCATTGAATTTCTAGAGGTAAGGCCTCCTGCAAAACCCACGCTTAAGGCAACGTTATCATCAAAACTTAAATTTTGTTTATGGCAACTTGCACAGGCAACTGTATTGTTTTTGCTCAGTTGCTTATCGTAAAACAACACACGCCCAAGGGTGGCACCATCATTTGTCAGCACATTATCTGCAGGGGTATTATCGTTTGCATTTAGCGACAATTGTATATGTGCAGGATAATTCATAACATAAACAAGTGCTGTTGTAGGCAGGTTAGGCTGCAGCGCAGCTGTTATAACGGTAACAACCGGATTAGCATCAGTAGAAACTACAGCTGTTTTGGAGCAGAATTGTAATGATACAACTACCAACAAGGCTGCCGCTGAAATAATAATTTTCTTCATGTTGGTAATTAATTAGTTAGTGGTAAGTGATTTTAATAAGGTATTTTTTTAGCACACAACAGCAGATTAGTTAACATCTTTTGCCAAACGTAAATAATTCACTATATATTTTATAAATCATATTTTGGTCATGACAAGATAATTTTAAATAAGTTTAATTATAAATAATATTATTTTATTATACAGATTACTTAAAATAATTTGGGTGTTTATTATTTTCTTTGCAGCAAATAATTCATTATGAAAGTTGCTGTTGTAGGGGCCACGGGCCTTGTTGGTACAAAAATGTTGCAGGTATTGGCAGAAAGAAATTTTCCGCTAACGGAATTAATACCTGTAGCATCAGAAAGATCTGTTGGCAAAGAAATTAGTTACAACGGCAAGCAATATAAAATTGTGAGCATGCAAGATGCAATAGCGGCAAAACCTGCACTGGCATTGTTTTCCGCCGGTGGCGATACATCGCTTGAGTGGGCGCCAAAATTTGCAGCAGCAGGTATTACGGTAATAGATAATAGCAGTGCATGGCGTATGGATGCTGGTAAAAAACTTATTGTGCCTGAAGTAAACGCAAATGCATTAACAGCTACAGATAAAATTATTGCAAACCCCAACTGCTCCACCATACAAATGGTTGTGGTATTAAAACCATTGCATGATAAGTACAAAATAAAAAGAGTAGTGGTAAGCACTTACCAAAGCGTTACCGGAACAGGCGTAAAAGCCGTAACCCAGCTCATGAATGAACGCCTTGGCATTGAAGGAGAGATGGCATATAAATACCCTATTGACATGAATGCCATACCACACATTGATTCTTTTATGGAGAATGGTTACACCAAAGAGGAAATGAAAATGGTGAAAGAAACAGTAAAAATAATGGGTGATGAAAATATAAAAGTAACAGCTACCTGCGTACGCATACCAACAGTGGGCGGGCACAGCGAAAGCGTAAACATTGAATTTGAAAACGATTTTGACCTTGCAGAAGTAAAATCAATTTTAAGTAATGCTCCGGGTATTATTTTAAAAAATGATGATAACAATTTTATTTATCCGATGCCACTTACCGCCCATGATAAAGATGAAACATTTGTAGGCAGAATAAGGAGGGACGAAACACAACCCAATACACTTAACTGCTGGATAGTGAGCGATAACTTACGCAAAGGTGCTGCTACCAATGCTGTGCAGATAGC
>JANXTG010000042.1 GCA_025352525.1 Ferruginibacter sp.
CTTTAATTCCTCTTCTTTTGCAGTGTTTACATTTAGTTTCTTTACATCGTTCCCCGATATTTTTAACAGCGGTTTTATTTTTTGAAATACAGAATCCGGCAGCCCAAAAGTTTCTGCAATCTGTTCTACTTTGTAAAAACCACCAAGTCTGTTTCTAAAATTAATAATGCGACGGGAGTAGCCTCCACCAATGCCCGGCAGTGCATCAAAAGCAGCGGAATCACCTGCATTAATATCAACTGAAGCAATAACTTTCTTTTCAAAAGGTTCCTTTTCGTAAGGAATATAATTATTTGTGTACTTCTGTTCAGCAACTGCTGCAATGCGCACATAAGGGATAAGTCTTTCCTTTTCATCGTCCCGTAAACCCCAGACTTTTCGCAAATCATCGGGCTCTTTAAACCGCCCACCTTTTGATAAATATTTTTGCATAGATCCAATTGTTTTATCTTTTATTCCCAGTTTTTGCCAGCCTTCTGCGGCAAGCGTATTGGGATCAAAATAAAACATAGTTCCGGAAAAAGTATTGTTATAACTTTTTTTTGAATAAGCTTGGTAACTTTCGTCTACATTGTAGTCGTTGTTAGGATTGTTCTTTTTGGAGTAATCATTTTGTCTAACCAGTAACGAATCAGTTGCTAGAGTAATATCAGCATTTGCAATGGACTCATCTTTAACAATAGAAGGATAAATATATTTTGCAGATATAAAAACAGCAACAATGACAACAAGCAAAACCAGAATACCGGTTCTGTCTTTTTTTGAAAAAATAAAAGGATTTTTTGATTGCTTGTCTAGCATTGCATTGCTTAATTATAAAATAAATTTACTTTAATAATTGCATTGCAAAAATTAATTTAAAATGAGCTGTAGCCCATCATAAGCAAGTGCATTACCCGCAGGCAATATTTTAGTAACTTCTTCATGCAGACCAAGCTGGTGGCTTATATGTGTAAAATAAGCCTGTGGAATCTGTAACTCTTCAGCAAGATTAAGGGCTTCCTGCAAAGTAAAATGAGAGATATGGGGCTCATTTCTTAATGCATTTAAAACCAATATTTCGCTGCCTAAAATTTTAATAGCCTCTGATTCTTCAATTTTGTTTGCATCTGTTATGTAAGTAAAATTTCCAAACCTAAAACCCAACACAGGCATATTGAGGTGCCATACTTTTACAGGCGTTACAATAATATCACCTACCAAAAAAGGTTCTTCTTCAATCAAGCGCAAATTAATATCCGGTACACCGGGATATTTATGCTCTGCAAAAAAGTAGTAAAACTCATTTTTAAGCGCTTTCTGTGTAAGTTCATTTGCGTACACATCAATAGCTTTTTTTTGAAAATAATTAAATGCTTTTATATCATCGAGTCCAGCAACGTGGTCTTTGTGTGGATGTGTAAATAAAATTGCATCAATATTATTTACATTTTCCCTCAGCATTTGGTAGCGAAAATCAGGTGTAGTATCCACAACCAAGGTTGTTGTGGCACTTTGAACCATTATGCTGCTGCGCAAACGTTTATCTTTTTTGTTTGTAGATGTGCAAACTTTGCAATGGCAGGCTATCATTGGTACACCGCTGCTTGTGCCCGTACCGAGAAAAGTAATTTTAAGAGCGGGAAAATTCATTCATCAATAATTATCAGTTATTTATTAATGCTTGAGATTGTAATTCGGTATATAATTTTTGGCTTTCGTGTGTGAGCAAATCAAAATTTATATTTAACTGCGGTAATAAATCTATTAAGGTATTTATTCTGCCTTCTGTTGGTAAAAATTTATTGAGCACCACCACTTTTTTTTCCTGCAGTATACAATATCCACTTTGAAAAGAGCCCCTTTCATACCGCATAACATAACCACTTTCCTGCGCTATTTTCTCAACCTTATCCAATGTGTTTTGTGTTAATTTCATATTGCTTGTTCCTCGTTTCTGTGTTTAAAATTATATTGTTAACTGCAACTTGCTTTAATTATCGCATTATTTAAAAAAACGTTTTCAACAAAAGTTAGCAAATTAATTTTCTCGCAAAGAATAACAAGTAAAGCAAGACGCAAAAGTTGGTTTGATGCTTTTATGTTTTGTTCCTTTAATTCTTTGCGTGAAATCTACTTATTCGTCATTCTTATAACCGGTACTATCATTTCTTCTAAACTTACCCCACCATGCTGAAAAGTATTTTTATAATAATTTACAAAATGGTTGTAATTATTAGGATAACATAAAAAGATATCACCTTTTGCAAAAATAAATGTTGAATTTATATTTGGCACAGGCAATCCAGCTTCTTTAGGGTCTCTAAATGCCAGCACATCCTTAGGTTCGTAATTTAAATTACGACCATGTTTGTAACGAAGATTTGCTGTAGTTTGCTTGTCACCGATAACTTTTGCAGGTGTTTTTACCCTTGTGCTTCCATGATCAGTTGCAACGACCATATTTATTGTTTTATCTGCAATTTTTTTAAGCGCCTGGTGAAGCGGACTATGCTCAAACCAGCTTTGGGTAATGCTTCTGTAACTTATTTCATCTCCGGCAAGTTCTTTCAACACTTCCATTTCTGTTCGTGCATGGCTCAGCATATCTACAAAATTATACACGATCACATTTAAATCGTTCTGCAACATATTGTGCATATTATCTACAAGCTTTTGCCCATCGTGGTTATTGGTGATTTTAGTATAAGAAATTTTTAAATCACCTTTGCCTAAGCGCTTTAGGTGAGCTCTTAAAAAATCTTCCTCAAACATATTCTTACCACCTTCCTCATCATCATTTTTCCATTGGTCTGGAAATTTTTTTTCAATATCTATCGGCAACATCCCTGCAAAAATTGCATTACGTGCATATTGTGTTGCAGTTGGCAGAATTGCATAAAAGGTTTCTTCTTCATGTATTCTAAAACTTTCTGCAAAAATAGGTTGTATGGTTTTCCACTGGTCAAAGCGCAAATTATCAATTAAAATAAAAAACAGTGGCGTACCTTTTTCTAAATGTGGGAGCACTTTAAACTTTAATAAAGTATGGCTCATTATGGGCGCTTCTACACTTTTAGGGCCT
>JANXTG010000043.1 GCA_025352525.1 Ferruginibacter sp.
CTTTAATTCCTCTTCTTTTGCAGTGTTTACATTTAGTTTCTTTACATCGTTCCCCGATATTTTTAACAGCGGTTTTATTTTTTGAAATACAGAATCCGGCAGCCCAAAAGTTTCTGCAATCTGTTCTACTTTGTAAAAACCGCCAAGCCTGTTTCTGAAATTAATAATGCGCCTGGAGTAGCCGCCACCAATACCAGGTAAGGCTTCAAAAGCTGCAGAGTCGCCCGCATTAATATCAACCGGAGCTATAACTTTCTTTTCAAAAGGTTTCTTCTCGTAGGGTGTGTAATTATTTGTATAAGTCGGTTGCGCAACAGCTGTAATACGCACATAAGGAATAAGTCTTTCTTTTTCGTCCTCTCGTAAACCCCATACTTTTCGCAAATCATCCGGCTCTTTAAAGCGCCCACCTTTTGATAAATATTTTTGCATAGATGCAATCGTTTTATCTTTTATACCCAGCCTCTGCCAGCCTGCAGCATCCAGCGTATTGGGATCAAAATAAAACATAGTTCCGGTAAAAGTGTTGTTGTAGCTTTTTTTAGAATAAGCCTGGTAACCTTCATCTGCATTGTAGTCACCGTAAGCATTACTTTTTTTATTATCGTCTTTTTGCTTCACCCGCAACGAATCAGTTGCTGTTGAAATATCAGCAATTGCAACTGGTTCATCTTTAATAATAAGCGGGTAAATATATTTTGCAGATATAAAAACAGCAATAATTACAACAAGCAAAACAAGAATACCCGCTCTGTCTTTTTTTGAAAAAATAAATGGATTTTTTGATTGCTTGTTTAGCATTGCATGGCTTAATTATAAAAATAAATTTACTTTAATAAATGCATTGCAAAAATTAATTTAAAATAAGCTGCAATCCATCATATGCAAGCGCATTACCCGCAGGCAATATTGCAGTAACTTCTTCATGCAGCCCAAGCTGGTGGCTTATATGCGTAAAATAAGCCTGTGGAATCTGTAACTCTGCGGCAAGATTAATGGCTTCCTGCAAAGTAAAATGAGAGATATGGGGCTCATTTCTTAATGCATTTAAAACAAGTATTTCGCTGCCTAATATTTTAATAGCTTCTGATTCTTCAATTTTGTTTGCATCTGTTATGTAAGAAAAATTTCCAAACCTAAAACCCAACACCGGCATGTTGAGGTGCCATACTTTTATGGGCGTTACAAAAATATCTCCTACCAAAAAAGGTTCTTCATTTATTAAACGCAAATTAATGTCCGGCACACCCGGATATTTATGCTCTGCAAAAAAGTAGTAAAACTCATCTTTTAGCGCTTTCTGTGTAAGTTCATTTGCATACACATCAATAGCTTTTTTTTGAAAATAATTAAATGCTTTTATATCATCGAGTCCTGCAACGTGGTCTTTATGTGGATGTGTAAATAAAATTGCGTCAACATTATTTACATTTTCCCTCAGCATCTGGTAACGAAAATCAGGTGTGGTATCCACAACCAAGGTTGTTGTGGTACTTTGAACCATTATGCTGCTGCGCAAGCGTTTATCCTTTTTGTTTGTAGATGTGCAAACTTTGCAATGGCAGGCTATCATTGGTACACCGCTGCTTGTGCCCGTACCGAGAAAAGTAATTTTAAGAGCGGGAAAATTCATTCATTAATAATTATCAGTTATTTATTAATGCTTGAGATTGTAATTCAATATATAATTTTTGGCTTTCGTGGGTAAGCGAATCAAAATTTATATTTAGTTGAGGCAATAAATCTATTAATGTATTTATCCTCCCTTCCGTTGGTAAAAATTTATTAACCACCACCACTTTTTTTTCCTGCAATATGCAATAGCCACTTTGAAACGAACCTCTTTCATACCTCATCACATAACCACTTTCCTGCGCTATTTTCTCAACCTTGTCTAATGTATTTTGTGTAAATTTCATATTAATATTACAGCTGTAATTTATTTGTTAGTTTTCTATCCTGCAACTTGCTCTAATAAATCCATTATGTAAAAAATCGTTTTTAACAAAAGTTAATAAATATTTTCACGCAAAGAAAAACAAGTTAAGGTAAGACGCTAAGTGTAGAATCATGGTTCAAGGCTTTGCTCCTTCTTTTCTTTGCGAGAAACCTTATTTATTTGTCATTCTTATTACCGGCACAATCATTTCTTCTAAACTGACCCCGCCATGCTGAAAAGTATTTTTATAATAATTTACAAAATGGTTATAATTATTAGGATAACATAAAAAGATATCTCCTTTGGCAAAAATAAATGTTGAATTTATATTTGGCACAGGCAATCCTGCTTCTTTTGGGTCTCTAAATGCCAGCACATCTTTAGGGTCGTAATTTAAATTACGACCATGTTTGTAACGAAGGTTTGCTGTAGTTTGTTTATCACCGATTACTTTAGCCGGCGTTTTTACTCTTGTACTTCCATGGTCAGTAGCCACAACCATATTAATTTTTTTATCGGCAATTTTTTTTAGTGCCTGGTGAAGCGGACTGTGCTCAAACCAGCTTTGAGTAATGCTCCTGTAACTTGTTTCATCTCCGGCAAGTTCTTTCAACACTTCCATTTCAGTTCGTGCATGGCTAAGCATATCTACAAAATTATACACGATCACATTTAAATCATTCTGCAACATATTGTGCATATTATCTACAAGCTTTTGCCCATCGTGGTTATTGGTAATTTTAGTGTATGAAATTTTTAAATCACCCTTGCCTAATCGCTTTAGGTGAGCTCTTAAAAAATCTTCTTCAAACATATTTTTACCACCCTCCTCATCATCATTTTTCCATTGGTCAGGAAAATTTTTTTCAATATCTATAGGTAACATCCCTGCAAAAATGGCATTACGTGCATATTGTGTTGCAGTTGGCAGAATTGCATAAAAGGTTTCTTCCTCATGTATTCTAAAACTTTCAGCAAAAATGGGTTGTATGGTTTTCCACTGGTCAAAGCGCAAATTATCAATTAAAATAAAAAACAGTGGCGTACCTTTTTCTAAATGTGGGAGCACTTTAAACTTTAATAAAGTATGGCTCATTATGGGCGCTTCTACACTTTTAGGGCCT
>JANXTG010000046.1 GCA_025352525.1 Ferruginibacter sp.
CGCATATTAACTTTTACATTAAATGACGGATCAGCAACTGTTATAATATTTGGAGATATAACGACAGACTGTTCTTCTATAACATAATCTGCTTTTGGAAAAGCGTTGATTTTTATTGCAGGATCACCATTTAAATTTATTTCTTCCAAGTGTATTCTTGTGAGATAATCAACATTAGGATTAGCACCATCTAGAAAAGAATGCACTTCCTTTAATTGTTGCCCTACAGATGCCCCATACATTAACAAAGAAAAATTTCTGTAAAATCTGTTATTAAAATTATTCAATACAAAGGGAATTCCGAAATGTGTATCGGCAAGAAAACCAATACTGCCTTTTTGATTTGCAAACGTATATTTTTCAGAAAGTGTTGCGAGGGTAGATAATCTGTTTGGATCGTAACTGTAAAAATCTCCGGCTATACAACCGCTCACATTAAAGAATGGATATTTACCTGTGTTGTTATAATTTTCTGGGTTACTAATATTAAATTCAAAAGTAGTTGCAGATGAGTGACCAAAATATCCTAAAAAGCCAATGCCTTCTTCAAACAACTGTGTAATTCTTTCACTGCTTGCCTGCTGAATTGTTGCAACAGATGTTTTTCTAAATGTTTCAACTTTTCCGCCATATAAAGTATCTTCTGCTATAACTTTATTTTGATCCATATAAGACCCAAGCTGCAGACTTTCTCCCTCCGTTTTGCCACCTACAATATGAATAAAATTTTTCATCCACCCTTTATCAGCAATAGCAGGACTTTGAGTTCTTTGTACCTGCTCGTATTGTAAAATCTTCTGGTAATAAATCCCAACTTCTGCTCCGTTAATTGCTCCTAGCCTACCAACTGGAGTTATGGGTACAGTTGTGCCGGGTTGAGATACCAACAAATTATCTGATGCGGGCCAGCCAAAAGTGCCAACCAAATCAAGTTGTGCAGCAATCGGATTGGCTTCCTGAGGCCTCTTGCCCTGATAGCTTATCCCTCTGCCAATAATAAAAATGAATTTGGGTTTTACAGGATATTGCACATCCATAAATCGTACAAAATTTCTTACCGCATCAGGGTGAGATTTTATGCCAAAACCAAACTGGTCTGTAAGTTCATTTATATCATAGACTTTTGCATTGAAACCTCCGCCGTTTACTGAATTTCTATAAGCTCTATAAAGTTCTACATTATCTACTCCTGCTCCATTATTGTACAAAACAGAATTACTTATAATTACATAATCTCCTTGGGTAGCTGCAGTATTGTAATCAACAAAATTCTTTGTTAGCATACTGTTTACAGTGATAATATTTGAAGATTCAACATTGTTTAAAATAAATTTTCTTACAGCATCTGAAGAAGCCGGTAATACAAATTTTACTTTTCCAGGCGTTGAAATAACATCGCCGATATATCTTCTTCCATTATTTATATCGTATAAAACCGGAGATACTGTTCCGAAATTAAAATTATCAATTTCAAGATTATTTCCTGTAGCAGATGCGGCAAGGTCAAAAGGAAAAGATTTGCTGTTGTTAAAATTAAATATTGAAGGATAAGTTATTCCAACCGTTGCTATAACAAATCTATCAGTAATTGCTGGATTTGATAAATTGCTATTGGTTATAGAAACAGTTGCTGATGAAGTGTTTTGTAAATAACTTAAAGGTTGACTTGTAACATTAAAAACTGCCTGAGTGGTGTTAGTTGTTATTAGAGATGACAAGACGTTCCCGAAAAGTTTTAAAGATATGGTTCTTTGGATATTATCTGTATTTGAAAAAACTTTTGCTCTTACAGAAAGGCTGTTTGAAGGCCCTGCAGTATAAACATTTAATCCACTTATCGTTTCAACAAAAGGAGAATTAATATTGTTATCACCGGTAGTAAAACCTTCGCCATTATCATAAGCGGAAGAATAAACATATTCTCCCAGGTCTTGTGCATAACCACGGTTTAAATTGGCTTTGTAAAAAAGATTTATACTACGCATAAAATAAGCATCGGGAGTTGCTGTACCCGGCGCTGTATTTATTGTGTTTGTGTATCTTAAATTTACTCCGGTTGTATTTTGAGTAAGAAAATATGTTGAAGTATCTGTTTCTAAACTATACCTATCAGCCAATTGAAACTGCGGTTCTTTATACAAGGGCGCATCAGCTTTTCCGTCATTCATTTCTCCGTAAAACTCAATAAAATCAGTACTTCCCAATATTATGCCGGATACTGAAGTAAATATTCTAACCTGTTGTCCGTTTCTCCAAAGCTGAAAATTATCTGCATTAACGGCTGCTAAACCTGCAGCTGCAATTGTTGATTGGGGTATACGGGTAATATTATCCGTATTAATTTTAAACTTAAAATATGTTTTGCTATAATCTATCCAACTGTTATTAAACTGGGCTTTTACAGAAAACGCAAATAATATTAAAAATGGAAGAAGTATTTTTTTTTTCATAACTGTTCAATTTATAAAACCTCTATTCATCATTTTTCTTTCCAAAAATAATTCTAAGAGAAATTACATGCGTGTATAACGGATTTGATTGATTTGCTAAATTTGTAAAGGCATAATCAATATTCACATTTTTTATTTTAAAACCTGCCCCAAGGCTAGGCTGGTATATCCAAACCTTTTTTTGATTCAAAGTATCTCCATCTGACAAAGCCCTTTGAAAATTTGTAACCCCTGCCCTTACAAAAAAAACATCTTTAATAGCACCTTCCAAGCCAAGATGTGGATCTGCGCTAACAGTATTACCGCTAAAAACAGTATTTCTTTTACCGTCAAAAGTAACGTCAATGTTAGCTTCTGTTTGCAATTTAAAATTAGCCCCGATATCAAAAGTGTAAGCTCCACCAAGTATCAAACGTGGTGCTGTTAGTTCTGTCGATTTTACAGGAATATCATTTTTTGTTAGGTACAAAGCTTCTTTTTCTTTGTCTGTAAATTTAAATGACCAGGCATTAAATGTTGTTGTCAAATCTTTTGCCACCAAACCAATATTCCATTTTTTTCCTCTCATTTGCAATCCTGCATCTAGGCCAAATCCCCAGGCATTTGCAAACTTTCCAACTTTTCTGTAAATAACCTTAGCATTTAATCCGGCATTTAAAACATAATTGTCATTTTCTTTTACTTTTTGCGCAACAGACATTAAAAATGCATAATCCGCTGAAGAAAAAGATTTAATGTTATTGTAATTAATACTTCCATCAGGCTCCACCAAGAAAAGAGTATTTGGTATATCATCAACCGCAAAACGAAGCAATGAAAAGCCGACGGTACGTTTATTATCCTGAACGGGCACTGCAACGGCTGCATAATCATACTTGGCTATACCGCTAAAATACTCAGCGTGCATAATAGTAGCATCAATATTATTTTTTACTTCCGCTAAACCGGCGGGGTTCCAATAACCTGAAGTAGCATCTTTTACGGAAGCTACCTGTGCACTTCCCATTCCTAATCCTCTTGCTCCCGCACCAATATTTAGAAATTCGTTTGAATATTTTCTGAATTGCGAAAAACCTGAAACAGAAAACAAAACAAAAACCGAAATACAAGCAGCAATGCTTTTTTTCATGATAACAATATTAATAATTGTAAAACTTTATTGATTTCTTAAACGTTCTAAACAGTAAAAAAGTGTGAACAATATTTAAAAGTAAAATGTGCTTCAAATATAATGAAAACCAAGCATTTTATAGGTTCCTATTGTTGAAAAAAACTATTGGCAAAAAAGGAAAAACAGCATCTATTTCTTTAATTAAATTTTTTATTGCAGCAGTTCTAAAAAGCTTGATTTAAATTTTTAAAAAAACCGGTTTACCGTTTAATTTTTACAACCTTATTTTTACCAAAATATTTTTGTGAAATGAATGCATTTTTAGAAGAATTACAATGGCGTGGAATGTTGCAGGATATAATGCCGGGCACTGAAAATCAATTGAACAAAGAAATTACATCGGGTTATATAGGTTTTGACCCTACGGCAGATAGTTTACATATTGGCAGCCTTGTACCCATTTTACTTTTGGTTCATTTGCAAAAAGCCGGGCACAAACCCGTAGCACTTGTAGGCGGTGCAACGGGAATGGTAGGCGACCCAAGTGGCAAAAGTGAAGAAAGAAATATGCTGAGCGAAGAAACTTTAAACAAAAATGTTTTGGGAATTAAAGCACAGTTGTATAAGTTTTTGGATTTTAAAGAAACTGTTGCAAACTGTGCAGTTATGGTAAATAATTATGACTGGTTTAAGGGAATATCTTTTTTAGATTTTATAAGAGATGCCGGAAAACACATTACAGTTAATTACATGATGGCAAAAGACAGTGTAAAAAAAAGGCTGGAAGGTGAAAATGGTATGTCGTTTACAGAATTTACCTACCAGCTTGTGCAGGGTTACGATTTTTATTGGCTTTACAAAAACATGAAATGCAAATTACAAATGGGCGGCAGTGACCAATGGGGCAACATTGTAACCGGCACAGAACTCATAAGAAAAAAAGATGGCGGAGAAGCTTTTGCATTTACCTGCCCGCTTATCAAAAAAGCAGACGGTACAAAATTTGGAAAATCTGAACAGGGGAATATCTGGCTGGATGCTGAGAAGACCTCACCGTTTAAATTTTACCAGTTTTGGTTAAACGCTTCTGATGAAGATGCAGAAAGCTGGATTAAAATTTTTACATTTTTAAGTAAGACGGAGATTAACGAAATTATTGATACACACAAAAAAGATCCAGGAAAAAGATTTTCGCAGAAAAAACTGGCAGAAGAAATTACGATTTTTGTTCACGGCAAAAATGAATATTTAAAAGCCATTGAAACCACTGAAAAATTATTTTCTTCACAAAATGCTGCTGCCGAAGATTTGTCAGAAAATGAGTTAAATGCCATTGAAGGGATTACCAAAACAACTATTTCAATAGCTGATTTTGAAAAGGGAATTGACTTGGCGACCATGCTAACAGAAGCCGGAATTTTTACCAGCAAAGGTGATGCTAAAAAAATGATATTATCGGGAGGTGTTAGTATCAACAGAAAAAAATCTGATGACCCGAAACTTATGCCTACAAAAAAGATGCTGCTGCACAAAAAATTTTTATTGGTTCAAAAAGGAAAAAAAAGTTATTATTTATTTGAAGTTATTTAGCTTGATGAATTTTAAAAAGCCTTCGGTTATACCGAAGAATTTTTAAATAAATTTTAGATTAGTTCATTCTACATTTACCTGCTTGTTTGTAACTGATCCTTCAAATACTTCAGGAATAAATATTCTTTCTACAGCCATGTAACCGTTTCCTTTTTCAAGAAAATGTACACGCATATTTTCAATGCTTATTGGGCAACCATCCGGTATATCAGCAATATTGCTGTGGCGAATATCATGTCCGTCTAAAATAACAACAAGTCCGCTCCCAATTGCTTCCATTCTGTTGCCATCAATAATTAAGAAGCCGGTATCTTCTCCCAGACCAATCCCAATGCAGGATGGATTTGCAGAAACAGCTTGTGCAAGCCTTCCAAATCTCCCCCTTTTTTCAAAATGAGAATCAAAAATTACATCATCCATAAAACCCAAACCTGTTGTGATTTTTACTTCCCCTTTTAAATGGGCTTTTGCTGCATTGCCTTCATAAATCATGGTGTTACTCATGGCCATTGCACCTGCAGATGTACCGGCAACTAAAAAAGCTGCCTCCTCATTGTATCTCTCTAAAACTATTTGTAAGAATTGTGTACCTCCAAAAGTACTTGTCAGCCTAAGTTGGTTACCACCACTAAACATGATGGCATCACATTTTTTTAATCGCTCAATGTATTCCTCCTTCATAGCATCTGCACGGTTTCTAATGTGCATCAGTCCTATTTGTTTACAACCAATTTTTCCAAAAGCGTTGAGATAGTTTTCTCCAACTTCTACAGGAATCATGCTTGCAGTCGTAACTACTTCAATTCTTTTTTCATGTCCGCCAATTTCTTCTACTATTCGTCTTAGAATTCCAAGTTCAAAAAAATTTAAATTATTTCGGTGTATTTGGCCGGTTTCCAGATCTGTACCTTTGTCCTCCGCTCCTCCTATTGCAAGTAGTTTTCCTTTAGCAAATTGCATGCATACTCAAATTGTGATTTATACAAAATTAACGTAAACGTCTACATATTATTTTATTGTTATCAACCGAATGTTAATATTTATGATTTAATTAATGTTTGCCTGCAGGGTTTTAATAATAAAATGAAAATCTTTAAGATTATGAAACTGTTTGCTGGCTAATTAAAAAAAACCAAAATATTCTTCTATTTAATTTTAGATTTTATTTCCTGCAACTTGAGCAATGCTTCAACCGGCGTGAGTCTGTTAATATCGACAGTTTCTAAAATAGATCTTATTTCTTCGAAAGTGATTGAGTGTGCATCGAAAATATTTAGCTGCATTTTGGGTAAAGAAAGCTGCTTCATTTTCTTTTTTACAACATCGCTATTTTGTGATTCATTATCGTCTTTATTTTTTTCTTCCAGCAATAACAATATCTCATTTGCTCTGTCAATTAATGCAGGCGGCATTCCTGCCATGCGAGCTACATGTATACCAAAGCTGTGAATACTCCCACCGGGTGCGAGCTTGCGCAAAAAAATTATTTTATTACCAACTTCTTTGTTTGTTATGTGGTAATTTTTTATGCGATCAAATTTATTTTCAAGTTCATTTAACTCATGGTAATGTGTGGCAAATAAAGTTTTGGGTGTATGTGGTGACTGGTGTAAAAATTCTGCAATGCTCCACGCAATAGAAATACCATCATAGGTTGATGTTCCTCTTCCAATTTCATCCAGTAAAATTAAACTTCTTGCAGTAAGGTTGTTTATGATGCTGGCGGTTTCGTTCATCTCCACCATAAATGTACTCTCGCCACCTGTAATATTATCTGATGCACCAACCCTTGTAAAAATTTTGTCTGTCAACGGAATTTTTGCTGAAGAAACCGGCACAAAACTTCCCATGTGTGCCATTAAAGTTATTAGTGCCGTTTGTCTCAAGATAGCGCTTTTGCCACTCATGTTTGGGCCTGTAAGAATGATGAGCTGTTTGGTTGTATTATCAAGAAAAATATCATTACTGATATAAGTTTCTCCCTGCGGTAAATTTCTTTCAATAACGGGGTGCCTGCTGTCTTTCAGTTCCATTTCAAACCCACAGTGTAGATCAGGTTTTTTATAATTGTATTGTAATGCATTGTTGGCAAAACAGCTTAAGCAATCAAGCACAGCCATTACGTGACCGTTCACCTGCATGGGCGCAATATAATCCTGCAATTCGTTCAGTAATTCCTGAAAAAGCTGTTGCTCAATCTGGTGAATTTTATCTTCGGCACCAATTATTTTTTCCTCGTACACTTTTAATTCAGGTGTAATATATCTTTCAGCATTTACAAGTGTCTGCTTTCTAATCCATGTTTCGGGTACTTTTGGTTTGTGCAGATTTGTTACTTCTAAATAATAACCAAAAACATTATTAAAACTAATTTTTAGTGAAGATATTCCTGTGTTGATGGCTTCTTTCTGCTGCAGTTCTAAAAGATAATTTTTGCCGCCACTAGCAATGCTCCTAAGCTCATCCAATTCTGCATGAATACCTTGCGCAATCAGTCCGCCTTTATTTGCAAGCGCCGGTGGATTTTCTGTTATTTGCGTTAATATTTTTTGCAGGATATAACTGCAACTGTTGAGCGAATCGCCAAGCCTTTTTAAATAATCACTCGATGTTGAAGAGCAGATTTTTTTTATTTCTTCTGTTTGCTGTAATCCTCTGGCTACCTGCAGTACCTCCCGTGGATTTATTTTTTTTAATGGTATTTTGGCTGCAAGTCTTTCCACATCTCCAGCCATTTTTATATGTTTACCAATCTGTAGTCTTGTGTCAGTTTCTTTGATAAAAAATTCAACTGTATTTAATCTTTCATTTATTTTAATGAGGTCGTTTAAGGGCATCAACATCCACCGTTTCATCAGCCTTGCACCCATGGGAGAAACGGTATTATTTACGGTTTTAAAAAGACTGCTGTTTTCGTTGTTAGAAATGAGTTCTAAATTTCTAATAGTAAAACGATCCATCCACAAATGCTCTTCTTTATTTATTCTTTGCAGGGAAGTAATGTGTTGCAGGTTGGGATGTTCCGTATCTTTTAAATAATGCAAAATTGCACCCGCAGCTATAATTCCTGCACTCATGCCTTCTGCACCAAAACCTTTTAAACTGTGCGTGCCAAAATGCTTTAGCAATATCTCGTTAGCATATACATCAGCAAAAATCCATTCATCTAATGTGTAAGTAAAAAAAGAGGTGCCATAATTTTCTTTAAAATATTTTTGTTTATTTCTTTGAAATATTACTTCGGCAGGTTGCAGACTTTGCAACAGTTTATCTGTATATTCTTTATCACCTTCAGCAATAAAAAATTCTCCGGTTGATATATCCAGAAAAGAAATTCCTGTTTTTTCATCAGTGATATGCAGGGCAGCTAAAAAATTATTATTGTTGTGTTCAAGTAATTTATCGCTTGTAGCTACGCCGGGAGTTACCAGTTCTGTCACGCCTCTTTTTACAATGCCTTTTGCCGTTTTGGGATCTTCAAGCTGGTCGCAAATGGCTACTCTGTAACCGGCTTTTACTAATTTGTGTAAATAAGTATCCAATGCATGGTGCGGAAAACCTGCCAGCTCTGCAGACGCAGAATTAGCACCATTTCGTTTGGTAAGTGTAATGCCCAAAACCTGAGATGTAATGACCGCATCCTGACCAAAAGTTTCATAAAAATCACCAACTCTAAACAACAATATTGCATCAGGATATTTTGCCTTGATAGCATTATGTTGTATCATTAAAGGTGTTTCTGAAGCAGTTTTGGCCATGAGCGACAAAAATATTGAATTTGAATTTGTTTACCGATTTGTTTATAAACAGCTCCTATAAAAATTACATTAACATTTAATTGCGAAAGCTGGCTTAATCGTTTCATACAACGGTTAGTCTATAACATATATTTGCATTTTTAAAATTTAAAAAATAATATGAAGAAAATATTTACAGGATTAATGATTATGATTGCAGGTTTTTTTTCTGTTGCAGCTCAGCCTTTAAAAGGTATGGGTAAAAGTGATCCCGAAGCAAAAAAAATTCTTGATGCAGTTAGTTCAAAATTTAAAACATTAAAAACAGTACAGGGAAAGTTTTCTCTGAAAATTGAAAATGCTGCTGGAAAGGTATTGGGTGTTAAAACAGGTAATGTATTTATGAAAGGAAACAAATACCGCATCAGTGTTACCGGACAAGAGATATTTTCGGATGGCAGCAACATATGGACATTAGATAAAGCTTCGAAAGAAGTAACCATAAGCAAAATTGATCCATCTGCAAATAGTTTAACTCCTCAAAAACTTTTTACCAATTTTTATGACAAGGATTTTTTGTATAAATTAAATGGGACAACTAAATCTTTAAGTGAAATTGAACTTACACCTATAGACAAGACAAAGCCTTTTTTCAAAATTTTATTATATGTTGATAAAAACTCTATAAGTACAACTAAACTTTTTGAAAAAACGGGTAATAAATATACTTACAGTACAACAAGCCTTACGGCAAATACAATTGTGCCGGATGCAACTTTTATATTTGATGCAAAAAAATATCCGGGTGTTGAAGTAGTAGACTTAAGATAAATGCTCAAAAACCATTATATAAAAAAAGACAGCAAATGTGCTGTCTTTTTTTATGCTTGCTAATTATAAATAACCGAAGTCAAAAAATATCTTTCATTATAAGATTTTAATATCTTTATGGAAGCGGTTTATAATAACTTAAATTTTTTTATGAAAAGATTTTTACTCCTTTTTTTAGTAGTGATCGTAGGTTTTTCAACAAAGGCTCAAAGACTACTTACATGGGCGCCAGAATTCCCCCAAGATAATAACAATCTTTCCTTTACAATTGATTGTACAAAAGGTAACCAGGGGCTTTTAAATTTTGAGGGCGGAAATTCTTCAAATGTGTATATGCATGTTGGAGTAATTACAAATTTAAGTACCGGACCATCGGATTGGAGGTATGTAAAATTTGTTTATGGATCTACAAATCCATTAGCAAATGCGACAGCATTGGGCGCAAATAAATATCAGTATACGCTAAAAGATAACAGCAACAATCCGGTAAGTGTACGTACATTTTTTGCTGTGCCTGCAGGTGAAACTATCATTAAAGTAAATGTAATTTTTAGGAATGCTTCCGGTAATTTAAAAGAAGTAAATTCAGATTTGAGCGATATGTACATTCCTGTTTACGCCGCAGGACAATTTAATGTTAGGCTGAATCTTCCTCCATTTGAGCCACGTTATATTCCTTATGCAGAGCCAATTTCAGTGCCTTTGGGTGGTGCTGTAAATATTACAGGAGTAGCTTCCAATAATGCAGCGCTTACAATAAAATTAAATGGAAATACCATTAATACGGCGACAGGTGCAACTTCCATATCAGCCAATCCGACAATATCAACAGCGTGTGATCAGAAAATAATGTTTGAGGGTAATGATGGAAGTGGATTAAAAAAAGATTCTTTCTCTTTTTATATCCCTTCTTCGCAAACGATTGCGCCTTTGCCCGCAGGTATTGTTGAAGGTATAAATTATGCTCCGAATAATACATCTGCTACCCTTGTATTATTCGCACCAAATAAAACGAGTGTTATTGTAGTTGGAGACTTTACAAACTGGATACAAAGTTGTGCCTACCAAATGAATAAAACACCTGACGGTAATTATTATTGGTTAACCATTAATGGACTTACGCCCGGCACTGAATACGGCTATCAATATCTCGTTGATAATTCTATAAAAATTGCTGATCCTTACACTCAAAAAGTGCTCGACCCTGATAATGATCCTTACATAAGTTCAGTAACTTATCCCAACCTTAAATCATATCCCACAGGTTTAACAACAGGCCTGGTAGGCATTTTACAAACCGCCGAACCTCAGTATACATGGGTATCTAACAACTTTGTAAAACCTGATAAAAAAAATCTGATTACTTATGAGCTTTTAATAAGAGATTTTACTGCAGAACACAGTTACCAGTCATTAATTGATTCTCTTCAATACTTAAAAAATACAGGAATAAACAGCATTGAATTAATGCCGATAAATGAATTTGATGGTAATGAAAGCTGGGGCTATAATCCGGCTTTTTATTTTGCACCTGATAAATATTATGGACCAAAAAATAAATTAAAAGAGTTTATTGATAAATGCCATCAAAATGGAATTGCAGTAATTCTGGATGTTGTTTATAACCATTGTACGGGCAATGCACCACAGGCAAAACTGTATTGGAACAATTCTACAAATCAGCCTGCAGCTAATAATCCCTGGCTTAATGTTACTGCGCCTCACCCCTATAGTGTTTTTAATGATTTTAATCATACATCAACAGCCACTAAGTACCTCGTTCAGCGCTCTGTAAATTTTTGGTTAGATGAATATAAAGTCGATGGATTTAGATTTGATTTGGCCAAAGGTTTTACACAAACTGTTACCAATACAACTACAGTGGAAAACTATGATGCTTCAAGGGTCGCCAACTTAAAATATTATTATGATAATGCTGTTCCTGCTCATCCCAATACTTATATGATTTTGGAGTTTTTAGGAACACTTCCAAGCCAGGAAGAGCAGGAATATGCTGCTTATGGTTTTATGCTTTGGGGAAATTTAAACAGCCGGTACAACCAATGCACAATGGGCTTTAGCAGCAATTCAGACATTTCAGGAGTAGTATATAATTCCTCCCAGCGAAATTTTAATAACCCTGCATTAATGGGTTATATGGAAAGTCATGATGAAGAGCGTACCATGTATAAGAATTTACAATTTGGAAACAATGCAGGTACTTATGACGTAAAAAATTTAAATACAGCACTAGCAAGAGAAGAAGCAACTGCTGCAGTATTTTTTACAGTACCGGGTCCTAAAATGATATGGCAATTTGAAGAAAGAGGTTACGATTTATCCATTAACACAGGCGGATCAAACTTAGCAAACAAGCCACCGCATTGGGAGTATATGAACAATGCCAACCGCAGACATTTATACGATACTTATAAAAGTATGATCGATTTAAGGCTTAACAATCCTGCTGTTTTTAATAATACAGTTTTTAGTTATGATTTTTTTAATGCTGGCGGACTGGTAAAATTATTTCAAATTGCTGACCCAAATGCTGCCGGAAAAAAAGTTACAGTGGTTGCCAATTTGGATGTTGTACAACAAACAAAATCTGTAACTTTTCAGGCAACAGGTGATTATACAAATTATATCAGTAATGGAATAGGTTCAAACTTAAATGGCGCTACCGGATCAATTTTTACTTTGTCAGGTACTACACAAAATATTATTTTACAGCCGGGTGAATATCATATTTATGTAAGCATTCCTGCCTGTACAACTTCGGCACCAACAAGTTCTTCTTCTACAATTAATTATTGCCAGAATACAACAGCAACAGCACTTACAGCAACGGGTACAAATTTATTATGGTACACAGTTGCAACAGGTGGAACAGGAAGCATAACTGCACCAACACCTTCAACAACTACCATAGGAAGTACAAATTATTATGTTAGCCAGAGTGCAAATAGTTGTGAAAGTCCACGCACATTAATTACAGTAACAATAACTGCAACGACAGCAGCACCTACAGTAAGTTCTCCGGTTAATTATTGCCAGAATGCTACAGCTATCCCACTTACAGCAACGGGTACAAATTTATTATGGTATACAAATTCAACTGGTGGAACAGGAAGTTCAACTGCTCCAACACCTTCTACCACAACTGCAGGTACTACCATTTTTTATGTAAGTCAAACACAGAGTTGTGGTGAAAGTCCAAGAGCAGCAATCACGGTAAATATAAATGCAATTCCTGCTACACCAACTGTTTCTTCGCCTATTAATTATTGTCAAAATGCAACAGCTGCGTTACTTACAGCGACAGGAAATAATTTATTATGGTATGTAGTAGCTAATGGTGGGACAGGTAGTACAACTGCTCCAACTCCGTCGACAATAACTTTAGGAAGTACTACTTTTTATGTTAGCCAAACCAACAATAGTTGCGAAAGTCCAAGGGCAGTAATTACTGTAAATATAAATGCAACTCCTGCTGCACCAACGGCAGCGAGTCCGATAACTTATTGCCTTAACGCAACAGCAACAGCACTTACAGCAACAGGTACAAATTTATTGTGGTACACAGTTGCAACAGGAGGAATAGGAAGCACGGCAGCTCCTACTCCATCAACAATAACAATTGGTAATACCAATTATTATGTTACTCAAAGCGCTAATGGTTGTGAAAGTCCACGCACATTAATTACTGTTAGCATAACAGCAACTACCGCTTCGCCTACTGTTTCTTCCCCTATAAATTATTGCCAGAATGCAGCAGCTATCCCCCTTACAGCAACAGGCACAAATTTACTGTGGTATACAAGTGCAACAGGCGGTACGGGGAGTTCTTTAGCCCCAACTCCATCAACAACAACTGCAGGCAATACAATTTTTTATGTAACACAAACACAAAGTTGTGGCGAAAGTCCTAGGGCTTCTATATCCGTTACAGTGAATCCAATACCTGCAGCACCTACGGTTTCTTCGTCAATCAGTTATTGTCAAAACGCAACAGCTGCAGCACTTTCAGCAACAGGGAATAATTTATTATGGTATACAGTTGCAAATGCTGGAACAGGTAGTACAACCGCATCAACCCCATCAACTACAACAGTTGGCAGTACCACTTTTTATGTGAGCCAAACAAACAACGTCTGTGAAAGCCCAAGAGCAACTATTACTGTAAATGTAAATGCAACTCCTGCTGCACCAACAGCAGCGAGTCCGATAACTTATTGCCTTAACGCAACAGCAACAGCACTTACAGCTACAGGTTCAAATTTATTGTGGTACACAGTTGCAACAGGTGGAACAGGTAGCGCAACTGCACCAACACCGACAACAACTACTGCAGGTACAACGACTTTTTATGTAAGTCAAACGCAGGGAATTTGTGAGAGTCCACGTTCAGCAATTACTGTTACTATTACTGCCCTTCCTGCAGCACCGATGGTTGTTTCATCTGTAACATATTGCCAAAATGCAAGTGCAACTGTACTTTCAGCAACTGGAACAAATTTATTGTGGTATACAACAGCAACAGGTGGGGTTTCAAGCAGCACAGCGCCAATGCCCAACACAACTGTTGCAGGCACTTTTAATTATTATGTTGCACAAACAAATAGTTGTGGGGAGGGAGCCAGAGCAAATATTCAGGTCATTGTAATTGCAACACCTGCTGCACCAATAACTTTATCCACCACCTTAATAACTTTAAACACTGCTACATTAAATTGGAATGTACAAAACGGATCATTTTTTACCGTTGAGTATAGACTTGCAACAGTTGCTACATGGAATGTTGCAGCTACAGGAATACAGACAAACAGTTATAATCTATCAGGGCTTACCATTGGTTCTACTTACCAATGGAGAATTTCAGCAAATTGCGTTGCGACAGGTTCAGGTAATGTTTCATCAGTTCAGACATTTACTACTGCATCCAGAAATAATAAGATAACAATTATCAAAGATGGTATCGGATTAAAAATTACACCAAATCCGGTAAGTACATCAGCAATTATCGATTACATCGTTCCCGGTTCGGGCGAAGTAACTTTTAATATACTTGATCAAAATGGACGAAATGTAAAAAAGTTTTCTGATGGTTTAAAAATACCCGGTCAATATCAAAAAGATCTATTAAATGAATTTAAAGGAATGGCTAGAGGAGGATATTTTATAAGAATTGAACAGGCCAGTAAATCAATAGGACTGCATTTTGTAAAGTTTTAGATTAAATAAAAATCCCGCCAAACATTAATTGGCGGGCTTTTTTTTGTATTGCATTGATTATTTTTCTCCCCAACGATAACTGTTTTGTTGAAGCCCTGCAAGATCAATAATTCTGTCAACAACAGTTGCTGCAACTTCTTCAATTGTTTTAGGTAGACTATAAAAAGATGGTGTAGCAGGAGCAATAATTCCTCCTGCAAGCGTAATTGTTTCCATATTTTTAATATGAATAAGATTGTATGGAGTATCTCTGGCTACACAAATTAATTTTCTTCTCTCTTTTAAAATAACATCTGCAGCACGAGTAATTAAATCGCTTGATATACCTGAAGCAATTCTTCCCAATGTGCCCATGCTGCAAGGGATAATAATCATGGTTGAATATTGGCCTGAGCCTGATGCAAAAGGTGCATAAAAATCCTGTTGGCCATAATACTTTACATCGTAGTTTTTATAATCTTCATCGCCCAGTTCTGTTTTCCAAACATCTTTAGCGTTTTCTGTCATTACAACTCCCAACTCCTCAATCTGATCTTTGATTTGACATAATTTTGTTAATAAAACTTTTGCATAAACGGAACCACTGGCGCCCGTTATTGCTACAACAATTTTTTGTCTTAATTTTTCACCCATAAAACAAAGCTAAAGAATTTACACATGAGGAAATTATTGGGTTGTATAGTTTTACTGATTGCGCTAATCGGCATCTTTTCATTTAAAAATATTGACAAAGAAAAAATAAACTGGATAAGCATTGCACAACTAAATGAATTATACGCAAAAAATCCGAAGCCAGTATTGATTGATATTTATACTGACTGGTGCGGATGGTGCAAAGAAATGGACCGTACAACATACAGTCATGATAAACTTGCCAATTACATCAATGAAAAATATTATGCAGTAAAGTTTAATGCAGAACAGAAAGAACAAATTTCTTTCAACAATAAAATATATAAATACAATACACAGTATCGAACCAACGAACTCGCCCTTTATTTAACGGGCGGCCAACTCTCCTACCCAACAACCGTTTTTATGAGTGGTATTAATGCCCAACCTGCACCGCTACCGGGTTACATGAGACCGAAACAAATGGAAGCACCATTAAAGTTTTTTGGAGAAAAGGCCGATAAAACTCAAACATTTGTTGAGTTTAATAAAAAAATGCATAACGAATGGTAATGATGTGAATCATGAATTGTGACTTGTAAATAACTCGCAATAAATATCAATGTACAGTTGTGCAATTCAGGTATTAAAGTTTGTACAATACCTTTGCAAAAAAAGTACATGAATAAACTTGAATCGTTTCTTCAAACAATTATTGCTGCCGCAGAAAACACAACGCTTCTTAAAATTACCATCGGTAATAAAAAAGATAAATCTTCCGTCTTAAAAAATGTATTTATTAAACCTGTTTTAATAAAAGAAAAATACCTGCTTTCATTTGTTTACAGAAACCTCACCAACGACATTACAAAAAACTTTGATTTACCTGATTGTATAAGTCAAATTAAAAATTTATTAAAAGAAAGCTTTTATAATGCTGATGTTTATACAACTGCAAAAACTGTTTATTACACCGTAACAGAAGAAGGAAAAGAAAAAATTGTTACCAAAACGAGTAAAGCTAAAGTAACCGTTGGAGTCTTAACGCACGACAAACAAAAAAACCGATTAATACCTACAAACTCATTTTATTTAAAGGAACTTGGATTAACAAATGCTGAAGGAAATCTCAAAAAAGAAATGCAGCACAAGTACAAACAAATAAACCGTTACGTTGAAATAATTGAAGGCATTTTAAAGGATACGAAAATTGAAAATAATTTTTCGATAGTAGATATGGGAAGCGGCAAAGGTTACCTAACATTTGCACTGTACGATTATTTACAAACAAAAAACAAAGAGATAAAAGTTACGGGTATTGAGTTAAGAGAGGATCTTGTTTTAAAGTGCAATAAAATAGCTGAAGAGTCATTGTACACAGGACTTCATTTTACAAAAGGTAGCATACAACAAATAGACTTACCTTTTGTAGATATGCTCATAGCCTTGCATGCATGCGATACCGCAACGGATGATGCAATTGCAAAAGGCATAAAAGCAAATGCAACATTTATTATTTGTGCACCTTGTTGCCACAAACAGATTCGCAAACAAATGGCACCAACAAATGCGCTTCAGTACATTACCAAACATGGCATTTTAATGGAGCGGCAGGCTGAAATGGTTACCGACACTATTCGTGCATTAATGCTGGAAGCACATGGTTACAAAACAAAAGTATTTGATTTTATACAAGAAGAAGACACGCCCAAAAACGTTTTAATTGTTGGAACAAAAAGTAATTTCTCCCAAAAAATATTTGACGAAAATATATTGAAGATTAAAGAACTGAAAACATTGTTTGGAATAAAAGAACATTACCTGGAAACAATTATTGAATAATTTTTTTATAATTAAAAAAATTTCTGTAGTCTATCTTTCAATAAAAGCTTAATAGTTTTTTGAAGATGAAATGTGATTATTTTTTCATTTCATCTAAAAGAAAAACAACAAAATATATTTGGCTCAGCAGTTATCCATAACTGCATATTTGCACGGCTAAAAATAATTTCCCTTGTTTTTTAAAAATTTCTAACATGCAATGCTAACTTCATCGCATGGATATTAATGCTGCTCAAAACAGAAGGCTCGGTCTGTTTCACTCCACCGTTTTAAATATGATTGACATGGTGGGTATTGGACCTTTCATTACCATGCCCATTGTAATTGGATTACTCGGCGGCATGTATATATGGGCGTGGGTTGCAGGTGCTTTGTTATCATTTGTAGATGCTATGATTTGGAGCGAACTTGGCGCTGCATATCCATTAGCCGGTGGCAGTTACAATTTTTTAAAAGTTGCCTACGGCGAAGAAGGTCCAGGTAAAATGATGAGTTTTTTATACGTTTGGCAAACAATTATTCAGGCTCCGTTGGTAGCTGCATCTGCTGCAATTGGGTTTGCACAGTATTTTATTTATCTGGTACCAATGCAGGTTTGGCAACAAAAAATGGTAAGTGGTACTGTTATTATTATTGTTACGATTTTGCTTTACAGAAAAATTGAAAGCATAGGTAAAATTGGTGTCATGCTTTGGGTTGGCGTTCTTGCTACCCTTGGTTGGATCATATTTGGTGGCATAGCGCATGGAAATTTTGTTCAGCCAATATTTGAATTTAAAAACAGCTTTAGTATAAATACAATTGCCTCTTTTCTTTTTGGGCAGGCATGTGTAAAAACCATTTACAGTTACCTAGGTTATTACAATGTTTGTCATTTAGGTGGCGAAATAAAAAACCCTGGCAAAAATATTCCACGCAGTATGTTTATCTCCATTTTTGCCATTGCCATTTTGTATTTAGCAATGAACATAAGTGTAACAAGTGTAATACCATGGCAGGAAATTAAAGCCTGGCAGGATGCAGGTACAAACAACTTTGTTATCAGCACTTTTATTGAAAGGCTATACGGCCATACAGCTGCCAAAGCAGCCACTGTTATGATTTTGTGGGTTGCACTTGCTTCGTTGTTTGCAGTAATGCTTGGCTACAGCCGTGTACCATTTGCTGCCGCTCAGGATGGTGCATTTTTTAAAATATTCGCAAGGCTTCATCCAACAAAAAATTTCCCTCATGTTTCCTTACTTGTGCTTGCGGCATTTGCTTTTGTGTTTAGTTTATTGTTTAGAATGGGTGATGTAATCAGTGGAATTCTTGCCATGAGAATAATGGTGCAGTTTATTGGCCAGGGTGTTGGTCTGATATTATTGAGAAAACGAAAAGGAACGGACAATCTTCCGTTTAAAATGCCACTTTACCCAATACCTGTAATACTAGCAATATTAATGTGGCTGTTTGTTTTTTATGCAACCGGGCTTGCTATTATTTTAAGCTTTGCTGTAGTTTTAATAAGTGGGATAGTTGTTTATTTAGTGAAAGCAAAAATAAAAAATGAGTGGCCATTTCAAAAGATTTTATACACAATAGACGCAACCGATTCAAACTGAAAACACATTTAAAGGACCTCTTACCAGGTAACTTTTTTTAAAATCACACAAACAAAAAACCCTGGAAATCGAAGGGTTCTAAAATTTTAAACAAAAAGAATTTATAATGCTCCAACTTCCGCCATATTGGGAATATCAGCAGCTTTGTATAAACCAGCATCTAATTTTTTCTTTGTTTCTTCAAAAGCTTTTAAAGTAATATCTATTTCATCAAAATTATGTGACGCCGTTGGTATTAATCTGTAAATAATATCGCCTTTTGGAATAACCGGATATACAACTATAGAACAAAAAATTCCATAATTCTCTCTTAGATCCATTACCATCTGTGTCGCTTCGGGTACATCACCTTTCATGTATATTGGTGTAACAGGGCTGTTAGTATCGCCAATATCAAACCCTTTTTCTTTCAAACCATTCTGTAATCTTTCAACATTGCTCCAAAGTTTTTCACGCAGCTCAGGCATCGTCGTTACCATTTCCATGCGTTTCAACATTCCCTCTACAATCAATAATGGCAGGCTTTTCGCAAATATTTGTGACCGTGTATTATAACGCAAATATTTAAGCACCGATTTTGGTCCGCTAATAAAAGCACCAATACTTCCCATACTTTTCACAAACGTACTAAAGTATAAATCAACATCATTCTGTACGCCCTGTGCTTCATCAGCACCCGCACCGGTTGGTCCCATATATCCAAAACCATGTGCATCATCAATTAATAATCTAAACCCATATTGCTTTTTTAATGCAACTATTTCTTTTAAAATTCCCTGCTCACCGTCCATTCCAAAAACACCTTCCGTAATAACCAACACACCTCCACCATTTTTTTCTGCCAGTGCATTTGCTCTCACCAACTGTTTTTCGCAATCCTCAATATCATTGTGTTTAAATGCAAACCGGTTACCCATATGTAAACGCACACCATCCACAATACATGCATGCGCTTCCGCATCGTACACAATTACATCCCTACGATTTACAAGCGCATCTATACAACTCATTATTCCCTGATAACCAAAATTCAGCAACATCGTATCTTCTCTGCTTACATATTTGCTTATTACTTTTTCCAGCTCTTCATGTTTTGAGGTATTTCCACTCATCATTCTTGCACCCATCGGGTTTCCCATACCATAAGTAGCTGCAGCATCAGCATCCACTTTTCGCACATCAGGATGGTTTACCAGACCCAAATAATTATTTAAACTCCATACAATTACTTCCTTACCTCTAAATTGCATTCTTGGGCCAAGTTCGCCCTCCAGTTTGGGAAAAGCAAAATAGCCATGCGCCCTATCCATATGCTGACCAATAGGCCCACCATCCTTAATTAATTTATCAAAAACATCCTTCATAAACTACTCATTTTTATGTATTGCGAAGATAAATAATAAATCATAAGATATATTTCATAATTAGAAAATCATGAAACCCCTGTTGTAAATGATAAAATTTTAAAATATTTGGGGCTTTGTACATTAATAAATCAGCAGCAATTGTTCCGGCTATACGCTATACCTGCGCTTTGCTTCGGTGCCACTCCTATCCGGCAGCCATTCAGCATTTCAATTTCAATTAAACAATAATTTATAAAATCCGCATTTATTATATTTTTTAATAATGTCAGCGCTTTAATTTTTTCATCTTTTGTTAATCTGTAATCAAAACCAGATTTTGTACCTTTGCCAAAATTTAAAACCAATGCGAAAACTAGCTTTTTTCTTGTTTGTGAGTATGTGCTTTTCCTCGATAAATACATCAGCACAAAAGAAAATCAAACAGGTAATTCAAAGTGAAATATCCCACCCAAAATTAGTTGTAGGAATTGTAATTGACCAAATGCGCTGGGATTATTTGTATCGCTACTACAACCGCTACAGCAGCAATGGATTTAAAAAATTAATAACGCAGGGTTACAGTTTCGAAAATACATTTATACCAATGGTTCCTACTTACACGGCTGTTGGGCACAGTTGCATTTACACCGGCGCAACACCATCTACCAATGGTATCGTAGGCAACAACTGGTACGAAAAAAGTACAAAAAAAAGTATGTATTGTACAGATGACAGTACTGTGCAGGGTGTGGGCAACAACGACAATGCAGGTAAAATGAGCCCAAAGAATTTATGGACAACAACCATAACAGATGAGCTTAAACTTAGCAATAATTTTGAAAGCAAAGTAATAGGGATAGCATTAAAAGACAGAGGAGCAATTTTACCTGCGGGGCACAGTGCAAATGCAGCTTACTGGTACGATGATAAAAATGGTAAATGGATCACAAGTAATTATTATATGCAGCAATTGCCAGAGTGGGTAAATACATTTAACCAAAAAGATAATGCAGCCAGTTATATGAAACAGGATTGGAACACACTTTACCCAATAAATACTTACACACAAAGCACAGCCGATAACCAAGAGTATGAATTGGCTTTACCCGGATTACAAACTCCAACATTTCCTCAAAAACTTTCAGGTATTACAACTTCCTTAAAATACAGCACTTTTAAATATACACCTGGTGCTGCAACCTTTACATTTGATTTTGCTAAAAAAGCCATAGAAAACGAAAAAATGGGAAGCGGTAAAGTGACAGATTTTCTTACCATAAGTATTTCATCAACAGATTATATGGGTCACAGTTTTGGTCCAAATTCCGTTGAAGCAGAAGATACTTATTTGCGCTTAGATAAAGACATTGCGGATTTTATAAATTACCTCGATAGAAGTTTAGGTAAGAATAATTACCTCATTTTTTTAAGCGCAGATCATGGTGCAGCGCATGTTCCAGGCTTTTTAAAAGCACATAATATAGATGCAGGCGTTTTTAGCGACAACATTATTTTTCAGCAGTTAAATAAACTGGTAGAAGATAATTTCAACACAAAAAATGCTGTTTTATCTGTTCAAAATTATCAGGTATATATTGATCAGGTAAAATTAAAAAATGAAGGCAAAGATGTAAATGCTGTAAAAAATATGATCACAGAAAGTTTAAAAAATTACCCTTTCATTATAAATGCATTTGAAACAGAAAAATTAAACAGTGCAACTTTAGGCGAACCAATAAAGACGATGCTTGCTAATGGTTTTACACCAACACGAAGTGGCGATATACAGTTTATTGTAAAGCCCGGTTATTTTGATGGTGGTATAAAAGGTACAACACATGGTTTATGGAATCCTTACGATGCGCATATTCCTTTACTGTTTTATGGCTGGAATATAAAGCCCGGTAAAACAAACAGAGAAACGTACATGACAGATATTTCTCCCACACTTGCAGCGCTTCTGCATATTCAAATGCCATCTGGCAACGTTGGAAAGGTTTTGGGGGAAGTTATAAAATAAAATATTCTTTTTTATAAAACAAAATGCCCCGAGTTTTCGGGGCATTTTGTTTTATAAAATCATTTTCTTACAATTGAAAAGTTATTTTGTCCCTATTATTTTTTACAACAACAGTTTGTGTTTTACTTCCCTCTATTTGTTTGCCAGTACCTTGAGGATCAAATTGCGAAATAGGATTTAGCAATGCAGAAAATGTTTGCTGCATGTTTACACCCGAGCCATTCACCTGCACTGAATTCATATTATTAAAGCCATGAAACACAACGGCAATATTATTGAATTTTGAATTCATTTGCCCTTCTGCATTTTCAAAGGTTATTTGATTAGATGAAGTATTATACACAATATTTCTTTTGTAAAATATACCTTTTTCATATTCAAAACTCTTCCCATCATCTTCGTAATAAATAAAATTATTATTTACATTTCCTTTATAAATATGAACCATTAAAGTATCGGTTGGTGCTACAGATGTTGACTGCACAAGTGATTGCATAGGAATGATGCTGCTTTCTTTTATAAATACTGGAAGCTTCGCCAAACTTAAATCAGCAGTTTTTTCACTGTTACCTTTCGTCATTTCATCATTGTACAAATCATACCAATTGCCTTTAGGAAAATATATTTTTACAAAATCTTTTCCGCTTTCCACCGGAGCAACCATTATTGATTGTCCAAATAAAAATTGGTTTTGAAAAGCACCATTGTAAACATTTTTATCAAAAGTATTATCAATTGCTAATGATCTGTTTACTGGCAAACCGCTTTGAGTAGATTCATAAAAACTGCTATACAAGTATGGGAGCAATTTGTAGCGCAATGAAATATAATTACGAGCAATTTCAGTAACTTCTTCGCCATAAGCCCAAGGCTCCGATGATTTTGAATTGATGCCGGTATGGTTTCTAAAATATGGAATAAATGCGCCAAGCTGCATCCAGCGTGCATACAAACCAATGGATGGGTTTCCTGTAAATCCACCAACATCCATTCCTGTAAATGACACACCACTTAAACCTAAACTGTTTATCAATCTTACACCTGCAAGCATGTGGCTATCTTCAGATCTGTTATCACCTGTCCATATTGCAGCATAACGCTGTAACCCTGCATAGCCTGCACGGGTTAATACAAATGGTCTTTCGGTAGATGTTTGTTCTCTAAAACCTTCATAGCTGGACCGTATCATTTCTAACCCATAAACATTTCTACCTTCTAAATGAGATCCTTTTCTGCCTTCAAAATCAAACATAACATTACTTGGCATTTTTTGCCCCCAAGTTGCTATTTCATTCATATCATTCCATACGCCGCTGATGCCATTATCAACAAAAAATTTCATTTCATTTCTCCAGTATTTACGACCTCCTTCACTTGTAAAATCAGCGAAATTGCACCATCCCGGCCATACCTGACCGGCATAATTTTTACCATCCGGGTATTTTAAATACACACCGGCTTTTAATCCTCTTTCGTATGCTGCAGCACCCGGTTCAATCTTTATACCGGGATCAACAATAACTGTCGTTTTAAAACCCATCGTTTTAAGCTGGTCGGTTAAACCTTTTGGGTTTGGAAAGCGCTCTTTGTTCCAGGTAAACAACTGGTATTTATCCATGTAATGAATATCAAGCGTAATACCATCTGCAGGTATTTTTTTCTCACGCAATGTTTGTGCTATGCGCAAAACTTCTGTATCAGGATAATAACTGTAGCGATTTTGCTGGTAACCCAAACTCCACAAAGGCGGCATTTTCATACGACCCGTAAGTGATGTGTACGATTTGATAATATCTGCCACAGTTTTGTGGTAAATAAAATAATAATTCATTTCACCACCTCTTGCACCAAAGGAAGAAAACCGATCATTGCTTGCACCAAAATTAAAGTCAGACTGAAAAGTATTGTCCATGAAAATACCATAATTCATGTTGTGGTGTATACCGATATAAAAAGGAATTGTTGAGTAGAGAGGATCTTGCCCGGTACTGTAACCATAAGCATCTGTATTCCAGTTTGTGTAGCCGTTACCTTTTCTGTCAAGGTCACCGGTTTTTTCGCCAAGACCAATAAAGCGTTCCCCTTCCTGCATTTTTTTATAAGTTGTAACTTCTTCTCCAACCCACGAAGTTGAAAGCCCCGTTTCATCTTCACTGATTACAATACCATCCATATTATAAAAAGTAACAGAATATGGTTTTTTTTGAAACACAACTTTTAATGAATCAGTTACAATGGTAACCTCATTTGCAGTTTGTGTAATGGTAACTTTTGTTTGCATTGGTTCAGCAATAACTGCATAGGAAAAATCCTTTTTAAGCGCCTGTTTATCCATTCTGATTCTTACAATTGATGGGCTGTAAACAATGGCTTCAACATTTGCCGTATTGGTGGTTATATTAATTCTTTGCCCATTTATTTTTACTGCAGAAATATTTCCGATTTCTTTGAGGTTGGATTGGGCAGAAACATTATTTAAAAATAAAATTGCTATCCACAGCAAATTTTTTTTAAAAGAAAAGTAATTTAAAGTTTGGCTCATATTATTTTTTTTTGAAAAGATGCTACAATTTAACGGATACATTTTAAAAAAGCCGAGCATATGCCCGGCTTTTAAAAATTTTAAGGTTTGCCTATTGAACACTAAATTTTCCTGTAATAAAATTTACAGTTAAACTGTAATTACCTGAAGCAGGTGGACCGGGAAAATTTTGAGGATTATTATAGCCAAAATCACCACCGGCTGATAATCCTGGTAATGAATTATCCTGAACAGCATATTTATTTGACCAATCTCCATTTACAGGTAATAATAAATATTGTTTTCCTCCTGTCATTGGCAAAGCAGTAACTTTAAATACCGAAGAATTTAATCTTGTTAATTGCTGAGATGGAACCGGAACAGGATTATTCCAACCCCCATTTGTAGCATCACCTACAATAAATAAATTAGCAGGAAGATTACCCGAATATGGAACTACAACAAATTTTCCAGTTTGAAAATCTAAAGTAATTTTATACAACCCGTCATTTGCAGGACCATTAAAGTTTGTAGAAAGATCATAGCCGAAATCTCCGCCTGCTGAAGGCACAGTTGATGTATTTACAGAAAATTTATGAGACCAATCTCCATTTAGTGGAAGTATTAGATATTGTTTATTACCAACTAAATTAAATATACCGGCATAAGTTGTTTCATCAATTTTTGCAAATTCCTGGGTTGGTACAGGGACAGGATTGTTCCATCCACCTTGCGATGCATCTCCTACTAAAAATAATTTGTTAGTTGTGGGTGTAGGTACTTTTGGTGGTATTTTGTAAGGACTGTATTTAAATTTCACCGTATTAGAAATATAAGGTTCGTTATTGTTTCCATAAGAAGAAATAACCCTTGCATCCATGTCATAAGGAGAATTAAAATTAAATCCATACCCCAATGCAATTGCATTAATTTCCTTTGCAGTAAAAGAAGTTGTGAGCGTTCCAATAACTGTTTTTGAAATTGCTTTTGAAAAATTTCTACCTGCAGAATCTAGTTGAATAACATATTTATATAAAGAAGGATCCTGCGAATATTTGGGAGTTGACCATGTAAAAGACATTGCAACGTTGTTAGAATCAGCAGGTGCAGGTACCAAGGTTGAGGCGGAACTTGCAAGTGTGACTGCATTACCATTAGGTGCTATTACTAAATCATTTGCCTTATCGCAAGAAGCAAATGCGGCAGCTACAAATAAAACTGTTAAAAAGTTTTTTATAAAAATTTTCATCGTTACTTATTTTAATATTAAAGATGTGTTACTGTAAACTTGCCTGTTTTAAAATCTACAACAATTTTGTAATTGCCACTTGCAGTTGGACCGGGGAAGTTATCATTTTTATTTGCTCCAAAATCTCCACCTGCACTTAAACCGGATAAGTTTTTATCTGAAACAGCATACTTATTTCCCCAATCGCCATTTTTAGGCAACATTAAATATTCTTTACCGCCAACAAGTGCTATTGTTAATTCATAGGTTGTTGAAGATGTTCTTGTAAATTTTTGAGTGGGTACAGGTACAGGATTATTCCACCCGCCCGGACTGGCATCACCTACTAAAAATAAATCTCCGTTATTTGATCCTGCTGTCGGAAGGTTCTCAGGCAATGTTACTGCAACATCTAAATATGGTACAAGTATAAATTTTAATGCGTTTGAATAAAGGATAGCGCTATTATTTGCAAGAGATGATTTAACTCTTACTTCAATATTATGCGGCTGGTCTTCCTTCAATTGCAGTTTTGCTAAAACGGTATTGATTTGTTTTACTGTAATTGTATTTGATAAATCTTTTGATATTGAAACTTCCTGAATGTTCGGATTAGTAAAATTTGACCCTAATGAATCAATCTGTAGTGTGTAGGTTACATCCTGCGAGCTGCTACCTGTATTAAATTTATATGCAGGGTTTGTCCATGAAAATATATTCCATGTATTGTTTTCATTTGCTTTGGCAAGAGTTAGTGAAGAAGTTGGTGCTGTAGAAGACAATACAGGATTAGTACCACCATCATACGTTACTTTATTTTCTTCTTTTTTACATGACATAAATAAGAAGACAAATAATGAAAATCCAACAACATAATTAAGTATTTTTTTCATTTATATTTTTTTTATTTTGATAAATTAATATCCGGCGTTTTGTGTAAGGTTAATGTTTGAATTTCTATTTTCCTGAGGAATAGGATAAATATTATATTTATTATCTACTGCTGTTCCATTAATTATTCCGCCTTTCCATTGCCATAAATATGCAGAGGTCGTTAATTGATTATAGCGTATAAGATCCGTCCTCCTATGACCTTCCCAATATAATTCTCTTCCTCTTTCGTCTAAAATAAACTGAAGATCCATGTTTGAAGCTGTAACAGGAGTTGCGCCTGCTCTTGTACGAATAGCGTTTACGTAACCCAATGCCATTGTTGCATTTGCTCCTGTACCACCTCTAAGCATTGCTTCGGCATAAATCAAGTACATTTCAGATAAACGAAATACCGGAAAGTCGATATCAGAAAAGCCAAGTGTAGGATCCGAAACCGCCCCACCATCTGAACGAATATTTTTAAATTTATTTATGTGAAGACCATTAGTAAATACAGAGATATCTGGAATATTTATTTGGGCTGCAGAGGTATTAAAAACCGATGTTGTAAAGGTTGCACGCTTATCTGTACTGCCTGAAAGATCTGTAAAAAGATCCGAAAATCCTTTCGTAGCTCTGTAACCACCCCAACCAGAATTAGCGCCATATTCATTATGATCATCGCCTGCCGCTGCATGTATTAAAAAAGTGGTATTACCATAAGCCTGAGTGCGTGCGCCATCGCAGGTAATTGCAAACATAAATTCATCTTTCCGTTTATCATTATCAGCCATAAATAACTGACCATAGTTTGGCTGTAACCTGTAGCCACCCGCAATAACTTTATTTGCATAAGTGATGGCATCTGTATTTCTTTCAGTACCTATATATACTTTTGCATTAAGATATATTCTTGCAAGCAAAGCCCAAGCTGCTCCTTGATCTACTCTACCATATTCTATAGTTTTTACAGGGGCAAGTTCTGTTTCAACTGCTTTCAATTCTGATTCTATAAAAGTAAAAATTTCTGCTCTGCTTTTTTCTTTTGGTAAAAAAGCACCAACACCGTCTGCCTCTGTAATAAATGTAGTTTTACCAAACAAATCCATCATAACCCAATAATTAAAAGCTCTTAAAAATCTTCCTTCAGCTCTAGACTTTTTTATATCTGCTGCATCATTTCCAATAATATTTCTTTCGGCTAATTTAGCATCGGTAGATTCTCTTAAGTATTCATTAATAAGTGTTACGTTATAAATACACCTTGCATAAATTCCTTTTAAAAATGGATCAGCCGCAGTCCATTTTAAAGCATGAAAATCTTTTACAGTTTGATCATTCCATGCACATATTGCCTCATCGGTTGGCAGTTCTTCACAATTAAATAATCCCCTTATAAAAGCGACTTGTCCACCTTCGTCTAACCCACCGCTAATATCCGGAGAACCTGCCGGTCCGCTGTTTCCTGTAATGGCCAAAGTACCATACATTTTTGCCAAAACACTTTTATAACCTGCTGCTGAAGAGTAAGTAGTTACAGGTGTAAGGTCATTTACCGGAGTAAGATCCAGTTTTTTTGCACAAGATGAAATGATTAGACCTGTCATTCCAAAACACGCAAGCAATTTTAAAAAGTTATTTTTCATTTTTATATTTTTTTTCAAAATTTATTAAAAATCTAAACTAGCTCCTATCGTATATATTCTTGGACGTGGATAAATATTATTATCTACTCCTGTTGAATTGGCATTTTCAGGATCTGCACCTGAATATTTGGTAATTACAAAAACATTTTGAACACTAGCATTAAGTCTTAAAGCTGCTTTTTTATTTGCTATTTTTCCAAAATTATAACCGATATTAATATTATCTATTCTTAAAAACGATGCATTTTCTAGATAATAATCAGATGAATATTGTGGCAGTTTAAATTTTGTATCCAGATAATTGGCAGAAGCATTTCCAATAAAACCCAAAGTGTTTTGTATAGATGAAAGTGTACCGTTATTGGAATTAAAATTATTGTACAGATAATTACCCAACATACCGTGTGCTGCCATTCCTACATAAAATTTATAGATATTGAACTGTGTACTCATTCCAAACAAAAAGTCCGGAGCCGGTTTTTTACCTAAATATTTATCATTCTCATTTATAACACCGTCCCTGTTTAAATCCTCAAAAAGTCCTTCAATTGGTTTGCCGCTTTTAGGGTCATAAACCTGCTTATACATAAAATAAGTGTAGGGAGCATACCCTACAAAATGTTTACCTACGTTGTTACCTGTACCACCACTAATACCGCTTACTGATATACCTTTAAAACTACCGTCCTGTGTTTTTAAAAGATTTGTTATTTCAGATTTGTTGTATGAACCATTTACATTCAAATCCCATGAAAAATAATTAGATCTAATTGGTATTAAATTTAAAGATGCTTCAATACCTCTGTTTTTTATACTTCCAACATTTGTAAGCAATTCAATATTAAAATTTGAACCAGGTGCTACAGGTATTGTACTTAATAAATCACGTGTTTTCTTTTCATACACTTCTACAGACCCTGAAACCCTGTCACCAAATAATCCAAAATCTAAACCTATGTTGGTTGTAGCAGTAGTCTCCCATTTTAGATTTTTATCATAAGCTGAAGGGCGAAGAAATGAATAAAAAGTGTTTCCAAACTGATATTGGGCAGTTGAATTGCTCCGGCCATAAACAGGTAAATAAGAATAATAACCTATTCCATCCTGCTGACCTGTTTCTCCGTAACCTGCACGAAGTTTAAGTTCATTGATAAAAGAAACATTTTTGAAAAAATCATTTTTTAGTTTCCAGGCCACTGCTATTGCAGGAAAATAACCAACCCTATTCTCTTTTGCAAATTTTGAAGTTGCGTCTCTTCTTATAGTGGCCGTTAATAAATATTTATCGCTAAATGCGTAATTTAACCTACCCAAATATGATTCAATTCTGTATTGGGGTTTGTCCGTTAAGAAGGAAGGAATAGTTGTAGAGTCAATTTTTGCACTACCTACATAAGTTGCAAAATTGTAAACATTGGTGTAAAAATCTTGATAAGTATGACCGGCCAATACATCAAATTTGCTTTTTATACCGGGTAATTCTTTAGAATAAAAAAGCGAAACATCTGCAAGGAGATTCCTTTTATCTTGCTTGTATGTTGAGTTGCTTCCGAGTTTTTGATAATTCGTAGCTGAGTTGGAATCAATATTAACTGTACCAAATCCTTCTGCATTATCAACACCAAAATTACCTAAGAAATGTAAATCGGGTAAAAAATGAAACTTATAGTCAAACTGAATATTACTTGTAAGCCTAGTTACATAACCAATATTTTTTTGTTGATTTAATAAAGCCAAAGGATTTCTTGTTGCAAGATCAAAAGGTTTCCCATCTGCCTGTAATGTTTCATAATAACCTGCCCAGTTCTTTTGACCACTATAAACCGGTGCTGTAGGGTTCATAGCCACAGCACTTCCTACTGCACCTTCGTTTGCAAACCTGGTAGTGGTGCTTGCAAGTTTTAATGCAAAATTTAAGAGCAAATGATCTTTAAAAAGTTTTGGATTTAAATTTAAAGATGCTGAAAGCCTTTGAAATTTATTTGTTTTCAAAACACCTTCCTGATTGAGATAACCTGCAGATGCTCTAAAGGGAAGTTTAAACCCGGCACCATCATTTATTGTTCCGGATGCACTTAAGTTATTATCATATCCCTGTGCAGTTTGATAAATAATTTTTTGCCAGTTTGTATTTTGAGTTCCCAATGCATTTTTAAAAGCATTATTACCGCTTTTTGATGCATCGGCATTTATTATTTCTCTAACTTGATCACCGGTTAAAACAGGAATAAAATCTTGAACACTGCTTGTAGTAAATTTAGAGTTAAAATTAAACACAGTTTTTCCTGCACCACCTTTTTTAGTAGTAATAATAATAACACCATTTGATGCACGTGATCCATATAATGCAGTTGCGGAAGCATCTTTTAAAACGCTCATAGATTCTATGTCATTAGGATTTATAGTGCTTAAATAATTTGGTGAACCTGATATATCATTGTTTACAACAGGAATACCATCAATAACTATTAATGGATCGTTACTCGCATTCAGTGAAGCACCGCCTCTGATACGGATTTTACTTCCACCACCCGCAGATCCACCGCCCGGTGTTACTTCTAAACCCGATACTTTACCCTGTAATAATTGCTCTGAAGAATTAATAGAACCCTTTTGAAAATCTTTAATGCCTACTGATACAACGGACCCCGTGAGATCTGTTTTTTTACGAGTACCATATGCAACCACCACAATATCCTGAAGCTGGGAGTTGGTTTGCAAAAGCTGTACATTTAACAGACTGGAAACTGCAGAAAATTGCTTTGTTTCATATCCTACGGAAGTAAATACAAGTACTGATTTACTTGAAGGAACGGTGATAGAATACGTTCCATTCAGGTCTGACTGTACAGCGGTTCTGGTACCTTTTATTGAGATAGTGACCCCTTGCAAAGCGGCATCATCCTTTAAATTTGTAATTTTTCCGCTAATAATTGTTTGCGCAAAAGCAGCACAACCAATTACTACAAACGCCAAAGACAAGCAAATTCTCAGGAATTGCCTTGAGTAAAATTTTTTCATAATTAAAAAAAGTTTTGATTTTGTGATAACAAGTATTTTATCGTTGCCCGAGAAATATTGAGAAATCAAGAGCCATTTCAAAAATAACAAAAAATTATATAAACGCAAACGTTTGCGTAAATTTTTTTCGAGAAATAAAAAAATTATAAACAGTAAAAAAATCTAATAATTAAAAAAATTTTAATCATTTTAAAAAATTTAAATAAAAAAAAAGGTTGGCAAAACTGAATTTTTATTTTGTTAGAATACCGATAAATATATCTTTTGGTTTTATTACAATTTTTAAATTCTCATTTTTACCTGAAATGATATTTTTTACACCAGAATAGCCTTGCACAACTTCTTTGTATTTTGTATTAAGGTCAATATTTTTCTCTTCTTCTCCCACATTTATAATACACACAATTTTTTCATCGTCATCATATCTGCAATAAGTATAAATATCATTTTCAGGAATATACTGAACCATTTTACCTGTTTTTAAAGCTGAAGATTTTTGCCTGAAATTGGCCAGCGTTTTTACAAAGTCAAAGACTTCATTTTCCTGTGTTGTTCTCCCTTCTTTAGTAAATTTATTTATACTGTCATTCTTCCATCCTCCCAAAAAATCAGATCTCACTAATCCATCAGGATTACTAAAGCCTTTCATACCTATTTCATCCCCGTAATAAAGTTGTGGAATTCCACGGTAAGTAAGCAGCCAACCTAAAGCAATTTTATATTTATTTATATCCTGTTTTACGACGGAAAAAAATCTTGAAAGATCGTGGTTATCTAAAAAAATTACCTGGCCCATTGGATTTTTATACAAAATATCCTGTGCAGCTGTATTATATAATTTCATTAAGCCATCCGTCCAGCCCGTTAATTCGTTTAATGCCGGTTGAATGCCATACAAAAGCATTTGAAAATCTGTTGTATTTTGAAGATTACTTTTAAAGGAATTAGTCAGATTATTTTCACAAAAATAACTTTGGTTTACAACACCATGTACCCATGTTTCGCCAAACATTGTGATAGATGGATATTCAGCTAAAAGCGCATTATTACAAGCGTTCATAAATTTTAAATCGTTATAAATATAAGTGTCAATACGCCAGCCATCCACTCCAAATTCTTCTACTGACCATAAAGCATTTTGTATAAGATAATTTGCCACAAAAGGATTGCTTTGGTTTAAATCAGGCATATCTTTTACAAACCAGCCATCACTCATAATTTTTGTTTGCGAAGGCGCTGCATATGGATCAAACAAAACCTGATCTCTGTAAGATGTTTGTGTGTATGTTGGCCACTCGTGCAGCCAGTTTTTCATTGGTTTATCGAGTACAGTAAAATGTTGAGAACCTACATGATTGTACACTGCATCCTGAATTAATTTCATTCCTTTTGCATGAATGGCAGCGCTTAGTTTTTTGTATGTTTCGTTTCCTCCTAACCTGGGATCAACAATATAATGATTTGTTATCGCATAGCCATGTTCTGTTCTTTTGCTCATATCATTTAAAAGTACTGGTGTCAACCAAACAGTTGTAACGCCCAAATCTTTTAAATAATCCAATTTATTTATAACGCCCTGCAAATCTCCACCATGGCGCAAATACATTGAATCTCTGTTTAAGGACTGGTCTTTTAACCCTCCAATTTTATCATTGGTTTCATCGCCATTGCTAAACCTGTCGGGCATTAATAAATAAATAAAATCAGCTGATCTTACACCTTGCGCATATTTTTTTCCATTGCCCGATTTTTTAGATTCAAGAGGAAATAAAATTGTTTCGGTTTTATTTTTATACTTTAAAATGAAAGTGGCTTTCCCGGGTTTTGCTGTTGGCAGAATATTTACATCTAAAGCAAGATATCTTTCATTTTCCAGTCGGTTTATTTTTGTAAGAATAACACCCGGATAATTTATTTCAACAGTTGCCCCTTTTAATGATTCAACATCGTTGTAAATAAGTATCTGAATTTTATTCCATTTCATACCTACCCACCAGTTAGTTGGATAAAACGAAATTTTTTGTGCTGCTGATTTAAATGAAATGCCGATGCAAAGAATAGAAAAAAATAAAATAATTGTACGCATAGAAAAAATTTGTGTTTACAAAGCAATTTTTAAAAGAGAAAAAAGCTTAGTAATATTAGATAAGTTTTTAATTAAAAAAATAAAACCCACAAAAAAACTCCACATTTCTGCGGAGCATTTTGTTGGGTTACTAGGATTCGAACCTAGACAAACAGAATCAAAATCTGTTGTGCTGCCTTTACACCATAACCCAATCTTCAAACGATTGTTTCGTTTAGGAGTGCAAAAATAGGGTTTTTAAAAAAAAGTCCAAACTATTTTTTAAAACTTTATTCAGCGTCTTCCTTTTCTTTAAGTGATTTAATTAAATCAATGGCTTCAGCTACAACATCACACATAATTGTAATGAGAGCGCCAGGTTTTGCAGTATTGTAAGCGTACATAATAGCTTCTTTTTCATTTAGTATTACCGTCACGGGTATTTTTCTGACCTTTTGCGAATTGATACCTTCAATTAAAAGTTCAACAATATTTTCAGCGGTACGTCCTCTTAAATGTTTATCCTGCCTAATAATTATTTCATCAAAATATTTTGCAGAAATAGCTCCCAGTTCTCTAATGTCTTCGTCTCTTCTGTCACCTGTACCGCTTATAATTCCGACTTTTGGTGTGCCTTCCATCTTACCCACGAAATCGCACAGCAACTGCAGCCCTGCGGGGTTATGGGCAAAATCTGCCAGAAATTTGAAATGCTTAAATTCAAATAAATTTAACCTGCCCGGTGTTTGTGTAGGTGAAGGGATAAATGTTTCTAGTGCAAGTTTAATATCTGCCACCTTAATATTTTTGTATAAGTAACAGGCAAGTATTGCAGGCAAAGTATTCATAACATTATGGAGTGCCTTACCACCATAAGTGATGGGGATTTCAGAAACTTTTTGTACCCTTATTTTCCAGGTGCCTTTCATAATGGTAACAAACCCGTTTTCAAAAACAGAAGCAAGACCACCATTTTTACAATGTTTTATAATGCGGGGATTATTTTCATCCATGCTGAAAAGCGCAACATTACATTTTAAATCTTTGCGCATATTATATACCAAATCATCATCTGCATTTAATATTGCATACCCATGTTTATAAACTGTTTCGGGCACTACAGATTTTACTTTTGCCATTTGGGCAAGGCTGTCAATGCCACCGAGCCCCATATGATCTGCAGTAACGTTTGTAACAATGGCAATATCACAGTTTCTAAATGCAAGACCACTTCGTAAAATACCACCACGGGCTGATTCTAAAACTGCAAAATCTACTGTTGGATCTTTTAAAACAAAATGTGCAGATGCAGGCCCAGTACAATCGCCTTTCATCATCATCTGGTTTTGTATGTAAACACCATCGCTTGTTGTGTAACCAACTTTGTAGCCTGCAGCTTTTGCGATATGAGCCACCAACCTGGATGTTGTGGTTTTTCCATTTGTGCCGGTGATGGCAATTATTGGAATACGCCCTGTATTTTCTTTTGGAAAAAGCATATCAATAACAGGCTCTGCAACATTTCTGGCAATACCTTCAGATGGTTCAATGTGCATGCGAAAACCCGGTGCAGCATTTACTTCAAGCACCGCACCACCATTTTCATTAATGGGTAGTTTTAGGTTTGGAGCCATTATATCGATACCACAAATATCCAACCCAATAATTTTACTTATTCTTTCTGCCATAAATATGTTGGATGGATGAACTTCATCTGTAACATCGGTAGAAGTGCCGCCTGTACTGAGGTTGGCAGTTGGTTTAACTAAAACCTGTTCGCCTTTTTGTGGTACAGTTTCTAATGTATATCCTTTATCATCAAGCATTTTTTTGGTGAAATCATCAATCTTAATTTGCGTCAGCACTTTTTCATGTCCGTAGCCTCTGCGTTCATCTTTATTTGTTTCCTCAATAAGCCATTGAATAGTATGCTCACCATCACCTGTAACAGCTGCAGGTGTGCGCAATGCTGCACATACAAATTTGTAATTTATACACAGCAATCTAAAATCGAATCCTGTAATAAATTTTTCTACAATAACATAACGACCATATTTTTGCGCAGCAACCAAGGCAGTTAAAGCCTGTTCGTAATTTACAATGTTTGTAGTGGCACCTTTACCGTGATTGCCATTTAACGGTTTCAAAACACAGGGATAACCAATATTCTCAATAGCACTTTTTAGTTCATCTTCTTCCCGGATAATACTGCCTTTTGGCACAGATATTTCTGCCGCTTGCAACAATCTTTTTGTTTCATCTTTATCACCCGCAATATCTACAGCAATGCAACTTGTTGTGCCGGCTATGGTAGCCCTTATCCTTTGTTGGTTTATGCCATAACCAAGCTGCACAAGGCTGCTTTTATTTAACCTGATAAAGGGTATACCACGCTTTGCAGCTTCCTCTACAATACAGCCTGTGCTTGGGCCAAGGCGGGTTTCTTCCCGCAACTCCCTCATGGTTTGAACATCGTCTGTAAAATCATACAATTTTCCATCTATCAAAGATTCACATAATTTGAAAGCTGCTTTTGCCGCATAAAGCCCAACTGCTTCTTCCATATAATCAAAAACAACATAGTACTCCCCTTCTTTACCGGTACCACGTGTGCGGCCAAAACCCATATCCATACCAGCAAGCGTTTGCAGTTCCAGAGCAACATGCTCAATTACATGCCCCATCCAAGTTCCTTCCTCTACCCTCTCAAAAAAACCACCGGGTTTTAATTCACTGCACCTATGGGCAAATAGCGTAGGTAATATTTTTTCAAGATTTTCTCTAAAGCCTTCTATTTTATTGGTTGGTCTCTGCTCCATTTCTTCAAGATCCAGCTTCATTTGTATTAATTTACCTCTGCGTATACTCCAGTAATTAGGACCTCTAAGAGCTTTTAATTCTACAATTTTCATGTTCGTTTTATTTCAAGTGGATTTTATTAGTTGAAAAAAGAAAATTAGTGAAATGAATTTGTATTGCAAAAAAAGAAAAACTTCATTTGAATAAGGATGTAAATAATTACAAAGCGTTTTGTTGAAATTTATAAACAGCATTTATTTAACAATACCTATCAGCGCATTATTTACGCACAACATCTTTTATAATAACTTTACAAACTATGATGAATAAATTATTTTCATTTTTATTTTTTTTGGCTTTCATTTCTCAATTATCTTTTGGACAATGTACCTCACTTGGGCAAACAGCTTCTACAGCATTTCCTGTTTGTGGTACGGCTTCCTTTTTTCAGCAAAACGTTCCTATTTGTACCAATAATAATTTGTACGTGCCAGGCTGCGATAGAGATGGTACAGTTTATACAGACAAAAATCCCTTCTGGTATAAATTTACCTGTTACCAAACAGGCACTTTTGGTTTTCTGATAACGCCTAACGATCTTTTAGATGATTATGACTGGCAATTGTATGATGTAACAGGTCTTGATCCCAATGCAGTTTACACCAACCGAAATATTGTTGTAACAGGTAACTGGAGCGGCTCTTCAGGAACAACCGGCACCGCGGATGGAGGAGCAAATTTTATACAATGTAGTTCTGTACCCACAGATAATAAACCCCGGTTTGCTGCAATGCCTACCCTTATTTTAGGCCATAATTATCTTTTATTAATAAGCCATTATTCAGATTCTCAAAGTGGTTACACGCTTTCATTTGGGGGCGGTACAGCAAGTATTACAGACCCATTAGAGCCGCTTCTGGCAAATGCAACTGCGCCCTGCGACGGCACCGAGATCAGAATAAAAACAAACAAAAAAATAAAATGTTCCAGCCTGGCGGCAGATGGGTCAGACTTTAAAGTTGTAGATGCAAGTGGAAATACTTTTAACCCAACAAGTGCAATTTCCAGCCAGTGCGGTACCGGTTTTGATTTGGATTCTATTTCTATATTTTTAGCAAGCCCCCTAACACCGGGCACTTACAAAGTAAAAGCCAATACTGGTACAGATGGCAATACATTAAAAGACAATTGTGACAGGTTAATTCCTGTGGGAGATTCTGTAAGTTTTACCGTGTTTCCTTTATTTCCTACACAGATGGATAGTTTAACAAATCCGGACTGTGCACCTCAAACACTTGAACTTATTTTTAAAAAGAAAATAAAATGCAATAGTATTGATGGGGGTGGTGGAGATTTTTTTATTACAGGACCGTACGCCGTAAACATAATAGGCGCCACATCAAATTGTATTGATGGTAAAACTGATAAAATTATTTTACAATTAAGCATACCCTTACAAGTTGGAGGAAATTTTAAAGTAAATCTTAAAACCGGACCTGATGGAAATACTTTGCTTAATGAATGTGATGTGCAAACATCATTGCCGGATGATGTGGCTTTTATTATTAAGGATACTGTAAATGCAAATTTTGAAAAAACCATTGATTACGGCTGCACACTTAACACAGTTAGATATAAACATAACGGTGCAAATATGGTTGATACGTGGCATTGGATTTTTGCATCTGCATCGGACAACTTTACACAGAACCCAGTAATTACTTATGCTAATTTTGAACCGAAGACTGCCTCACTAATTGTAAGCAACGGCGTATGTTCAGATACAAGCTCGCAACAAATAATTTTTGAAAATTACCTAAAGGCAAATTTTGATGTTACTCCGGTTATATGTCCGGATAAAAAGGCTTCTTTTACCAACACCAGTATTGGTAACATTACAGCATATAAATGGGACTTTAAAAACGGAATTATTTCTTCTCAAAAAAATCCTTCACCACAATCATTTATACCTTTAGATACAAAAGATTACAATGCATTACCGGAATTGATTATTAAAAATAATTTTGGATGTTTTGATACAATTGCAAAACCGGTGCAGGTTGTATATACCTGTTTTATTGCTGTGCCCAATGCCTTTACACCAAATGGCGATGGCTTAAATGATTATCTGTTCCCATTAAAAGCTTATAGAAGTACTAACCTTAGTTTTAGCATTTATAACAGATTAGGGCAACGGGTTTTTTATAGTACCAGCTGGTTAAATAAGTGGGATGGAAAATTCAAAGGCATACCACAAGATCCAGGAACTTATGTATGGACACTCGATTATATTAACAGTGAAAGTGGTGTACATGTAAAAGAAAAAGGTACAACTATACTTATAAGATAGCGGTGAAACGTTGATTTAAAAATTTAAAAAAAGGTAGGAAGATGCTTTTTAAGTTTTATCTGACAAAAAAAATAATTCAATTAGCCATTAAAGACATTATTAGAAAGATGTAGTTTTGAGTTGCACACAAAATCATTTAAACATTAAAAATTATCCATTTACAATATGCAGCATCCACCGGTTTATTATGGCGAATATTTACAACTTAATAAGATAATAGAAGCTCAGACACCGGAAAGTTTTAAAGAAGGAAACGAACCGGCACACGATGAAATGCTGTTTATCATTATTCACCAGGCATATGAACTTTGGTTTAAACAGATTTTATTTGAAATAGATTCTGTAACTGATATAATGGCTAAAAAGTTTATGGATGATAATTCTACCGATTTGCAAACTGTAGTTCACAGGTTACAAAGAGTAACTACTATTTTAAAATTACTTGTGCAGCAAATTGATATTTTAGAAACAATGACGCCAATGGATTTTCTTGATTTTAGAGATTTACTTAGACCTGCATCGGGTTTTCAAAGCTGGCAGTTTAAAATAATTGAAGCAAAACTTGGATTAAAATTTGACCAGCGGCATGGACAAAAATATTACACTTCTCAATTGAAACAAACCGATATTGATAGTATAAAAAATGCTGAAAAGGAAAATACACTTTTAGATTTAATAAACGGATGGCTGGAAAGAATGCCTTTTTTTAAAGAGAATAATTTGTGGGAAAATTTTAAAATATCATCCGAAAAAGAGAGTGAACATTCTGTAAATAATGATCATCCATTTTGGAAGGAATATGAGAATATTTATAATGATGGTTTAGTCGAAGGAGAAAAAATAAATATTGAACATTATAAAAAAATATTTTTTGAAGATGCAGAAAATAAAGAAAGGGCATTAAGTCCCGAAGCTTGTCGTTCTGCATTATTTATCATGATTTATAGAGGTTACCCAATGCTTGAGTTACCTTTTCAATTGTTGGATACTTTGCTGGAAATTGATAATCAACTGGGTAATTGGCGTTACAGTCATGTAAATATGGTACGGCGAATGATTGGTACACGAATTGGTACCGGCGGCAGTACCGGCGCAGGTTACCTGCATGGCACCATGGATAAACATTATATATTTAAAGAAATATCGCAGCTAAATAGTTTTTTAACCGACAGAAGAAAATTGCCAAAATTACCAAACGAAATAGCCAGCCGTTTAGGTTATAATTTATAATCAGTATAAATTGTTAGACAGCATATAAAATTTTGTTCCATAGATTAACTTACATGATAATACTTTTATAAATATGAAGTTGGTTGATTTTAAAAAATCATTTGAAGCTATACCCGGTATAAATATTCTTATAGATATTGACGAGCCACGTTATTCTGTTTTGGCAGTAACGCAGGGGTTGATAGATATACAGCCTCATGCATTTACAAGAAATGATATTATAAACAAACCTTTTTTTGAAGTTTTTCCTCAAAGCGCTGAAGTGATGTCATTAGCAGGAGAAGACAGCATTCGTTCTTCGTTTAAATATGTAATTACTAATAAAAAACAACACACGCTTAATATGCAGCGTTACGAAGTTCCGGATGATAATGGTGGGTTTAAACAACGCTGGTGGAGTGCCGTTAATAACCCTGTATTAAATGATGATGGAGAGGTTATATACATTATACAATCTTCTTTAGAAATAACCGAACAGATTATCGCTGATAACAGAATTGCTGATTTTAAGGAAATTAATAAAGCTTACGAACTTTTTATGAATGCACCTGTAGCTGTTTGTATTGTAAAAGGTGCACAATATGTTGTAGAACTTGTTAATGATGGGATGCTACGGCTATTAGGAAGAACAAAAAAAGTAATTAATCGCCCTTTAGTAGAATCGTTGACTGAGGCCGATTTACAGGGATTAATAAAAATACTTGATGTGGTTCGTGCTACAGGTCAGCCTTATCAGGTCTCAACTTTTCCTGCAACTTTGTTAATAAATGGCGAAAGGCAAAGTCTTTACCTTGATCTTGTTTTTCAACCTTATTTAAGCGGAAACAACAGCGGTGAAAGCAGTATTTTTTGCCAGGCGCAAAATGTAACCGAACAGGTAATGGACCGTAAAAAAGTAAAGAAAATTACAGAGCGTTTAAATTACAGAAATGCCATTTTTGAAGCTCAAAAAGAAGCAACACCCGATGGTGTAAATGTGGTGGATTTAAACGGAAAAATAATTTTTTACAATAACCGTTTTGCACAAATATGGAAAATGCCGCAGGAAATTATTGATAGTAAGGATGATGAAGCTGCGTTAAAACATGCGATGACACTTTTAAAAGATCCTGATGAATTTATTAAAAAGGTAGAAACGCTTTACCAACAAAAAAAGGCAATAAGCTACGACGAAATTTATTTTAAAGATGGAAGAATAATAGAACGCAACGGATCGCCAATTATTGGAGAAGACGGAATTAATTACGGATGGGCATGGTATTTTAGAGATATTACAGAAAGAAAAAAAGCTGCAGAAATATTAGAAAAAAGTGAAGCCAGAACCCGCTTAGCTATGGAAGCTGCAAGGCTGGGCACATTTGATGTTAATTTACTTGACAAAAGCATAATTTATTCTCAGAGGGTGCTGGAAATATTTGGGTATAATATTCATGAAAATATTCCTTATTCAAATTTTATAGATGCTATTCACCCTGAAGATAAAGCTATAAGGCAGGCTGCACTTTTGGTAGCTTTAAAAACGGGGGAACTAATTTATGAAGTCAGAATAAACCTTGCTAATAATTCTGTAAAATGGGTACGCTTAAATGGAAAGTATACATTTATTAATGCTAAACCGGTTTCATTTGTAGGAACAATACTTGATATTACAGAAGAGAAAAAAACTGCAGATTTATTGGAATTTAAAATTGCTGAAAGAACAATAGAATTACAACAGGCTAATGAACAGCTTAAACAATTTAGCTATGCTGCTTCGCATGACCTTCAGGAACCACTTCGTAAAATCAGTTTCTTTTTAGATAGATTATTAACAGGAATCGGTCCATCAATTAATGATGAGAATAAACAGACAGCAGAAAGAATTTTAAATACTACTGCAAGAATGCGTAATCTGATTGATGATTTACTACAATATTCCAATTCAACATTTGGCGCTGTAACTTTTGAAGATACAGATCTTGCTGTTGTTGTAAAAGATGTGTTGGATGATATGGAAGCTACTATAATTGAAAAAGATGCACAGATTACTTTAGAAAAACTTCCAGTTACAAATGGAGATCCTCGACAGTTAAAGCAATTATTTCAAAATTTAATAAGCAATGCATTAAAATATCAAAAGAAAAATTTTTCCCCACATGTAATGATTACTTCAGAAATTGTTAAGAGGGAAACCATTCATGCATCTGCTGACATTGAAAGGAATGAAGACCATTTTTATAAAATTGCAATTAAAGACAATGGTATAGGTTTTGAGCAGGAATATGCTGACCGAATTTTTAAGCTCTTTCAAAGGCTCCATTCAAAAATCGAATATGAAGGAACAGGTATTGGGCTTGCTCTAGTAAAAAAAGTAATTGAAAACCATAACGGTTTTATAACTGTAGAAAGCAAACCTGGTGAGGGCTCAAGTTTCAACATTTTTTTACCTCTGATTTAATTAAAAAACTAACCCTTACACCAATTGTTTTAATTTTTCTACAACTGCATCTATTTCCTCTTTTGTATTGTGTTTGCTAAAACTAAAACGTAC
>JANXTG010000061.1 GCA_025352525.1 Ferruginibacter sp.
CAATCGAAAGTTGTTGGTCTAAACTGGCAAACAGCCAATGAGCAAAACAGCAGTTATTTTGATGTTGAATTTAGCAAAGACGGCAGTAAGTTCGAAAGTATTGGAAGAGTAAATGCAGCAGGATCAAGCAGCACATTGAAAAACTATTCTCTGATGCACCTATCGCCTGTGAACGGTTTAAACTATTACCGTTTAAAATTGGTAGATGCTGGTGGTTCATTTAAATACAGTACTGTTCGTACAGTAAAATTCAGCAACTCAACGTCAATTTCCATAATGCCTAATCCTACAGCAGACAGAATTTACCTTACTTCAAATGAAGGTGGAACATTGCAATCGGTAGATTTATATACTATTAGTGGTAAATTATTACAACATGTAAATAACTTTACATTAGGTAAAAGTATTGACTTGAGTACTTATTCTCCATCAATTTACATTTTAAAATTGATAGATAAAAACGGCAGTACAGAAGTTATTAAAGTTGTGAGAAAATAAGAAATTTTCAATTTTCTTAAATACTTATATTATTTTAAAAGGTCGTCTATAATTTATAGAAGATTTTTTTATTTAGAATATTTTAGCACAAAAAAAACGCTCCATTTTATTGGAGCGTTTTAATTTAAATTATATATCTTATCTTTTTTCCCTTGGAGAACTGTAAACTCTTTTTCTCTCTCTTGGGGCACTGCTACCTACATCTCTTTGCCCCTGTCCTTCATCATTTGGGCGTTTAAAACCACCGTCTGCTTCGTTCATCCTAACTGTACGATTATTGTAACGCTTGCCATCCAAAGAATCAATCATCTGAGCTGCACTTGCACTGTCACATTCAATCCAGGTATTCATATCACGAATATCTATTTTACCTAGCGCTTCTTTGTTCAAACTGCTTTCATCCAATACAAACTGCAACATGCTTGCTTTGTAAAAACCATCTTTAGTACCAAGGTTTAAAAACAATCTGGTGTAACCATTGTCTCTTCTATTAAAGGTACTGCGTTCTTTTCTGCTGCTGTCATCACGAACAACGCCTCTGTCATTATTAATTACTCTTCTGCCTGCATCCTTTGCATTTAAGTCTTCGGCATTTTCGTAATACTTTAAAAAATGGTCAAATTCTAAAGCTGCAACTCTTTGTAATACTTCTTCTTTGGTTACATCTGCAAATTTCTCCATAAGGTCCGGTAAGTATGTTTCATAATCACCGTGAGAAATATCTGTTTTAATAAGCTTATCCATAAAGTAAAAAAACTGTTTTCTACAAACATCTTTTCCACTTGGGATATCCATTTTGTGAAACTGTGCATTTACCATTTTCTCTAAACTTCTAATTTTAAAAGTTTCTCTTGTATGGCAAATGGTAAGACAAATACCTGTTTTACCTGCACGACCTGTACGACCGGCACGGTGGGTATAAACCTCCATATCATCAGGCAATTCGTAATTGATTACATGGGTAATGCCATCTACGTCAATACCACGTGCAGCCACATCTGTAGCAATTAAAAGTTGTAGAGCTTTGGTACGAAAACGTCCCATCACCCTGTCTCTTTGCTGTTGCGTAAGATCACCATGCAAAGCTTCTATTTCGTACCCTGCTTTTGATAAACGCTCAGAAATATCCTGCGCATCAGCTTTGGTTCTTGTAAAAATAATACCGTACATATCCGGATTAAAATCTATTAACCGCTTTAAAGATTCGTAACGGCTGTTTGCCGGTGCTACAAAAAACTGGTGATCAATATTTACATTACCACTGTTCTTTTTACCTACCGTAATCTCTTCCGGATTGGTCATAAAGTTTTTTGCAATAGCACGCACCTGCGTAGGCATTGTTGCAGAAAATAACCAGATGCTTTCTCTATTAATGGTATTTTTTAATACAAAATCAATGTCTTCTCTAAAGCCCATGTTCAGCATTTCATCTGCCTCATCAAGCACTACATATTTTACTTTTTGCAGATCAATAGCTTTTCTTTCAATAAGATCAATTAACCGGCCCGGTGTAGCAACTACAACCTGTACACCTCTTTTTAAATTGCGGATTTGCATTACGATAGATGCACCACCGTATACAGCTTCTACATTTAATCCTTTAGTGTGTTTTCTAAAATCCGTAAGGTCATTTGTTATTTGCAAACACAATTCACGTGTAGGACAAACAATTAGCGCCTGCGGAAATTTATCTTCTGCTTTTATAAGGTGTAATAATGGTAAACCAAAAGCTGCGGTTTTACCGGTTCCTGTTTGTGCAAGGCCAACAAAATCTTTTGTTCCTGCTATCAATACAGGGATTGCCTGTTGTTGAATAGGTGTAGGTTCTGTAAAACCTAAATCTGCAACTGCCTGTACGAGGTTTTCGTTTAGGCCCAATGCTTCAAATGCATTCATGGTAATAATTTGTTTAAAATGAAGACCGTGTAGTATTATCGCTGGCTTTGCCTTTTCTGCCTTTTGGCAAATTAATGGAAGTCTTATTTAAGCCACTTCACAATACTATATGGTCAAAAAAAATATTTTTGATGATCACATTGTATGCTTCGGGCCGTTGTGTGGGGAGAAATTTTATTTGTCCTATTAGGTAGCTTATAATTTGTTACCTGCTTTCAACAGCATCTGAGCATGTTATGTAATTCTCAGAAATCTAAATCGGCGCAAAAATAAGGGTAAAATAATTAATTTTGCAATAAAATATTAATTAAATCTTTTTTCACTGTAAAAATTATTGAAAAAAAAATTCAGAAATGTATTAAACAATTAGTGTAAGAAATGCTTTTACCTAGAAATTAAAATGGAATTTTGTATTGGTACGATAATTGAAATAACCAAAAAAAAACTATGAAAAAAATAATTCAATTGCTTATTTGTTTTTTTATCGTAACAAATTATTCTATCGCACAAAGTTTTCATGTTGGTTTAAAAGCCGGTGTTAATCTCCAGAAAATTGATGGAATTCCGTTTAGAGATAAATTTACTTTTGGTTACCAGGCGGGAGCATTTGCTGCACTAAATATTACATCAAAAATTGGAATACAACCGGAAATTTTATTTAGCAGTGTCAACTCTGATACCGCAACGCAGTTTAGTACTGTTTACGGTTTTAATAAAATAGATAAAGTAAAATTAAATTATCTGGATATTCCGGTATTATTAAATATTAGGGCAGCACCTTTTCTTACATTGCAATTTGGTCCACAATTTTCTATTTTATTAGATAAAAACAAAAGCCTTTTAAAAAACGGTGAAACTGCATTTAAACAAGGCAATATTTCTGCTGCTGCAGGTTTACAGTTTAATTTGACCAAGTTTAAAATTTATGGCCGATACTTAGCGGGATTAAGTAATTTAAACCAGGTAAACGATAACAATAAATGGAAAAATAATAATATACAGGTTGGTGTAGGCTTTAAGATTTTTTAGTTACTCTCTAATAACTAAAATCTCCTCATCATTTTTCCATAATAAAATTTTGCTTGGCTTTTTAAAATTATCATCATCTCTGCGGTATTGTACAATGTAGTCAACACCATTTTTTATAATAGCATTCAATGATGTATAAGATGTTGGACTCGTCTCTCCTGCGATATTTGCAGAGGTAGAAACGATGGGTTTGCCGAATGCATTTATTACCCCTTCACAGAATATATCCTTAACAATTCTAATAGCAACTGTGCCATCTTCACTTATTAAATTTTCAGCAATGTTTTTTGCATTTGGGTAAACGATCGTTAAAGGATTTTCTTCTTTATTTAGGAGATTTTGTATTGCTGCAGAAGGGGTTTTGCAGTAGTTTGCAATTTCTGCGTTGTTTGCCAATAATAAAATCATGCTTTTATTTTCTGCTCTTTGCTTGAGGGCATAAATTTTAGAAACCGCACTTTTATTTGTACCGTCGCAACCTAGTCCCCAAATTGTATCGGTAGGATATAAAATTATTCCGCCGGTTTTTAAAACCTTTAAGCAGTTTTTAATATCATTGTCAAAATTCATTTAGGCTAATATTTTTTGAATCTCTTTTAAAATCAAATTTTCATCGAGCTGCAAAAGGCATTCAGGTATTCCATAAACCGCACAATGGTTGTTAACGCATGGTTCGCAAACTAATTTACCCAACCTTATTACGGTGCAAAAACTTTTATTATAAGGTGCTGTATTGTGTTCATCGCCTGCACCAAAAAGAACCAATGTTTTTTTACCAAGGGCATTGCTTACATGAGCAGGGCCGCTATCTGTACTTAAAACGGCTTTACTGTTGGCAAATAAATTTACAAGCTGGGGTAAAGAAGTTTGCCCTGCAAGGTTTACAATATTGTTTTTATTACTTAATGATTCATAAACCTCACTTACAAATGCTGCCTCACCAGGGCTTCCAACAAGTACAATTTCGTTATCTATATTTTTTCTGATTATATTAATAATGCTAATAGCTTTTTCCTTTGGTAACCTTCTGGAAGACGCTTCTGAATTGATATTTATTACAAGGTTATTTGATATAAGATTTCCGTGTAGGTTTAAAACAACTGGAGGCACTTCAATTTTATTTTTTACGAACCGGCCTAATAGGTCTATATATTCTTCTACCCGGTGTAATTTTTTATTTTTTCTGTAGATATTTGTCAGCAAAAGAAATCGCACATTTTTTTTAAACCCAATACTCTTTTTTGCATTTACAGCAGCACCCATAGTTGCTGCGGAAAGCGAATCTGGCAGGCAGAAAAACAAATCATATTTTTTTTGTTTTCGTATTTTTAAACCGAATGCAATGGCACCTTTTAACCCTTCAAATTCATCTTTCGAAAAAACAATTCTTTCATCGTGAGCCGGAAAATAATCCAGCAAAAAGTCAATTCCTTTTTTTGAAATTAGGTCGATGGCGGCATTGGGATAATAATTTTTAACTGCCTCTACAAACGATGTGGCCATTACCATATCTCCCAACCAGTTTGGTAAACGTATTAATATGTTTTTAACTTCCTTCATCAAAAAACAACTGTTTCTATTTTAAATTATTTCATCAAATATAGAGCTTAACATGAAATGTAAATAATCGTTTTAACCTTTTACAAAAACTAAAAGTGCACAAATTATTTCCTTAAATAATTGCTAGTATTTAAAATCATTATTTTCGCTTAAAAATAAACTACATGCAAAATTTAATTGAAGCCGTTTGGGCTAACCGTGAACTATTGAAAGATGAAAAATACATAAAGGCCATTCGAGATGTAATTGAGGAAGTTGATAAAGGAAGATTAAGAACTGCTGAGCCAGTAGGGGAAAACTGGCAGGTTAATGAGTGGGTAAAGCAAGCTATACTTTTATATTTTGGCATTCAACAAATGGAAACATTTGTATTGCCACCTTTTGAGTTTTACGATAAAATGAAATTAAAGAGCGATTATAAAAGTTTAGGTGTACGAGCTGTACCACATGCTGTAGCAAGATACGGAGCCTACCTTGCAAAAAATGTTGTGCTTATGCCTTCATATGTAAATATTGGGGCTTATGTTGATGAAGGTACAATGGTGGACACATGGGCAACAGTGGGCAGTTGCGCTCAGATAGGTAAAAATGTACACTTGAGTGGTGGCGTGGGTATTGGCGGAGTACTGGAGCCTTTGCAAGCAAGTCCTGTGATTATTGAAGATGGTTGTTTTATTGGCAGTCGCTGTATAGTGGTCGAAGGTGTTCGTGTGCAAAAAGAAGCGGTACTTGGTGCTAACGTTGTGCTCACACAATCAACAAAAATTATTGATGTTACCGGCATAGAACCAATAGAAACTAAGGGCATAGTGCCAGAAAGAAGTGTAGTTATTCCTGGAAGTTATACAAAGAGTTTTCCTGCAGGAGATTACAATGTGCCTTGCGCTTTAATTATTGGGAAAAGAAAACCAAGTACAGACTTAAAAACGAGTTTGAACGATGCACTCAGAGATTTCAATGTAGCTGTTTAAAATTGGCTGTCTTATTTATACACAAAAAAACTCACTAAACTTTAGTGAGTTTTTTTGTGTAATTATTTCTAATTAGTTTGTAAATCTTTATTGCACTTAGTAAAATTAATATAAATAAAATTAAGCCTAACAATCCCCAAACAAGGCTCATTGCCTGCTTTACAACTACCAAAAAAATTATACTTATTAAAAAAATAGTTGCAACCTCATTCCAGAGTCGCAACTGTTGGGAATTGTATTTAAATAAGTTTTTATTTTGTTGTCTGTAAAGAACATTAAGCGAAAAATGGTAAAAATATAAGCCTAAAACAAACCCAATTTTTATCCATAACCAAGTATTTAAAATAGCAGGATTTATATAAATTAAAAGTGGCCCAAGTACAAGCGTTATAACAGCTGAAGGCCATGTTATACCAAGCCACAACCGTTTTATCATAATGGTAAACTGGTTTTTTAAAATTGATTTCTCAGGCTCCGGTTTTTCATTTGCTTCAGCGTTGTAAATAAAAAGTCTGACAATATAAAACAGCCCGCTAAACCATGTTACAATAAAAATGATGTGTAGTGCTTTAAGATACAGGTACATTCATTTCTGTTTTATGCAAATGTTCTGCAATTAAAGAATTCATAGCTTTTATCCAAAGTGGTGCTGTATTAAGGCAGGGAATTAATTTAAAACTCTCCCCTCCTGCTTCCATAAAAAATTCTTTTCCTTCTTCTCCCATTTCTTCAAGTGTTTCCAAACAATCGCTTACAAAAGCCGGACAAACAACAACTATCTTTTTAATACCTTCTTTGGGTAATTCTTTTAAGCGTGCGGCAGTATAAGGTTTTAACCATTCATCTCTTCCCAGCCTGCTTTGAAAAGAAGTCGAAAATTTATTTTTAGGAAGTTGAAGCTCTGCAGCCACCAAAGATGAAGTCATAAAAACCTGATGTCTGTAACAAAATTCGTGGGCCACACTGTCTACATTACAGCAGTCTTCAATTTTTAGACAATGTTTTTTTGTAGGATCGGTTTTCCTAACATGCCTTTCAGGTATTCCATGATAACTGAATAAAAGCAAATCATAATCTTCGGCTAAATGTGGCGCAATACTTTGTGATAACGCATGTATGTATGCTTCGTTGGTATAAAAAGTATTTATAACAGAAAATTTAAAAGAGTAAGTGCCTTTTTCATAAATCTCTTTGCCATACTCAACGGCAGTTTCATAACTGCTCATGGCATAATGTGGATATAAAGGAAATAAAATTACTTCTTCTACCAAAGGATATTTTTCCTGAATATTTTTAAATGTACTTTCGGGTGTTGGGTTGCCATAACGCATACAAACTTCAATAGGATATTCAGTACTTTGTTGTAATGCTTTCTGTAATTGATAAGTTAGTGTTATGAGTGGGGAGCCTTCTTTTGTCCAGATAGAACGATATGCTTTTGCACTGCTGGGAGCACGGAACGGAACTATAATGCCTTTCACTAAAAGTGCTCTTGGTATTTTTGGAATATCAATCACTCGTTCATCCATTAAAAACTCGTTTAAGTAACGGCGTACATCTTTCACCGAAGTGCTATCCGGGCTGCCTAGATTCATTATCAAGATTACCCTTTTTGAATTTATATCCATTGCTGATGAGTTTAAAAATTTAATACAAAAGTAGTTTGTTATAATGTGCTTGAGGAGATACGAAATTGATAATTTTTATCTTTTTAGAAAAAAAAAGTGAAAAATAGTTTTGTTTTTAAATAATTACACAATGCTGACAAAGAGATGCCTGTAAAACTTTTATGAGAAGTAACTTTGTAATCCAATTATGAATTTGCTTTCTTTACAGAATCCTGAACACATTTTATCAAGGTTTTTCCTCTGTGGCATTAGTCACCTTAAAACCGATGCAGCTACAAGAAGTGTATTTCATATTAATGAAACTGAGAAAGAGCTCATTCTAAATACAGCAAAAGCTTTAGGTATTAGAAGTTTATTTATTTTAAATACATGTAACCGGACAGAGATATATGCATATGTTGCTGACGAATCAGTTTTGCAGAATTTGTTTATTGAATGTAAAAAGATTGATTCTGAACTTTTCAAACAAAAATATTACTCCAAAACAAACAAAGAAGCACTTCAACATTTATTTGAAGTGGCAGCAGGATTAAACTCTCAGATATTAGGTGACTTTGAAATACTTGCACAGTTAAAACAGGCAGTTGCTTTTAGCAAGCAGCAGAATTTAATCGGTCCTATAATGGAACGCACGATAAATTTTGCTTTACAGGCATCAAAAAAAGTTAAAACTAATACATCTCTCAGTACAGGCACAACCTCGGTATCATTTGCTGCAATTGACTGGTTAAAAAAGAACGCAGGTACAAAGGGCAAAAAGATAGCGCTTGTCGGCTTGGGTAAGTTTGGAACATTGATAGGCAAAAATTTAAAACATTATTTTAAAAACAGTAGCATTGTCGTTTGTAATCGAACGGACTATAAGGCAATTAGTTTTGCCAACCAGAATGAAATTGGTTTTTCACTCTATCAAAATCTACCTAAACTTGTTAATGAGGCTGATATTGTAATTGTAAGTACACAATCAATAGAACCAACTGTTTTACCGCATTTTATTACAGATTTTAAAAAAAGAATATTTCTAGATTTATCAATTCCGTCAAATGTGCACCACTGCATCAAATACTTGCCTAATCAGCAAATAGTAAATGTAGATGATATCAGTATTATTTTAAACGATACAATAAACAAACGCACCAACGAAATTCCTGCTGCACAAAAAATCCTTGAAGAAACGCAGGCTGAATTTGTAGCCTGGTTAAATCATCATACCCATTCTCCGATGGTAAAGGACATGAAAGATAAATTAATTGAGTTATCAATGCCAAGCAGAGTTTGTGAGATGGCAGACATGATGGAATATAATTTTATTTCTCCTCAGGATGAAATCACAATCAATAAAACAATCAGCAGACTTGCAATTAACCTTCGCAATAACAATGAAAAGGGTTGCCAGTTTATTGATGCATACAATCATTTTTTTAGCCAGAAAGTAAGTGAGTAAATTACCGGTAAAAATAGGAACAAGAGACAGTCCGCTTGCACAATGGCAATCAAAACAGGTAAAGCAATTATTGCAGTACAAAAACATTGAGAGCGAGTTGGTTTTAATAAAGAGTGAAGGTGATTTAAACCTAACAACACCACTTTATGAAATGGGTGTACAAGGTATTTTTACGAAAACGCTTGATGCCGCACTATTAAATAACCGCATAGACATTGCGGTACATTCTTATAAAGATATTCCAACAAAACTTGCAAACGGACTTGTAATAGCAGCTGTGCTCAAAAGAGGAAACCCACAGGATGTATTGGTTGTAAACAGAGAAAGGGTATTTACAAAAGAGGAATTATCTTTTGATGGAATAAAAGAATTGAAGAATGATGTTGGAGAAAGTCTGGTAACTACATCATTGATGAACAACTTTTTTTCTGAAAATGGTAAAGGCAATAATTTATCGATTAATAATTTTCCAAAATTTATTGTAGCAACCAGCAGTGCCAGACGGAAAGCACAATTGTTGCACAGGTTTGGCAGTGCGCAGATAGAAAACTTAAGAGGCAATGTAAATAACAGGTTAAAAAAAGTAACCAATTCCCAATGGCATGGAGCTGTGTTTGCAGCAGCTGGTTTGGAAAGGCTTGGCTTCGGTCATTTGCATACTATTGAATTGGATTGGATGTTGCCTGCGCCGGCACAGGGAGCAATTGCCATCGTTTGCAGAGAAAAAGATAGCGATGCACTAAATTACTGCGCAGCATTAAATGACTTTGATACTCAGATTTGCACACAGGTTGAAAAAGATTTTCTACGGATTTTAATGGGTGGCTGTAGCACGCCTATTGGAGCATATGCTGTAATAAAAAATAATGAAATAGTTTTTAAAGGAAATATTTTATCGCCTGATGGTGAGAAGAAAGTTGAGGTTAATGTTACAGGCAATATTGAGGGTTACAAAAACATGGGTGCTTTAGCTGCAGAAGAAATTTTGAATAAAGGTGGTCAAGAAATTGTTGATGGATTTAATAAAAATGTTGTAGAAAATGAAGAATAATTTCAGCATACTTTCTACCAAAATTTTAAAGCCGTATATCCTGCAGCAGTTGGTTGATAATTATTTTAATATATTGGAACATAATTTTATTAAAATAGAAGAAATTAAGAATACGCAGTTCATTTCTGTTCTTAATGAGCACCAGCCAAATTATATATTTACAAGCAAAAATGCAGTTCGGAGTTTTGTAAAGCAGACAGTTGATAGTAAAATCAAAATAAATAAAAAAGCTGTTTTCTGCACGCTTAGCGGCGAAACGCAAAAAGCACTTTTAGATGAAGGATTTTCTGCAACACTCGTAGCGGATAATGCAACAGATCTAGCCAATAAAATAATCAAAGAAAAAAACTTTAAAGAAGCGATTTTTTTTTGTGGAGAAAAAAGGAGAGATGAGCTACCGATAATATTGAGAGAGGCAGGAATTGCTTTAACAGAACTTGTTTTATATAAAAATATTGAGCAGCCAAAAAAAATCGACAATGGTTTTCAGGCAATTTTATTTTTTAGCCCAAGCGCCATAAAAAGCTTTTTTAAAGAAAATGTTTTGCAAAAAACCACTGCCTGCTTTTGTATAGGTTACACAACAGCTAATGCATTAAAGGAATATAAAATAACAAACAAAACAATAGTCAGTAATTATCCTTCACAACAGGTAATGATTGATGTAGTATTAAACTATTTTAATATAAAAAATTGAATATTTAAAGGAATAAAATTACAATTATAATGAGTGATTTATTGGTATCCGCAGATAACATATCAGGCATAAAAAATGATTTGTTTTTACAGGCATTAAAAGGAAACAAAGTTGAAAGGCCACCTGTGTGGATGATGAGGCAGGCAGGAAGATATTTGCCCGAATACATGGTATTGAAAAGGAAATACGATTTTTTTACGAGGGTGCAAACGCCTGAATTGGTTTGTGAAATTACTTTGCAGCCGGTAGATATTATTGGTGTTGATGCGGCAATTTTATTTAGTGATATACTTGTTATACCGCAGGCAATGGGTTTGGAAGTACAGATGAACGAAGGACAGGGACCGTTATTACCCGATCCAATTAAAACACCTGAAGATTTGCAGAGGATTGTAGTGCCTGATGTTGCAGAGCGTTTGCATTATGTGATGGATGCAATTACCCTCACCAAAAAAACGTTAAATAACAAGATACCACTAATAGGTTTTGCCGGCGCACCATTTACTATTTTGTGTTATATAGTGGAAGGAAAAGGAAGTAAAACATTTGATAAAGCAAAAGCATTTTGTTACCAGCATCCAATTGCAGCGAGACAATTATTGCAAATGATAACTGATACAACCATACTATATTTAAAGGCACAAAGAACAGCAGGTGCAGATGTTTTACAGGTATTTGATAGTTGGAGTGGCTTACTTTCTCCCGCAGATTTTGAAAGTTGGGCTCAGCCTTATTTATTGCAGATACAGCAAGCTCTACAACCGTTTTGCCCGGTAATTCTGTATCCAAAAGGAAGTTGGTATGCGATGAAGGATTTAGCTGACAATGGTACAATGGCAATGGGCGTAGACTGGTGCATAAAGCCGCAGTTTGCAAGAGAGTTGGTTGGGCCACACGTAACACTTCAGGGCAATTTAGACCCTGCAAAATTATTACAGACAACAGCAGAAATTAGAACGGATGTACATAATATGATCAACGCTTTTGGGGCACAACGTTACATTGCAAATCTTGGCCATGGAATGACGCCCAATATTCCGGTAGACCATGCAAGAGCATTTGTAGATGCGGTGAAGGAATGGAGAGGGTGAACAGGGAATAGTGACTCATAAATATCAATTAAATGCCAATAAAAGAAAAGTTCATAACGCTCATACATTCCTTGCAAAATACCATTTGCCAAGCAATAGAAAAATGTGACGGGAAAGCTTTTTTTAAAACAGATGAATGGAATAGACCAGAAGGTGGGGGCGGTATAACAAAAGTAATAGGAGAAGGAAATGTTTTTGAAAAAGGCGGTGTAAATACATCTGTGGTGTACGGAGATGTTACAGACAATATGCGCAAACAATTAAAAATAGAAGGGCATACTTGGTTTGCTTGTGGTATTTCAAGTGTTATTCATCCTTTAAATCCATTTGTACCAACCGTACATTTTAATTACAGGTATTTTGAATTGTATAATGAAGACGGAAGCATCGCTGATGCTTGGTTTGGTGGTGGTACAGATCTTACGCCTTATTATTTATTTTATGAAGATGTGAAAAATTTTCACCTGGCTTATAAAAAATGTTGTGACGATTTTGACACAGACTTTTACCCTCTGTTTAAAAAAAACTGTGATGATTACTTTGTAAACAAACACCGTAATAATGAGCGTAGGGGAGTGGGCGGAATATTTTATGACTACCAGAGAGCATCACCCGAAAAAGTAGCAGGCGATTGGTTAAAATTTGCTTCGGATTGTGGTCATGCTTTTCTTAATGCTTACTTGCCCATTGTAGATAAAAGAAAGAATCTTCCTTTTACAGAATCTCAAAAGTACTGGCAGGAAATACGGAGAGGTCGTTATGTAGAATTTAATTTGGTGCACGACAGAGGAACATTATTTGGGCTTCACACAAACGGAAGAACCGAGAGTATTTTAATGAGTCTTCCCCCGACTGTAAGATTCGATTATGATTATCAACCTAAAAAAAACAGTGAGGAAGAAGAAATACAGGAAGTTTTTTTAAATCCCAAAAATTGGATTGACGAAATTTCAAAGGAAGAAAAAAATGCATGGGCGCAGAAAACTAATACATGCTAAACTGAAAATCCTGAATTTATTATTCACTATTCACAATTCACTATAATGTATTTACAAAAAAGAGGTAGAATTTTAAGGCAATCCCCCGCAATAAGAAGCTTGGTTGCGGAAACCATTATTTCGCCGAGTAACTTTATAGCTCCGCTTTTTATTGTGGAAGGAAGCAATATAAAAGAAGAAATTTCTTCTATGTCTGGCTATTATCGGTACAGTTTAGATAATACTGTTGAAGAAGTAAAACATATGTGGACAATGGGTTTAAAGGCGGTTTTGTTGTTTATAAAGTGCGATGATAATTTAAAAGATAATAGAGGTACAGAGGCATTAAACCCTAATGGATTGATGCAACGCAGCATAAAAGCAATAAAAAATGCATTGCCGGAAATGATTGTAATGACTGATGTAGCGCTCGATCCGTTTTCAACTTTTGGTCATGATGGAATTGTAGAAAATAATCAGATTGTAAACGATCCAACGGTTGAAGTATTGGCAGCCATGAGTGTAAGCCATGCAGCTGCAGGTGCAGATATTGTGGCTCCAAGCGATATGATGGATGGAAGAATAGGCGCTATAAGAAAAGCATTGGAGGAAAGTAATTTTACCAACACCGGCATACTTAGTTACAGCGCAAAATATGCTTCCTGTTTTTATGGTCCCTTTCGGGATGCGCTCGATAGTGCGCCGGGTTTTGGCGATAAAAAAACTTACCAGATGGATTTTGCTAACCGCAAAGAAGCCATTAAAGAAACTTTGTTGGATGTAGAAGAAGGAGCAGATATTGTAATGATAAAACCTGCGTTGAGTTACCTTGATATTATTCGAGAAATTAAAAATGTGGTAAATGTGCCTGTGGCTGCTTACCAGGTGAGTGGAGAATATGCCATGATAAAAGCCGCTGCTGAAAAAGGCTGGCTTAATGAAGAAAAAGCAATTTTTGAAACAATCAGTTCTATAAAAAGAGCGGGTGCAGATTTAATAGCAACATACTTTGCGAAAGATATTGTTAGGATATTAAATAATTAGTATAAAGCAGGTAGCTTTAAGAGACAAAAGACAATTCACCATTTCCCAAATTAGCAATGAACAATACAACAAGTAATAAACTTTTCGAAGAAGCAAAACAGCATATTCCCGGCGGTGTAAACTCACCGGTAAGGGCTTTTAAAAGCGTAGGAGGTAGCCCGGTTTTTATAAAAAGGGCAGAAGGAACTTATTTGTATGATGAAGATGATAATAAATATATTGACTGCATTTCGTCATGGGGGCCAATGATTATAGGGCATGCACATCCAAAAATTACAGCAGCAATACAGGAGCAGGTTACAAAAGGTACAAGTTATGGGGCACCAACGGAGCTTGAAACAAAAATGGCCAAACTTATAAAATCAATGGTGCCTAATGTTGATTTATTGAGGATGGTAAACAGTGGTACGGAGGCTTGCATGAGCGCCATTCGCTTGGCCAGAGGTTTTACAGGAAAAAATAAATTTATAAAATTCGATGGCTGTTATCATGGTCATGCAGATGCTTTTTTGGTTAAAGCAGGAAGTGGTATGGCTACATTAAATATTCAAAATGTACCTGGAATAAGTGACGCTGTTGCAAAAGATACGTTGGTTGCTTCCTATAATAATATTGAAGAAGTACAAAAATTAATTGCACAAAATAAAGGAGATATTGCTGCTATTATTATTGAGCCTGTTGCAGGAAATATGGGTTGCATTTTGCCTGCTCCTGGATTTTTGGAAGCCATCAGAAAAATTTGTGATGAAGAAAAAATTGTATTGATTTTTGATGAAGTGATGACTGGTTTTAGATTGGGTGCAGGTGGCGCACAAGAACTCTTAAAAATTGATGCTGACTTAATAACTTATGGTAAAATCATCGGTGCAGGCCTACCGGTAGGCGCTTTTGGCGGCAAAAGGGAAATAATGGAATGTATTGCACCACTTGGTAATGTTTACCAGGCAGGAACACTTAGTGGAAATCCATTGGCAATGATGGCAGGATTTACTTTGCTTTCGGAACTTAAAAATAATCCATCTATTTACGAAGAATTAAATGCCAAAACAGAAACGTTGCATAAGGGTTTAGAAGAAGTTTTCTCCAACTCCAAATTAGCTGTTCAAATTAATAGAATGGGCAGTATGATCAGTGTACATTTTTCTGAAAAACCGGTTACTGACTTTGCAGCTGCCGCAGATTGTAACAATGAACTCTTTAAAAAATATTTTCATTATAATTTGGATAATGGCATTTACTTACCGCCATCTGCATTTGAGAGTTGGTTTTTAAATAACGGTTTAGTTCAAAGTGATATTGATCATATCATTAAAGTTACGAAGGATTTTTGCGCATTGTACAATTAAATTATTGCAGCATTTTTTGCATGCGCAAAACACGGTCTTCCAGTTTTTCTGACGAAACTGTTTCTCTGATGCTATCAACTTTTATGGGGAAACAAAATGGAGTGAGTTTTACAGGGTAAGTAATTTTGATGTTACTTTTTGAAATTCGCTGCAGCATATTTCGCAAACGTATTTCATCCATTTGTTGCTGCATAACTTCATTGTAAGCCTGTCGTAATAAAAGGCTGTTGGGTTCATATTCTGACAATACATTAAATAGTAAACTTGCAGAAGATTGTAAATGTTTTTGCTTCACAAATTCTCCTGGCATTCCCTGAAAAATTAATCCGCCAATTACAGCAATATCACGGAATTTTCGTCTTGCCATTTCTCCCGCATTTACACTTCGCTGAATATCTTCGTATAAATTTTCTTCTGCAAACAATTCATATACATTGCTGTCATCAAGTGGTATTGGCTGGTCACTCAACAATTCAAAGCCATAATCATTCATGGCAAAAGAAAAAGTAATAGGAATAATTTTGCTGATGCGGTAAGATAATAATGCCGCCATTGCTTCATGCACCA
>JANXTG010000101.1 GCA_025352525.1 Ferruginibacter sp.
AGTTGCACAGTTAGTTTATGGTTAAAGTTTGCGAACAACGGTTCAAAACTGACAAGCTTTTTTGCTTTGTCAAGAGACGTAAATGTAGAAACCAGTTGGTTAACTATTTTAAACGTGGCATCAGAAACCGGTAACCACCCCGCAAGTGATGATTATTTGTATTTTCACAGTTGGATCGGGAATTATGCAAACGGCAACAGAAATGGCGGCGATAATATAAATGATTATGGAAATGCTGGTGTAGATTATCAAAGATTTCAGGGTGCAAATAAATGGGTGCAATATATAATGAGGTATGATGGAGCAACCAGCATTATAGATTTGTTTGCAAACAACATCAGGGTTTCAAATAATAATTTTAGAGTGAGAGGTGGTTTAGGCTCGTTGGTTTCAACCATTCCTACTAGAGTAGTTTTAGGTGGCTTTCCTAATACTACTACAGGGTTTACTAATTCCCCTACTGAAGGTTTTCATGGTTTGTATACCGGGGATATGGATGAAGTGCGGGTTTATAATAAAGCGCTTTCTGATCAGGAGATCAGCGCATTGTATATACTTGAACGTCAGGGCCGATAAACAAATTTTAAATATATAATTCTAAAATGCTGCAAATAATTGCGGCATTTTTTTTGACATAAAAATTGTAAATTTCCAAATGAAGTATTTGATTGTTTACCTTCCTCTCTTACTGGTTTTTTCATGCAAAAAAGCCGATACCTTAAGCACAGTAAATCCTCCTCCACAGCCGGGTGTTACAGAAAGTTTTAACTATGTATCAACCTCCATAAACGGCATCGCCGTTTTACCTTTTAAAAATGTATCCAAAAACCCTGCGTTAAAAATAAAATTCTCAGTACCCGTAAGCAGAACATCTGCTTCGCAAAAAGTAGGCTTAACAAGTTTTAGCGGCGCATCAATTGCAGTTGCAGTAAATTTTGATAATGGCGACAGTTCCGTTGTTATATCACCGCAAAGTGATTTGCAATTTTTAACCCGCTATAAAATTAAAATAGATGCGGGTTTGCTGTCTGCAAAAAATACTGCGCTAAATTCCGGGAATGAAATAGGATTTTATACAACACTGGATTCATCCAGAAAATTTGCAGCCATATCAGATAATGCTTTGCTGGATTTAGTTCAACAACAAACACTAAAATATTTTTATGATTTCGGTCACCCAATCAGCGGGCTTGCAAGAGAAAGAAACACATCAGGCGATTTGGTCACTTCAGGCGGTTCTGGCTTTGGCGTAATGGCAATGATTACCGGTGTAAGCAGAAATTTTATAACAAGGCCACAAGGTCTTTCACGCATACAGACAATGGTTGGTTTTTTAAGAAATACAGCTCAAACTTTTCACGGAGTTTTTCCACATTGGCTAAATGGTGCAACAGGTGCAGTTATTCCTTTTAGCCCTAATGACAATGGTGCAGATTTGGTAGAAACCGCATTCCTTGCTGAAGGGTTGATCTGTGCAAGACAATATTTTAATGGAATTGACGCTGCAGAAACAGCTTTACGTACAGACATAAATTTTATCATTAACCGTATTGAATGGGACTGGTTTAGGCAGGGTTCTCAAAATGTATTAACCTGGCATTGGAGTCCGAATTACGGATTTGTAATAAACCAGCAAATAAAAGGCTGGAACGAAACACTCATGGCATACGTTCTTGCAAAATCTTCATCAACCCACAGCATACCAACAAGCGTTTATACAAATGGATGGGCATCTAACGGAACTGCCCCTTTTATAAATGGTAATACTTATTATGGCTTACAATTGCCACTCGGCCCAAACCTTGGTGGCCCGTTATTTTTTGAACATTATTCTTTTTTAGGCATTAACCCTACCGGGCTTACAGATGCTTATGCGAACTATACTAACCAAACAAAAAACCATACACTTATCAATTACAATTACTGCAAATTAAATCCGCAGAATTATTATGGCTACAGCGATTCATGTTGGGGGCTTACTGCATCTGACATTCCTAACGGTGGTTACACGGCAAGCTCACCTACTAACGATGTAGGTGTTATTGCACCAACTGCTGCTCTTGCTTCTTTTCCATACACGCCAACAGAATCTATGAAAGCATTAAAGTTTTTCTATTATGTTTTGGGCGATAAAATCTGGAAACAGTATGGTTTTGTTGATGCATTTAAACTTGATGATCCATGGTTTGCAGATTCGTTTCTGGCAATAGACCAAGGGCCTATTATTGTAAATATTGAGAACTATAGAACCGGTTTAATGTGGAATTTATTTACGAGTGCACCCGAAGTAAAATCAGCCATGTCGTCTTTGGGTTTTAGTGCGCCGTATTTATAAGAAATAGCACTTTAAATCAGGAAAAATATAAAGACAAAATATTCGCCGCAGATTCGCAGATTAATAAATGATCAGTAATTTCAACTCAAATCTTACATTGTTTTATGAACGTATCATTTGATGAAGAAGAATATCTTTTGCAAAAAGAAACCTACAAAATAATTGGTGTAGGAATGGAAGTGCACAGGGTATTGGGGAAAGGATTTTCAGAGATAGTTTATAAAGATGCATTAGAGTATGAGTTTAATAAAAAGGGTATTTCTTTTGAAAGGGAAAAAGAATTTTTAATACGCTACAAAGAAAAAATATTGCCTCATAAATTTTATGCAGATTTTGTTATTGAGAACGAAATAATTTAGAAGTGAAATGTTCATCAACAATTATAGAAAAGCATTATGCACAAGTCATAAATTATTTAACCATATCAAAATTACAAGTTGGATTAATATTAAATTTCTCAGAAAAGTCTTTAGAATATAAAAGAGTAATTTTAAGAAGTTAATAGGTTTGTTTAATAAAAGATGATGCACCTAAATATATTTTATTAAAGATTTTTTTATCTGCGAATCTGCGGCTATAAACCAAAGTTTACAGAATTAAGAAATACTTAAATTTTACAAAATAATAATGTCAAATTGTTTCTATTCCACAATTGCAAAAAATATTAAAATGAAGGGATCTTGGTTTAAAATATTTGTTATCCTTTTATTTTTATCATCATTTAATGTAGCAGAGTCTCAAATAAATGTTGCTTTTGACCCTGTTACTCGTTCCAAAAACCTTTCAGATACTGCATTGCTTGAGCTCGTGCAAAAGCAAACCTTTAATTATTTTTGGGAGTTTGCACACCCCGTAAGCGGCATGAGCAGAGAGCGCAGTAATGCAGCATACGATTATGGCGATGAAGTGGTAACCAGCGGTGGTACAGGGTTTGGAGTGATGAGTGTTGTAGTTGCGGCAGATAGAAAATGGATCACCAGAGATACAGCGGCGAAGTTTCTATTAAAGATGGTAAAGTTTTTAGGAAAGGCAAATGCATATCATGGCGTATTTCCACATTGGCTGAATGGAGCCACCGGCACAACAATTGCCTTCAGCAGAAAAGATGATGGTGCGGATCTTGTAGAAACTGCTTATTTAATGCAGGGCCTTTTATGTGCCCGTCAATATTTTAATAACAACAGCAATGTAGAAAATGAATTGCGAAACCGCATAAACGGCTTGTGGAACGATGTGGAATGGAACTGGTTTACAAAAGGCGGAGAAGATGTTTTGTACTGGCACTGGAGCCCCAATAATGGCTGGTCAATGAACTTTGCAATACGGGGTTTTAATGAATGTTTAATAACCTATGTGCTTGCAGCAAGCGGTGATAATTTTCCTGTCACAGCTAATGTTTATCATAAAGGATGGGCACAAAGCAATTTCTTTAAAAACGGTAAAACATTTTATGGCCACCTGTTGCCATTAGGTTTTGATTATGGCGGCCCCCTGTTTTTTTCTCAGTATTCTTTTTTGGGCTTAAACCCTACCAATTTAAAAGACAATTATGCAGACTATTGGGTACAGAATAAAAATCACACCCTTATAAATCATGATTACTGTGTTGACAATCCCAAACAATTTAAGGGCTACGGTGCAGACTGCTGGGGATTAACCGCAGGAGATACATACAATGGTTATGATGCTTACTCGCCTGAAAATGATGGCGGCACAATTGCGCCTACTGCAGCGCTTTCTGCATTCCCCTACACGCCTGAATATTCAATGAAGGCCCTAAAACATTTTTATTACGACCTTGGCGATAAAATATGGAGCAACTATGGTTTTGTTGACGGCTTTAATGAAACAAAAAACTGGTACGCAAAAAGCCATCTGGCAATAGACCAGGGACCAATAATTGTAATGATAGAAAATTATAGAACCGGGCTTATGTGGAAGTTATTTATGAGTTGCCCCGAAATACAAAGAGGCTTAAAGAAAATGAATTTTAGATATTAATAAAACGCAATAAATTTTTATAATGAAACTTATCTTTTTATTTCTGGTGGCTGCAATGAATTATAGCGCAGGTTATTCGCAGGGCAACAGTTTATTTGTAAAACAATTATTTATAGAAAAAACAGATACGCTGCCTTACAGAATATTGCTGCCTGATAATTATGATCCTGAAAATAAATACCCGTTGATTATTTTTCTGCATGGCTCCGGCGAGCGTGGGAACGATAATGAAAAACAGTTAACGCATGGTACAGAATTATTTATGCGTGACAGCATTCGCAAAAAATATACAGCAATTGTCGTTTTTCCTCAGTGTAGCGATAACAGTTACTGGAGCAATGTAAATATTGTAAATGATACGGTAACCGGTAAAAGAATGTTTCAATTCTTAACCGGCAGCAAACCAACAGTTGCCATGAATTTGCTGATGCATTTAATGGATGATTTGAGGCATAAATATGCTATTCAAAATAAAAGAATATACATAACCGGTTTATCTATGGGCGGCATGGGAGCGTTTGAAATAGTGCGCAGAAAACCAAATTTATTTGCCGCTGCCATGCCTATTTGTGGCGGTGCAAATACTGCAATTGCAAAAGATCTTCTAAAAACAAAGTGGTGGATTTTTCACGGTGAAAAAGACGATGTGGTAAACCCACAATACAGTAAAGATATGGCTGCGGCAATATTAAATGAAGGAGGTGCGGCAAAGTTGACCATTTACCCTAACGCAAACCACAATAGCTGGGACAGCGCATTTGCAGAAAGTAATTTTATGCAATGGATGTTTAGCAATCACAAATAAAGGTGAAGGAAATGCTGTAAACTATTAAATAATATTAAAACGTTTTATGTTTTGCAGGAAATGCTTATGAATGTAAATGTTGAATAACTTATTAAAATAAAACCATGAAAATGATAACTAAAATGATGATGGCTTTTTTGCTCATCATTACTATTGATGCAACTGCGCAATCATCTAAAACATCTATGAATACTTTCATAGATGTACTGATGAAAAAGATGACGCTGGATGAAAAAATTGGGCAGTTAAATTTACCCGGTTCAGGAGATATTGTAACAGGGCAAGCCGGTAACTCAGACATAGCAGGAAAAATAAAACAAGGAAAAGTAGGCGGGTTATTTAATATAAAAGGCGTTGATAAAATAAGAGCTGTGCAAAAAATTGCGGTGGAAAACAGCCGTTTAAAAATACCCTTGCTTTTTGGTATGGATGTTATTCATGGTTACCAGACAGAATTTCCTATTCCCTTAGCGTTATCCTGCACGTGGAATATGCAGTTGATAGAACAGAGCGCAAGAATAGCTGCAATGGAAAGCAGTGCCGATGGTATTTGCTGGACGTTTAGCCCGATGGTAGATATTGCCCGGGATGCCCGTTGGGGAAGGATTGCAGAAGGCAGTGGTGAAGATCCATATCTAGGTTCTGCCATCGCAAAAGCAATGGTAAAAGGTTATCAGGGAGATTTATCCCGACAGGATAATATTATGGCCTGTGTAAAACATTATGCATTGTATGGTGCTGCAGAAGCAGGAAGAGATTACAACACAACGGACATGAGTCGGATAAGAATGTACAACGAATATTTTCCTCCATACAAAGCTGCTGTAGACGCAGGTGCAGGAAGTATAATGGCATCTTTTAATGAAGTAGATGGAATTCCGGCAACAGGAAATAAATGGCTGATGACCGATGTATTGCGCAACCAGTGGGGCTTTAAAGGATTTGTGGTAACAGATTATACAGGCATAAACGAAATGACAGCGCATGGCATGGGAGATCTTCAGCAGGTATCTGCTTTGGCTCTAAATGCAGGCATTGAAATGGATATGGTGGGCGAAGGATTTTTATCAACATTAACTAAATCGCTGCTGCAAAAAAAAGTTACGCTCAAACAAATTGATGATGCCTGCAGAAGAATTTTAGAAGCGAAATTTAAACTTGGTCTGTTTACAGATCCTTACCGTTACTGCAACCCCGAAAGAAGTAAAACCGAAATTGGCACACCGGCAAATATTGCGGCTGCAAGAAAAACGGCTGCTGAAAGTTTTGTGTTGCTTAAAAACAGCAGTAATATTTTGCCAATTGCAAAAGCTAAAACCATCGCTGTTATTGGCCCGCTGGGAGATAACAAAGAAAATATGCCGGGTACATGGAGTGTGGCTACAGATTTTAAAACAGCTGTTACGGTAAAAGAGGGTTTGCAAAAAGCGGTAGGCTCCAATGCAAAGATTTTGTATGCCAAAGGATCTAATCTTTTTGAAGAAGCTTCGCTTGAAGAAAGATCAACCCTGTTTGGAAAAACGCTTGGCAGAGATAACAGAACCACCAAACAGTTACTTGATGAAGCACTTGCCATTGCCAACGAAAGCGATGTGATTGTGGCAACACTTGGTGAAGCAGCCGAAATGAGTGGCGAAAGCGCCAGCAGAACAAACTTAGAAATACCGCAAACACAAAAAGATTTGCTCAACGCTTTATTAAAAACCGGCAAGCCGGTTGTGCTTGTATTATTTGCAGGCAGGCCAATGGTTTTAACGGAAGAAAACAAAACTGTATCAGCAATTTTAAATGTGTGGTTTGCGGGTTCTGAAGCAGGCAATGCCATTGCCGATGTATTGTTTGGTGATGTAAATCCATCGGGAAAACTAACGACTTCTTTTCCGCAGAATGTAGGGCAGGTACCTATTTATTATGCACATAAAAATACCGGTCGTCCATTGCCCGAGGGAGAATGGTTTCAAAAATTCCGTTCTAATTATCTGGATGTTTCCAACGATCCGTTATACCCTTTTGGTTACGGTTTAAGCTACACAACATTTAGTTACAGCAATGTAAAACTATCTTCTGTTAACTTAAACAAAACAGGTTCTATAAAGGCTTCTGTTACTTTAAAAAATACCGGCACAAAAGATGGTAGCGAAGTAGTGCAACTATATACTCAACAATTAATAGGTAGCGTTACAAGGCCTGTAAAAGAGTTAAAAGGCTTTCAAAAAATATTTTTAAAGGCTGGAGAATCAAAAGAAGTAAGTTTTAATATTTCTAATGAAGATTTAAAATTTTACAATGCGGCATTAAAGTTTGTTGCAGAACCTGGAGACTTCAAACTCTTTATTGGCGGCAGCAGTAAAGATGTAAAAGAAGCAGGTTTTAAATTACTGTAAATTATATAAATTGATTTTTATCAGCTGCAGGTGCAACGTTTGTTTCGTTGGATTTGCAGCTGTTGATTTTTAAATACTTTTGCCGGATGAATAAACCGCTTAAAAATATTTTGTTTGATATGGGCAATGTGCTGTTCAGTATTGATTACAAAAAAACGGAACATGCTTTTGAATCTTTAGGATATAATAATTTTTCCCAAATGTACTCTCAGTTTACTGCAGATGATCTTTTTGAGAAACTGGAAACAGGCAAAATAACGACTGAGGAATTTTATAAGAAAATGATTTCTTTTCACGCAGGTGTTGTGAATGAAATACAAATTACCACAGCATGGAACAGTATGTTGTTGCATTGGAGATTGGAGAGTCTTGCATTTTTAAAAATACTCGCAAAAAAATACAAGCTTTACCTGCTGAGCAATACAAACGAAATTCATCTTACAGCTGTAAATAATCTGCTGAAACAAGCAATTGGTAAAGATGCTATTGATGATCTTTTTACACACGCCTATTATTCACATAAAATAAATTTAAGAAAGCCCAATACAGATATATTTGAATTTATAGCAAAAGATGCAGGCATCAATCCGCAGGAAACTTTGTTTATAGATGATCTTGAAAATAATATTGAAACTGCAGCCTCTTTGGGTTTTAAAACACATTTATTATTGGATTCGGAAACAATTGAGGGATTAAATTATGAAAAGTTTTAAAATACAACTTAAATATATTTATTTATATAATTTGTATTTTATTTAGGTACCATTGATTTTTATGGAGGTTTAAGTTTAAAATAAATGATAATTTTTACATTTGTCACTTAATTTTAGTAATATGCATTTATAATTATTATATTATTAAATGAAATATATTACTATTAATAGACTTATTCCTTTCTTAATACTTGCTGTTGTTGCCTGTGCAGCGGTTTTCATCCCATCAATATCCAATTTAAAAGATGCAGGTGTTAATTCTGCTGATACGGGCTTTATTATAGTTGCAACCGCATTGGTTTTCTTAATGACACCGGGTCTCGCATTTTTTTATGGTGGTATGGTTCACAGAAAAAATGTAATAAGTACCATGATAAAAAGCGTGGTGGCGGCGGGTGTTGTAAGTGTACTTTGGATAACGGTTGGTTATAGTCTTTGTTTTGGTGAAAGTATTGGCGGCTTTATAGGAAATCCGCTTACCCATTTATTTTTTAAAAATGTAAGCAGCGGTGCGGCTTCATTGCAGGGTGGTCCGGCTTTAACCATACCACTTTTATTGTTTGCAATGTTTCAGCTAATGTTTGCGATTATAACTCCGGGTCTTGTAGTGGGTGCAGTGGCAGAGCGAATAAAGTTTTCAGCCTATATATTATTTATTGTTTTGTTTAGCCTTTTTGTATATGCACCATTGGCGCACTGGACCTGGCATCCAAAAGGATTTTTGAATTTAATGGGTGTATTAGATTTTGCAGGTGGCACAGTTGTGCATATATCTGCCGGTTGTGCTGCACTTGCCGGTGCTTTGGTTTTAAAAAGACGGCAATCGCATTTAGAAAATAAAGAAATTCCTCCGGCAAATATCCCTTATGTATTAATTGGTACAGGACTGTTGTGGTTTGGGTGGTTTGGTTTTAATGCAGGCTCTGCACTTGGCGCAAATATGCTTGCTGTATCTGCTTTTGCAACTACCAATACTGCAGCTGCTTCAGCCGGATTAAGCTGGATGTTTTTTGATGTTTTAAAAGGCAAAAAACCATCTGTACTGGGCTTTTGTATCGGAGCAATTGTTGGGCTTGTAGCAATAACACCCGGTGCAGGCTTTGTAGCTATTCCTCAAAGTATTTTTATTGGCTTTATTGCAGCTATTATTTCAAATATTGCAGTTCATTACAAATCAAAGTCAAGTTTAGATGATACTTTAGATGTTTTTCCATGCCATGGAATTGGTGGTATGGTAGGTATGATATTGACAGGAGTGTTTGCTACTAAAACAGTAAATGCCGCGGGTGCTGATGGACTTTTTTACGGCAACCCAGCATTCTTTTTTATACAGTTAAAAGGACTGGCAATTGTGGTTGCCTACAGTTTTACAGTATCATTTGCCATATTTAAATTCATCAATTTTATTTTACCGATAAGAGTAACCAAGCAGGATGAACTGCTTGGTCTAGATGTAACACAACATAATGAAAATTACACGCAAGGTACCCTGCTTGTAAAAACTGACGGTGTATTAAAAGAAACCCTCGTGGAAAATTAAATAATATTTTTATCTGCTTTAGCTATTCATAATTTTATTTTGATGGGTAATACTTTCCATGTGTACCGCATCGTAATATTTGGTCATAAATTCTCTGCTAAGTTTTAAAGATTCTCCTTTTTGATAAGCCCTTTCTAAAATTTCATTCCATCTGTTGGTTTGTAAAATAGTGATGTTGTTTTCTTTTTTGTATTGACCAATCTGTTCTGCAACTTTCATCCGCTGGCTGATGATCTGCATCAGTTCATCATCCAAATGATTTATCTGCTGACGAAGTTTTTCTAATGCTGCATGAAATTCCGGAGAATTTGTATCTTCTTTTCTCCATTCAATACCAGCTAATAAATCTGCAAGCACAGCCGGTGTAATCTGTTGTTTTGCATCGCTCCATGCAGCATCAGGATCAATATGACTTTCAATCATCAGTCCATCGTAATCTAAATTTATTGCCTGCTGAGAAACGGCCTGTAAAATATCTCTTCTACCACTAATGTGAGAAGGATCGCAAATCAATAGCATACCGGGATTGCGTCGTTTCATTTCAATAGCCAAATGCCACATAGGGGCATTTCTATATTCAGTATTGCCATAAGAACTAAAGCCACGATGTATTAATCCTACCTGCTTTATGCCTGCTTTTTCAATGCGCTCTACGGCGCCCATCCACAATTCAATATCAGGATTAATAGGATTTTTTATGAGCACCGGAATGTCAACGCCTCTTAATGCATCTGCAACTTCCTGAACACTAAAAGGGTTTACGGTTGTTCTTGCGCCAATCCACAAAACGTCAACATCAAAACTTAATGCATCTTCTACCTGCTTTGCTGTAGCAACTTCTACGGTTGTAGGCAGGCCTGTTATTTTTTTTGCCTGCGCAAGCCATGGCAGACCTTTTACGCCTACACCTTCAAACATACCCGGTCTTGTACGGGGTTTCCAGATACCTGCACGCAGCATATCTATTTTGCCCGTTGCAGCCAATTGAACGGCAGTTTCTATCATCTGTTCTTCTGTTTCTGCACTGCAGGGCCCTGAAATTATCAAGGGTCTTTTTGCCCAGAGTTCCTGTACTTTTTCTTTCATATTTATTAGTTATTCGTAATTTATAATTTGTAATTCCACACTACCAGGTTCCACTCATTTTATAATTCTACTTATTTTATTTGCATCTTCGATTAACTCAAGTAAATAATCATAGTTATCTTTTTCCAGACAGCTTTTAAACTTTTTCAACTGCATAATATGTTCGTTTAAAACATCCAATACATTTTCTTTATTCTGTTTAAAAATTGGAACCCACATGGCGGCATTACTTTTTGCAAGCCTTACTGTACTTTCAAAACCGCCGCTTGCCAGTTCAAAAATAGCATCATCTTCCCGCTCTTTTTCCAAAACCGTATTAGCCAGCGCAAAACTTGTAATGTGCGATATGTGGCTTACATAAGCAGCATGTAAATCGTGCGCCTGTGCATTCATATAAACAAGGTGCATTCCTATTTTTTTATAAATAAATTCCATTGTTTCCAATGCATCTTGTGCAGAATTTTCCTTGTCACATATTACACAAGCTTTACCTTTAAAAGCCCCACTTACAGCAGCTTCAGGTCCGCTGTGTTCTGTTCCCCACATAGGGTGTGTGGCTACAAATCTTTTTCTTAGAGGATGATTTTGTAACGCATTACAAAGTGATAGTTTAGTTGATCCTGCATCTGCTACAATATGGTCAGATGTTATAAATCCCATCAATTTTTCTATAACTGTAACAGTAGCATCTACAGGTATTGCTAAAAAAATTAAGTCGCTTTTTTTTACTGCGTCTTCCAGCGAAAGTGTTTCATCAATTAAGCCAAGAGCGAGTGCTTTCTCGATATTTATTTCACTTGCATCTACACCAATAATATTTTTGGCAAGCTGCTGTTCTTTTAAAGCCAATGCAAATGATCCTCCAATTAACCCAACTCCTATTATGGTAACATTTTCAATTATCATTGTCTGCTGCTTTTAATTCTGGCAATGGCTTCTTCAAATTTATTAATTGGTGCACACAAACTTATGCGGACATAATTGTTGCCGTTACTGCCAAATATACCACCGGGTGTTATAAAAACATTTGCATTGTATAATACCTCATCGCTTAATGCAAAACTATCTTTAAATGCTGAGGGAACTTTAGCCCACACAAACATTCCCCCCTGTGCATCGTCGTAAGTACATTTTAAAAGATCAAGTATTTGCAATGCCTTTTCTTTTCGCTGCCTGTAAATTTTATTATTGCCTTCGTACCAGTCTTTACCCAAACTTAAAGCCTTTGCTGCAGCTAGTTGTACTGGCAAAAACATGCCGCTGTCCATATTGCTTTTAAATCGGAGCACTTCATCTATTCTATCTTTTGCACCACATAATATTCCCACCCGCCAGCCTGCCATATTCTGACTCTTGCTGAGCGAATTTAATTCAACAGCAACATCCAATGCACCTTTAACAGAAAGTACGCTCATGGGCGTTTCGTTTAAAATAAAACTATATGGATTATCATGTACAACCAGAATGTTATGTGCTTTTGCAAATGCTATTATTTTTTCGAAAACAGCTTTTGTTGGAAGTTTACCGGTGGGCATGTGTGGATAATTTACAAACCACAATTTTACTTTTGATAAATCCTTTTGTTCAAGTTGTTCAAAATCAGGAAGCCAGTTTTGTTCTTCCGTTAAATCATAATTCATACAATTCCCTCCTGCTAAAGTAACTGCGGTTTTATATGTTGGATAGCCGGGGTTTGGTATCAGCACTTCATCACCGGCATTTAAATACGTCATACATATATGCATGATACCTTCTTTACTTCCAATCAACGGAAGTATTTCTGTGGCAGCATCAACATCTACTCCGTACCATTCCTTATACCATATTGCTACTGCATTGCGAAGTATCGGCGAACCTTTGTACGATTGATAAGCATGTGTATTTTCTTTTGCAGCTTCTTCCTGTAATATTTTAATAACGGATGGATGCGGCGGCAAATCAGGACTGCCAATACCAAGGTTAATAATATTTTTTCCTTGTTGATTTAAACCCTCAATCTCTCGCAGTTTTTGAGAAAAATAATATTCATTTACGCTTGAAAGTCGCTCAGCAGTTTGTATGTCCATAATCATATTATAATTCTTGCTCTTTAAAATTATTTACAGATTCCCATTTTTATACACACCATAAACATTTACTGATTCAGTAATTGCTTTTATTTTATTGATGGTTTCATTAAATATATTCAGCGATGTAAATTCTAGGTCTGCATGAAAAGCATATTTAAATTTACTTCCAGGTATTGGCAAACTTTGCAGCTTACTCAGGTTAATACCTGCTGCCGCAATGACGTTTAAAACATTTGCCAAACTGCCTTTTGAATGATCTGTATGAAAATTTACAGAAGCTTTATTTGCATCTTTATTAAAATCAATTGTGCCGGCTTTTTGTAAAATTAAAAAACGGGTATAGTTATTTTTTGCAGTTTCAATTCCCGGCGCAATTACATCCAGATTGTATAAATCCGCTGCAAGTTTGCTTGCTACAGCCGCCGCATGTTTGTTTTTATGTTGATGAATATGTTTTGCACTTAAAGCCGTATCTTCTGTTTCAACCAATTTCCAATCGTATTTTTCTAAATAATCTATACATTGCAACAGTGCCATTTGGTGACTATGCACCTCTTTTATATCTTCTAATTTTACACCCTTGTTTACCAATAAATTTTGCTTGATTTTTAAATAAACTTCTCCAACTATTTCCAGCTTGCTGTTTTGCAATAAATTATAGTTTGGTAAAATGCTGCCTGCAATAGAATTTTCAATAGCCATCACACCACCATCACTTTTATTTTTATCGGCAGCAATTTTCACTACGTCTCTAAAAGTTGCACAACAAATTACTTTCACATTTTTACCAAAAAAAGTTTGTGCTGCTTCTTGATGAAAACTTCCTTCGTATCCTTGTATTGAAACTTTTGTAGCCATTTTTAAATGCAAAAGTCCCGACTTGTTAGCCGGGACTTTTTTATGTTTTAGTTTAATTTATTTTTTAAATCTACATAAAGCATCCCGTACTACTCGTAAAATAGTAGTTATAATAGAATGCAATATATCTTGTTGGCATTTTCATTTGTATTCAAAAGTATGTATTAATTTTTATTGGTAAAACTTAATTTACCAAGGCTGTATACTGTGTAACCAAAATAATTTTTAATTACTGCAAAGTTTTAAAATATTAAATTGAAGGTTGTAACTTTTAATTTATGGTTATTCTATCTAACAAAGCTTTTAAAAACTTAATTAATTTGCCTAATGATTATTGAAAAAATTAAAATTTACAAATACAGCATACCAATGCATCCGTTTTCCATTGCAACCGGTACAATGCATTTTGCCCAAAATACATTAATAAAAGTTTTTACAGATTCATCAGTTATTGGTATTGGAGAGTGTTCTGCTTTTCCTATGATTGTAGGAGAAACACAAAATACCTGTTATGAAATAGCAAAAGATTTTGCAGCGTTGTGGAAAGGAAAAGATGCCTTAAATATTGAAGAACGTTTAAATGACCTGCATTCTTTTACTGCAGGAAACAGTACTATTAAAAGTGCTTTTGATATGGCATTGTATGATATTGCTGCACAGCATAAAGGGCAGCCATTGTACCAGTTTTTAGGAGGAACAAAAAAAGAAATGCTGACAGATATTACTGTTGGCATTGGCACTTCCGAAACAATGGCGGCACAGGCAAAAGCGTTTGTAGAAAACGGCGCTACTATTCTAAAAATCAAACTCGGTAAAAATGCAATTGATGATGTGTTACGTATAAAAGCAATAAGAACGACTGTTGGGAAAAATTGTAAAATAAGAATTGATGCAAACCAGGGCTGGAGTTTTGACGATGCAAAAAGTGCACTTGTACAATTAGCTGAATACGATATTGAGTTTTGTGAACAACCCATGCGAACTTATAATGATGGGTTTTTGCCTGAATTAATGAAGGCATCTCCCATAAAAATTATGGCCGATGAAAGTGTTTACAATCATCATGATGCTTTGCGGTTAATAAAAAGTAACGCATGCGATTTCATAAATATAAAGTTTGCAAAAAGTGGAGGCATTAATGAAGCCTTAAAAATTGTTGCAGTAGCCAAACTGCATAATATTCCTTGTATGATGGGCGGTATGCTCGAGAGTCGTTTTGCCTTAACTACTTTCGCACATTTTGCGGCAGCTAATCCTCAAATTATTTTTTACGATATGGATACCTGTATGCTTGGGCATAAAGTTGATCCTGTTATTGGCGGTGTTACTTATAATGGATACAAGGTTGTGTTACCTGATGGTATTGGTATTGATGCGGATGTTGAGGAAGGGTTTTTAGAAGGTTGTGAAATGATTACTATTTAAATAATGAAATCGTAGAAAATAAAAAGATTTTTTATTTCTTGACATTTGTCAAGAGGTATTACATATACATGAATTTAATTTTACCCATAAAATTATACATCATGAAAAATACTGAATCATTATTGCCAATACTAGTTTTATTTATATTACTCTTCTATTCATGCAAAAAAGAAAAAATAAATCCTTCTGATTGTACGGGAGGATGTAAAACCATCCGGTTGAGCGGGAAAATTTTAGATGTTTCTTCAAATATAGGAATAAGAAACACAGAAGTTAAAGCACATTTTTATCAATGGAAAAGCATTTGTTTTATATGTTTTGAAAACCTGTAGAAACTTTTGCCAAAACGACAACAGATAATTTAGGTAGATTTAATATAAATATAATTGTGGATACAGGTGTTTTTGACCAAAGCCACAATTATTCTTTGGACGTATATTCTAATACTCACGAAAACTATATTTCAGGAAACCCAAAATCATTCTCACACTACAAAGAGGATTTTTCTAATATAATTTTGACAAAATATCAAAAAACCAAGCTAAGTATAAAGTTTAAAAGAGATTCTTTAGATTTATTTGAGCGCTACATGGCAGATCATACTTTCTATGACACTTATAACAATGTCAACATTCGACCAACAAATCAATTAGACTATTTGAGGTACTTTTCACAAATTATGACTGATACCACAATTGAAGTAGAAACAGTAGCAAATACCTGGACTAAAATTAATGGTACAAAGATTTCGGGATCATCGCATATTATATCTGAGCATGTTGATTCAGTATTTTGTAATGTAAACACAACTAATTTTATTACAATAAAATACTAATCACTTCACTTCTTCATAATCAATATAATCTTCTTTTGTAATTTTAGCAGCCGGTTTCTCTAATGGCGAATTTTGATTTTGTTGCCTTTGTTGTTCTGCTTGTGCTTGCTGTTGCTGCTGCATGCGCTGTTGCATGTCAGTCATTTTACTTTTCATTTGAGTGGCTGCTTTATATAATGGTATTATAAAGCTGAAAATGACTTTGTATAGGATATATATAACTACTAACTCGCCTATTAGTTTAAAGATGTTCATAAGGTAAAGTTATTGCGCTCTTTAATATTTTCTTGTTAAATTTTTTACAGGAGGTTTTATTCTATATTTTGGTAGATAAAAGTATCATTTGTATATTTGCGTTAGACAAAGAAGTAGAAAGGAAGGGAACCAGCGGTTCCCTTCTTCTTTTATAAAACAATATGGCAACAGAAACTAATGCAGAAACGGTAAAAAGGATATTATTAACTCTTCTTTTTGATGACATCTTTTTTGTTGATATGAAGGTTAAGCCCACCAACAATATTAAAATATTTTTGGATGCTGATAGCGGTCTTGGAATTGAAAAATGCATAAAAATTAATCGCAGACTTTATAGACAGGTAGAAGAAATGGGGTTTTATCCGGAAGGAGACTTTTCACTCGAAGTATCAAGTCCGGGCATAGATGAACCACTTAAGATGCTTCGCCAATATGTTAAAAACATTGGCAGAACAGTAGAGGTTACGCTAAATGATGATACGACTAAAGAAGGTGTACTTTTAGAGGCAAATGAAGAAGGTATTGTAATTGAATTTACAGAAGGCAAAAACAAAAAAGCAGTAAATACAAAACTTCCTGTATTGTTTTCTGATATTAAACAAACAGTTGTACAGATAAAATTTTAATAATAAAACCTCAATGCAGGCGGGGCAATAAACAATAGCAAGCAAGGAATATGGCAAGTATCAATTTAATAGAATCCTTTCAGGAATTTAAAGAAGCAGAAAATATTGATCGTCCCACACTTATGAAAGTGATGGAAGATGTTTTTAAAACACTGATCCGTAAAAAATACGGCAGCGATGATAATTTCGATGTTATTGTAAACGATCAAAAGGGAGATTTGGAAATATTTCGTCGTCGTACTATTGTAGATGATGACGATCTTTATAATTCCTTAACTGAAATAGAACTAAAAAACGCAATTTTAATTGAGCCTGATTATACGGTAGGTGAAGAATTATATGAAGAAGTAGATATACAAAAAGAGTTTGGACGTCGTGCTATTTTGGCAGGTAAGCAAACACTGGCAGCACGCATTGGCGACTTAAAGAAAAATATTTTAATAAAAAAATACGAAGAACGTGTTGGAGAAATTGTGAGTGGCGAAGTGCACCAGGTGTGGAAAAAAGAAGTTTTAATACTAGATGAGGATGGAAACGAGATGTTGTTACCCAAATCTGAACAGATTAACGCTGATTATTTTAAAAAAGGAGAAACAGTACGTGCAGTCGTTAAAAAAGTTGAACTTAAAAACAGCCAGGCAATTATCATACTTTCCCGTACAAGCCCTGTTTTTCTTGAAAAATTGTTAGAAATAGAAGTGCCGGAAATATTTGACGGTCTGATTGTTGTTAAGAAGATCGTTCGTGACCCAGGCGAGCGTGCAAAAGTTGCTGTTGAAAGCTATGACGACCGCATTGATCCTGTTGGAGCTTGTGTTGGTATGAAGGGAAGTAGAATCCATGGAATTGTAAGAGAATTAAAAAATGAAAATATTGATGTTATAAACTGGACAGCCAATACACAATTGCTCATCCAACGCTCTTTAACTCCTGCAAAAATTACCAGTATAGATCTTGACAATGAAAAAATGCATGCGAAGGTTTATTTAAAGCCGGATCAGGTATCTCTTGCAATTGGTCGCCGAGGTGTAAATATTAAACTTGCCTGCGAGCTTACAGGATACAATATTGATGTATTTAGAGATAATGAGGAAGAAGATGATTTCGATATCGATTTGGAAGAGTTCTCAGATGAGATTGAACCATGGGTAATTGAAGCGCTTAAAAAAGTTGGTTGTGATACGGCACGTTCCGTATTAGATCTTACAGATGAAGAGCTTGAAAGAAGAACAGATCTTGAAAAAGAAACAATTGCCGACCTTAAAAAAATCTTGAAGGAGGAATTCGAAAAAGAATAAAACAGGACGTATGAATTGAACAGAAATATAAACAATAGAAAATTTTGTTTCACCAAAAATAGTGAAACAACAAAAAGTAAGAATGTCAGAATTAAATACACCCAGGTTGATGGCAGCCGCCAAAGAGTTTAATATAGGTGCAAACACCTTAATAGACTTTCTTGTATCAAAAAGTTTAAGCGGTAGCGATGATCTTAAAGCTACATCAAAGCTTTCAGATGAAATGTACCGTGTGCTACAAAGCGAGTACCAGCAGGATAAATCAGCCAAAGAAAAAGCTGATAAAGTTGAGCTGATCAAATCAAATGTAGCAGATCCAAAGAAAAAAAGAGATGAGCAGGACCTTTCTTTTAAAAAGAAAGAAGAAAAGCCAAAGGAAATTCTCAAGGAAGCTGAAGCTGTAAAGGAAGTACCAAAAGAGGTTTTACCTGTGGTAACTGAAGAAAAAACAGAGAATATTGCTGCACCGGTTTTAAAAATTACAACTGTTGAAATGCCTGTTAAAGAGGTCGTCTCAATAGTAGAAACCCCAGTAGAAAAAATTCCTGAACCCAAAATAGTTATTCCCGAACCTGTGGTTGCAGAAAAGCCTTCGCTTACTAAAATTGATGCGCCTGAATTAGAAGGACCAAAAGTACTTGCCAAGATTGATTTAGATGCAATAGATTCCTCTACTCGTCCTAAAAAAAGCCAAAAGAAAAAAGAAGATACTGTACCCGAAGTAATACAAAAGACAGCTGAATTAAAGAAAACGGTTGTGGCTATTGAACCTGTTATTGAACCTATTGTAATTAATATACCAAAAATTATAGAAACAGTAGAAGCAAAAGACACCACTCCAATAATTGAAAATATACAGACTGCAAGGCTTACAGGTCCAAAAATTCTAGGTAAAATTAATTTACCTGTAAGCAATGATACCAGACCTAAGAGAGAAGATATAAGCAAAAGGAAAAGAATTCCAATTCAGAAAAAACCTGGTACAGGAGTTTTACCTGATAACCGTGGTCCAAGACCTGTGATGGATAACCGAGGTCCACAACAAGGCGGTGGTGGTTTTAATAGAGGTCCGCAAACAGGAGGTCCGGCAGGTCCGGGAGGAGCTCGTCCACCTCAAGGTGGCGGTGGCAACAGATTTCAACGCCCAGGTCAAAATACAGGTACGCCGGTACGCCGAGAGGATAAAATAATTGATGCCAAAGAAATACAGGAAAAACTGAAGCAAACGCAGGCAAAACTTGCGGGCTCAGGTGGCAGAGGTAAAAGCTCAAAAGCAAAATACAGAAAAGAAAAGAGAGACCTCTTTAATGAAGCGCAAAGCAACAGACCGGATGAAGGAAACAAGCTACAGGTTACAGAATTTATTTCTGTAAGTGAATTGGCAGGTTTGATGGATGTGAGTTTTGCAGATATTATAAGCAAGTGTATGAATCTTGGTATAATGGTATCAATTAACCAGCGCTTAGAAGCTGATGTTATTGAACTGGTAGCAAGTGAATTTGATTATGAGGTAGAATTTATTGGCGTTGATGATGCAGCGGAACTTGAAGTGGATAAAGAAGTTGACGATCCGGCTATGTTAAAAGACAGAGCACCGATTGTTACAATCATGGGTCACGTAGATCATGGTAAAACATCTTTACTTGATTATATCAGAAATACAAATGTGATTGCAGGTGAAGCCGGCGGTATCACCCAACATATTGGAGCCTATGAAGTCACCCTTCCAAACGGAAGAGCAATAACATTCCTTGACACACCCGGTCACGAAGCGTTTACGGCTATGCGTGCTCGTGGAGCAAAGGTTACGGACATTGCGGTGATAGTTGTAGCGGCAGATGATGCTGTAATGCCACAAACTAAAGAGGCGATATCTCATGCACAGGCAGCAAACGTCCCGATGATTTTTGCCATTAATAAGGTTGATAAAGACGGTTCTGATCCCGAAAAAATAAAACAACAACTTTCTGCAATGAACATATTGGTAGAAAGTTGGGGTGGAAAGTTTCAGAGCCAGGAGATAAGTGCGAAGAAAGGGCAGAATATAGATTTGCTATTGGAAAAGATATTATTGGAAACAGATATTCTGGAGCTTAAAGCCAATGCAGATAAAGGTGCTTCAGGTACAGTAATTGAAGCATCGCTTGATAAAGGGCGTGGATATGTAGCTACAATACTCGTACAAAACGGCACGTTGAAACAGGGGGACATGATTGTTTCAGGACAGTTTTTTGGTAAAGTAAAAGCAATGTATAATGAACGTAACGTACGTTCAGAAAAAGCGCCACCTTCTACCCCGGTATTAATTTTAGGATTAAACGGTGCACCGCAAGCGGGAGAAACCTTTAAAGTATTTGCCAACGAGAGTGACGCAAGAGAAAATGCTTACAAACGTGGACAAATATTGCGTGAGCAGGGAATGCGTGCCAGAAAACATATAACATTAGAAGAAATTGGCCGTCGTTTGGCTTTAGGAAACTTTAAAGAGTTAAACGTTATTCTAAAAGGTGATGTGGATGGATCTGTAGAAGCATTAAGTGATTCACTACAAAAATTAAGCACAGAAGAAATTGTCATTAAAGTAATACACAAAGCGGTAGGTGCCATCACGGAAAATGATGTAAACTTAGCAGCAGGTTCAGATGCGATCATCATAGGTTTCAACGTTCGTCCAAGTATACAGGCGGCACGTTTGGCTGAAAATGAATCGATTGAAATAAAAATGTACTCCATTATATACAACGCTATTGAAGAGATTAAGAGCGCCATGGAAGGTATGCTTGAACCTACGGTAGAAGAGAAAATTTTGGGTAATGTTGAAATACGGGAAACTTACAAGTTTGATAAAGCAACGGTAGCAGGTTGTACGGTATTAGATGGTAAGATGGCCAGAAACAGCCGAATCCGCTTGGTTAGAGAACATATTGTAATATTTACGGGCGAACTATCAAGCCTTAAACGTTACAGAGATGATGCAAAAGAAGTTACAAGTGGTATGGAGTGTGGTTTGGTTATTAAAAACTATAACGATATTAAAGTTGGAGATATTGTAGAGGCATTTGAAGAAGTGGAAGTGAAAAGAACTTTGTAGAAATTATAATAGAATTTTAAAGAATGGCTTACCTAATTGCAGCACTAACCCTGCTGCAATTTTTTGTTAAATGAATGCATTATAAACCTTATCTATAGCTACAACGTTAACTTTGGAACCTATAACATTATAAAAAAATACATGAAAAAACGAATTCTATTTACTGGCTGTTCATTTTTATTATTGGTTGCAGCCTTTGCACAACCTAATAAAGTAAATGCAGATAAAATAATAGGCATTGTAGGAAATAAAATTGTTTTAAAAAGTGATGTTGATGACCGTTTGCTGGATATGCAACGCCAGGGTGCTGAAGTACCGGCTAACGGAAAGTGTTTTGTATTACAGGATTTGATGGGCACAAAAACACTGGTATTGCAGGCAGAAAAAGATTCTTTGCCGGTAACAGATGAAGAAGTAGAGGGAGATGTTGACAACAGAATTAGAACTTATTTAAATCAATTTGGGGGTAAAGATGAGCTTGAAAAAGTTGCAGGCAAAACAGTTTATCAACTTAAAGAAGATATGCGGGGTCCTATTAAAGACCAAAAATTAGCAACTGCCATGCGTAATAAAATTGTAGATGGTATTAGAATTACACCGAATGAGGTAAGAAATTATTTTTTGAAAATACCAACCGACAGTTTACCTTTTTATGAGACAGAAGTGGAGATAGGACAATTAATTGTTTTTCCAAAAGCAAGCAGAGAGGCAGAAGAATATTGTAAAGAGCAATTGACTGAATATAAAAAGGCGATTGAAAGTGGCAAAAAAGATTTTAAAGCAGCAGCAGCTCAATATTCAGATGAACCTGGAGCAAAGGAAAGATTTGGACAAATGGAAATAAACAGGGAACAAAAAGACATTGATCCAACGTTTATGGCAAAAGCTTTTACTTTAAAAGAAGGGCAGATTTCCAATCCATTTAAAAGTAAATTTGGTTACCACATAATACAATTGGTTAGCAGAAATGGAAATGATGCTGTTGTACGCCACATTATTAAAATACCACAGGTTACTGCTGTTGAATTAAAAGAAGGTTTTGAAAAGCTGGATACCGTTCGTGCTAAACTTATAGCGGGAACTATGGATTTTGGCGCAGCAGTGAATCGTTATTCAGATGATGAAAACAGCAAATTTACCGCAGGGATGATGCAGGGGCAAAATGGGACTTTTTTAACCATAGATCAAATGGATAAAGAAATTATACCTGTACTTAAAAATTTAAAACCGGGTGGATTTTCACAACCTGCAGAATATGCTGATCCATCAGGAAAAAAAGGCGTAAGAATTGTGTATCTTAAAACACAAACAGCACCGCACCGAGAAAATATGAAGGATGATTACAGTAAAATTTCTACGGATGCGTTGGAAAGGAAAAAAGAAGATGCGTTAGAAAAATGGTTTAATAATAGATTAAATTCTTATTACATTATGATAGAACCGGAATACAGAGATTGCGAAACAATGAAGACTTGGGTAAATGCAATGAGTAAGAAGAAATAGCATGGAGAGTATCGCTGTAAACACAATACAAAGTACAAAAAATTTAAGATTTGGAATAGAAAATGCCAGCTTTTTAAGGTTGGCATTTTCTATAAATGTTTACCTTGTGGGTAATAAAAGTTGAAGAAAGGTATATTGTTGAAGAGCGGCGGGATAGAAGCGAAAAGCCCGCAAGCGAGGAGCGAGTACGGACTTGCAGCGGATAGCCCGGACTAAAGATTAATAATGCAGAAATGTTTACCGCACTAAATATTTTTATAAAAAAAGTAAAAATTTGATAGATAAAAAAAATATAGTCAACCAGGAAGAACATGCTATTTTAGTTGGTGTAATACAACCCGACCAGACGGAAAGTCAGGTAACGGAATACTTGGATGAACTGGAATTTTTAGCAGAAACTGCCGGTGTAAAAACTATAAAAAGGTTTACACAAAGGCTAAAACACCCTGATGCAAGATCTTTTGTTGGAAAGGGTAAACTGGAAGAAATTAAAAAATTTATTCTAAGTAAAGGAAATATTACGCTGGTTATTTTTGATGATGAACTTACGGGTTCTCAAATACAAAATATTGAGAAAGAAATAAATACCCGAACGATTGACAGAAGTGATTTGATACTTGACATTTTTGCAAGCAGAGCCAAAACTGCCCAGGCACGTACACAGGTAGAGTTGGCACAATATCAATACATTCTTCCCCGCCTTAAAGGTATGTGGAAGCATCTGGAAAGACAAGGTGGTGGAGTTGGTACACGTGGCCCGGGAGAAACAGAAATAGAAACAGATAGAAGAATCGTAAAAGATAAAATAAGCCTGCTTAAAAAAAGGCTTGGTGATTACGACAGACAAGCTGAAACTCAGCGCCAGGAAAGAGGCGAATTTATTAGAGTTGCTTTGGTAGGTTACACAAACGTGGGTAAAAGTACCATCATGAATGGGTTAAGCAAGAGTGAAGTTTTTGCCGAGAATAAATTATTTGCAACACTTGATACCACTACACGCAAATGCGTGTTTGAACAAACTCCTTTTTTGTTAAGTGATACGGTTGGTTTTATTCGCAAACTTCCACACCATTTAGTGGAAAGTTTTAAGAGCACTTTGGATGAAGTGAGAGAAGCAGATGTATTGCTGCATGTGGTAGATATTGCGCATCCACAATACGAAGAGCAACTCGCAGTTGTAAACAAAACCCTTGCAGAGCTCGGCTGTACAGATAAACCAACCATTACCATCTTTAATAAAATGGATAAGTTTGAAGAAGTAACATTTGATGAATGGCTTGAAGAAGACGTAAAAAAAGATATTCTGCGGGAGTTAAAAGAGCGATGGGAAGAAAGTACAAAAGGCAACTGTGTTTTTGTATCTGCTATTGATAAAAAAAACTTTGATGTATTAAGGCAAACGATACTACATAAAGTGAGGGATATGTACCAGATTAGGTATCCATACAAAGCAGAATATTTTTATTAATTCGTTTATCTCGATGGATAAAAAATACAAGTGGTATAAGATTGCAGACAGCCTTGAAGATATTTTATTTTCGGATAACGGACTGGCTGAATGGGACATAAATGGTAAAAGAATTTGTCTCTCATTTTTTAAAGAACAATTATATGCCACATCATTGAAGTGCCCACATGCCGGCGGTAATTTAAGCCATGGCTATATAGATGAAACCGGTAATATTGTTTGTCCGCTTCATCGCTTTAAATTTTCATTACAAACGGGTAAAAACGTAACCGGCGAAGGGTATTATCTTAAAACTTATCCTGTAGAAAAAAGAGCCAATGGTTATTTTTTAGGGATGGAAGAAAGCGGAATATTAAATTGGCTAAAATAATTGCATTAATATTTGTTTTAGAGACAAAAATCTTTATTTTTGCATCCCGCCGAGAAATCGGCAGGTAGATTCCTACTTAGCTCAGTTGGTTAGAGCATCTGACTGTTAATCAGAGGGTCGCTGGTTCAAGTCCAGCAGTGGGAGC
>JANXTG010000143.1 GCA_025352525.1 Ferruginibacter sp.
TTAAAACCCACAGGAAGAATATTGTTGATTGAATACAGAGGAGAAGACCCGTCAGTACCAATAAAACCTCTGCATAAAACTACCGTTGCACAACTGGGAAAAGAATTACAGGCAAATGGTTTTACATTGGTTTATAAAGGAGATTTCCTACCCATTCAACATTTTTTATTGTATGGAAAGTCTGAAGGACGATAGACCATAGAATATAGAGGATTTATAATTGAAGATGGACGAGGAGAAACAGATCACAATCTTGCAAACTCCAAATTGCCAACTGCCCACTGCAAACTCCTAAATTGATACCAACTTAAAACCCGTAAGCTTCAACTCGCAACCACCAACCACATCTCCCTTTTTTCCCGTAAATTGTATTCCCTTTTATTAATAATCTTACACTAACATTATGAGAATTTACCTTCTTACATTTTTATTATTTGCTGCCTTTTCCGGTACTGCACAAACCAATGCGGCATGGCTACGCTACCCTGCAATTTCGCCGGATGGCAAAACAATTGCTTTTGGTTACAAAGGAGATATTTATTTAGTAGCAGCTGCCGGCGGAACAGCCATGCCACTGACTATCCATGAAGCGCAGGATATGATGCCGGTTTGGAGCCATGACGGTAAAAGCATTGCATTTGCAAGTGACCGCAATGGAAATTTTGATGTTTTTGTAATGCCTGCAACAGGCGGTACACCGGTTCGCATTACTTACAACAGTGCCAGTGATTATCCTTTTGATTTTTCGCCTGATGACAAGCAAATAATATTTGGTAGCGGCAGAAATGTGCAGGCAACAAATGTGCGTTTTTACAGCCCACGGCTGTTTCAAAATCTGTACACCGTTTCCGTAACAGGTGGCAGACCTGTATTATTATCAGGTGCAGGTATGGAAAGAGCCCACTACAACAGCAAGGGCAGCGAAATTGTTTTTGAAGACAGAAAAGGATATGAAGATCCATGGCGCAAGCACCATACATCATCAGTAACAAGAGATGTGTGGACGATGAATGTAAAGAACGGTACTTATAAAAAAATAAGTGATTTTGAGGGAGAAGATAGAGAGCCTGTTTACAGCAGCGATGATGCTGCTGTTTATTACCTCAGCGAAAAAAACGGTAACCAGAATATTTATAAAAAGATGGTGGGTTCAACAACTGCAGAGCGCCAGTTGTCTACTTTTAAAACCAACCCGGTACGCCATTTAAGCATTAGTAAAAATAATACGTTGTGCTTTACAAACGATGGAGATATTTATACAATGACTGAAGATGCTTCACCTAAAAAAATCTCTGTACAAATTTACAATGATGGACGTCAGAATGCAGAAAAGAATGTAACGATGAACAGCAATGTAGGCAGCTTTGCTCTATCGCCAAACGGCAAAGAAATAGCATTTGTAACCCGGGGAGAAGTGTTTGTGACCAGCGTTGATGGTACACAAACAAAAAGAATAACAAACACACCTCAACAGGAGCGCATGGTTGAATGGGCTCCCGATGGCAGAAGTTTAATTTATGCTGCTGAAAGAAATGACAACTGGGATATTTACACTTCGTCTATTGTGCGAAAAGAAGAACCTTATTTTTATGCCGCAACACTTTTAAAAGAAGAGCCGCTTATTGCAACAAATGCAGAGGAATTTCTGCCAAAATATTCACCTGACGGGAAAGAAGTTGCCTACCTCGAAAACAGAAATTCGTTGAAGGTTTATACCATAGCAAGCAAGCAAACACGAACACTAATTCCCAAAGGTCAGAACTTTAGTTATTCTGACGGCGACCTTGATTTTAACTGGAGCCCTGATGGAAAATATGTAATAGCAGATGATGAATTTTTTGGTTTTGGTGGCTCCCATGCTGCCATTATAAAAGCAGATGGTTCAGGCACTGCTATGCACCCTATAAACAGTGGTTTTGGGGAAGACAATCCAAAATGGGCTATGGGCGGTAAAATGATGACCTGGACCAACAACAAAGAAGGACGTCGCTCACTTGCTTTTCAGGGCAACAGAGAAGTAGATATCTATGGTGCATTTTTAGATCCGATAGCATTCGATGAGTTCAAATTATCAAAAGATGAGTTTGCACTCTTTAAAGATACTGCTGCAAATAAAAAAGATTCAATCGCCAAAAAAGATTCAGCTTCAAAAAAATGGGCAGCAGATTTTGCAAATATTGATAACCGTAAAATAAGGCTCACTATCAACAGTTCTTCAATAAGCGATTACGCCGTAACACCTGATGGGTCCAAAATATATTACCTCGCCGCATTTGAAAAAGGTTATGATTTGTGGGTAACAGAACCTCGCACACACGATACAAAAATACTTGCCAAACTAAGCGGCTCACCAAGTGGTATTGCCATTAGCAAAGATGGTAAAAGTGTATTTGTAACGAACAACGGCAGTCTATTAAAAATTGATGATGCAGGCAAATCAACGCCCATAAATATTTCTGCAGAAATGGTATGGAATCCTGCAAAAGAACGGGAGTATATTTTTGACCATACCTGGAGACAGGTAAAAGCAAAATTTTATGATCCTACAATACACGGCATAGACTGGAATATGTACAAAGCCACTTATGCAAAATTTTTACCGCACATAAACAACAATTATGACTTTCAGGAACTGCTGAGCGAAATGCTTGGTGAGCTTAATTCATCTCACACCGGTGGGCGCTACAGTCCGCAGCCTGTAAACCCTGATGCCACTGCTGCACTCGGTTTATTATACGATGAAACTTTTACAGGCAATGGTTTAAAAATATCAGAAGTTATTACCGGTGGCCCTGCAGATAAAACAGCAAGCAAATTAAAAGCAGGATTTATCATTGAAAAAATAGATGGCGAAAGTATAACCGATAAAGATGACTGGGCAAAACTGCTTAACAGAAAAACCGGTAAAAATACTTTGCTTAGCATATACGATGCTAAAAATAACAGCCGTTTTGAAGAAGCTTTAAAACCCATTTCTTTTGGCGAAGAATCTGCCTTGATGTACAAACGCTGGGTAAAATTAATGTATGATAAAGTAGATAAATTAAGCGGTGGAAAAGTAGGTTATGTACACGTGCAGGGCATGAACGATGGCAGCTACAGAACGGTGGTAGATGAGGTAATGGGCCGCAATAAAAACAAACAGGCACTTATTGTAGATACCAGGTTTAACGGTGGCGGCTGGCTGCACAATGATCTAAATACTTTTTTAAGCGGCAATACTTATCTCCGTTTTGCACCCCAGGGCAACAAAGTATCTCCGACAGAGCCAATGGACAGATGGCAGAGCCCAAGCTGCGTTTTAATGAGCGAAGGCAATTACAGCGATGCATATATTTTTCCTTATGTATACAAGGCAAACAACATAGGCAAACTTATTGGAATGCCTGTGCCCGGCACCGGCACCGCCGTTTGGTGGGAAACACAAATTGACCCAACAATAGTTTTCGGTATACCAATGGTTGCTACTATTGGTAAAGAAAACCGCCCTACAGAAAATTTGCAGCTTGAGCCGGATATAAAAGTTCCATTAAGCTATGAAGATTTATTAAACGGAAATGATACACAACTTGATGCAGCGGTGAAGGAAATGATGAAGGAGATCGGAGGGAAATAAGAACGCATGGGGCTGTGGAAATTTTGGCTACGGTCGGCAAGCGGTCGGCCTTAGTCGCTGTACCGTATGCCGCAAAGAAGCGGCACACATCGCTCCCTCCGCCGCAGCCCTTGGTCATTTTATTTTGGTTGAACTGAAAAAGCATTAGGATTTTAGTTCAATTTGTGCAACTTCAAGGGAACCGCATTTTTTTAAAAACTGATTTTAGAGCCGGTTCTAAAAAAAATTTGAAAAATTTAAGTGGGGTTACCTAATAAATATATGTTAGGAGCAATTTTATAGGAACTCTCTACCAACTTTAGGGTTCTGAAAAATATTTAATCAACAAAATAAGCTTTAAAATTTGCCAATGACTCGACAAGAAGAGAACTTTATTGAATGTTGTTTTAATAATAAGTTGAGCACCATAAAAACTTTGACAAAACATAATGTTGACATTACTGTGTCAGAATATTGGGGTTATCGATTGCGGCTAATAAAGGTTACATAGACCTTTTAAAATATTTGTATAGTGCTGACAACAATCACGAGACAATATCAAAATCGGGAATTTTATCTTGGGCTGCATCAAACGGTCAATTAGACACCGTAGAATTTATCAAAAGCCAAAGCGATTGCTATAAAAGTAATACATCAACTTTACAATGGACTGCAACTTCTGGAATATAGATATGATCTCACTTTTGATTCCGTATTGTAGAACTTTCGATTGGATTATTGTTTCTGCAGCAGAAAGCGGCCACACTGAATTATTAAGTTTTCTTTTTGACAACGAGGTAGAAAAATTGGACAGGAATTACCAATTAGGATTTAATAATGCTGTATTATCAAAGAAAAAAAAAGTTGCAACTTTGTTTCTTGAAAGGCAAATTATACTGGAAACAGAAATAGATAAAGATATCTGGGAAAAGTATTGCGAACTATAAAAACAGCCGGTAATGGGGTTTTGTGCAAGTTGGGCAGACGGAATAACAATCGGCTTTTAGTTCTTTACTGTGCTTCAGTTTCGGCTTGACCAGCATCGCCAAACATTGGTTCTAAATATTTATCTCTATTAAAAGTTGGTGGGGTTTGGTGTGGAAGAAATTTTAATTTCACATCTTACACAAGCCTTGTTGTTGTAGGGAAGCATTTTAAAAGCTGTCCTAATTCAAATGACTAATATTCAAATGAAATATTAATAAAATATTACTAACATTTTAATTTTAACGAATGACATATAAAACCTCTTTAGATAACTTGGCAAAAGTGATCACAATTATAATTACAATTTTGTTTGCTGGTATTATTGTTGGACAATTTTCACTTATCAAAGACGAAGGAAAATCGGTTCCAACTTCTACAACTATTTTATTATCATTAATCTATTTCGGGACATTTTCATTTAGGCCAATTAGCTATAAACTAACAGACGATAAATTAATAATTCACAGACCCTTATTTGACATAAAAATTAATCGTACCGAAATTAAAAACGTTGAACAACTTGACAAAGAAAAATTATCGTGGGCTATGAGAATATTCGGTGTTGGTGGACTTTTTGGATATTGGGGAAAGTTTATTAATACAAAACTTGGTAGCATGACTTGGTATGCAACACGGAGAAATAATGCCGTATTGGTTACGACAATTTATAATAAGAAAATCGTTTTGACACCAAACGAACCAGAAAAATTTGTAACCGAATTTAATAGACAGACTGTTCGACTAAAAATGTTTTAATTTAAAATCTGTTTACAAAAAAAAAGGTGATCAACACTGACTCAAAAAAATATAGTAAGCCTATTTCATTCGTTGCTGTTGTCGAAGTAAATAGTATAGTAATCCAGCAGATAATAAAAGCTCAAAAAAGATAAACTGCTGCGCATAGCAGGGATAGTAGCGGAAATACTTTTTTGTTGCCTTTGAACAAAAAAGATTGCAGCGGATAGCCCGTGACAAATTTTGGAAAAAAACCCAATGTTCATGCTTCGGGAAAGCGTCAAGACAAAAGACAGAACCGGCGTCATCTGCTATAAGAGGTACTTCAAACTTTCTTAATTATCTCCTGCTCGCTATTAATAAATTTAGATCGGTGAATTTTAAATTAAATCTTTCGCTGAGGTGAAAATTGGTAAGTGAACCCTTGAATAAATAAATACCACTGCGAATATTAAATTTATACCAGATCACATTATCTACGCCACCATCTTCGGCGGTTTCAAGCAAAAGCGGCATCAATACATTGCTGATGGCCTGCGAGGCAGTGCGTGCAAAGCCGCTCGGAATATTGGGTAC
>JANXTG010000179.1 GCA_025352525.1 Ferruginibacter sp.
ACTTGATATTGCCAAAGAAGAAAATCTGCATAAGGTTTATTGGCCAAGTAGTATCGCGGTTTTTGGACCAACATCTCCCAAACAGCAATGCCCTCAACAAACTATTATAGAACCTACAACGGTGTATGGCATCAGTAAATACGCCGGTGAGTTTTGGTGCAACTATTATTTTAACCGATATGGCGTTGATGTTCGCAGCCTGCGTTATCCGGGGCTTATAAGCTATAAAAGTTTACCGGGCGGCGGCACTACAGATTATGCTATAGAAATTTATCATGCAGCAAAAAATAAAGAACAATATGAATGTTTTTTAGCAGAAGATACTTTTTTGCCAATGATGTATATGCCTGATGCAATACGTGCGACTATAGAATTGATGGAAGCACCAAAAGAAAAAATAAATATTCGCACTTCTTACAACTTATCGGGAATGAGTTTTTCGCCCCAGGAAATTGCGGGAGAAATTAAAAAAAATGTTAATGATTTTAAAATTATTTATAAGCCTGATTCCAGACAAGCAATTGCAAACAGCTGGCCTCAAAGTATTGATGACAGTGTTGCAGCAACAGCCTGGGGTTGGAAGGCTGAATACAATCTTAAAGAAATGACAATAGATATGTTAAAGAATGTGTAGAAAAATTGCTAGAAGTAGCTTAAATATTTTTTTAAATTAAAAGCGGTCCTTTTTTTGTAATTGTCTGTACAATAAATTCACTAAAAAAAATTAAATAGTTGGCGTATAAAAATAAAAAAATCTTAACATTTTATAAATCATTTCATTTTAGATTTCTGTTACTTTTGCGCCCATTTTAAAAAACACAAAAACAAAAACATGAAAAAATTATTTTTAAGCTTGGCAGTAATAGCAGCTACATTAAGTGCAAGTGCACAAACGAAAACAACAACAAGCCCTTTTAGAGTTAGCCTGGGAGTAGATGCTGTAGCACCTTTTGGAAATTTGGCTGATGTAACTCCTTTTGGTATTGGAGGATCTTTAGAAGGAGATTATGCAGTAGATAATACATTGGCATTAACATTAAATGCCGGTTACATTAGATTTTTACAGAAAAATAATAATGGTTTAAAACTAGGAGTAATACCAGTACTCGCAGGTATTAAATATTATTTTACTCCACAATTTTACAGTTCTGCCCAGTTAGGTGTTGGTGTATTTACCTCAAACGGTAACAGCATTTCAAAATTTGCTTATGCACCTGGTATAGGTTACAAATTCTCTGATAATTTTGATGCAGGAGTTAAATACCAAGCTTACAGTAAAAACAGCGTAACTGATAACACAGCATCACTAAGACTTGCTTACACATTCTAATTTATAGAATATAATCTAAAACAAACCTCAGTAAAGCGAGGTTTAACTTTTGCAATTTTTTTTTGCAAAAAATACACTTACCATTACTTTTGCCCAACTTAAAAAAACAAAACATGAAAAAATTAATACTGGCTTTTTTAATAACAGCCACTGCTTTTACTGCAAATGCCCAAAAAAATAAGAATGTAAAATTTAGTTTGGGTGCTGAACTCGGCGTTCCTACGGGTAATTTAAATACTCTGTATTCTATTGCAGTTGGTGCCACTGCGCAGGCAGATATAAAAATTGATAAAGATGCTGCACTGACTTTTAATACTGGTGTAATAGAATATGTAGGCAAGAAAATAAAAAATACAAATTTGAAATATCGTTCGGAGGCATTAATTCCATTGCTTGTGGGGGTTAAATATTATTTTACCCCAATGGTGTATGGTTCAGGTCAATTAGGTACAAGTATCTCAACTGCACAAAACGGTGGATCAACTTTTACATATATCCCAGGTGTGGGTTATAAATTTGATGAGAAACTAGATCTTCTTGTAAAATATACAGGCTACAGTGGTGATGGTGGTGCGTTTGGTGTACGTTTGGGTTATACATTTTAAAGTTTAAATTATTTATACTTGAAAAGCTGTTTCATACGAAGCAGCTTTTTTTATTACATTTAAATATGAATTATTCATACTTGGCTTTGGGCGATAGCTATACAATTGGTGAACAGGTTTTGCTGTCAGAATCTTTTCCTTACCAAACTGTACAACTGTTAAGGCAAAATAATTTATCATTTTCTGCACCCGAAATAATTGCCAAAAACGAATGGACAACAGATGAATTACAAAAGAAAATACATAAAACTTTATTTTTAAAAAAATATGATTTTATAAGTTTATTAATTGGTGTAAACAACCAGTATCGTGGAAAAAATCCTGATGAATACGAAATTCAATTTGAGCAATTAATTCAAAAAGCAATAAGTTTAAGCGGTAATAATTTAAAAAATGTTTTTGTCTTATCTATCCCCGATTGGGGTACTATGCCCTTTGCAAAAGACCGTGACATAGAAAAAATTGCTGAAGAAATTGATATTTATAATGACTGCTGTAAAAACATCACACTAAAATTTGGTTGTACATTTATAGACATAACCCAATCGCAAAGAATAGATAGCAAAGACCCTAAAATGGTTGCCTCAGATGGTTTGCACCCTGCTGCATTAGAATATACTAAATGGGCTATAAAGCTTGCTGCTGCTATTACTGAGGCTTGTTCTGCTTAAACATTGCAGTTGCGGGAGTTGATGAAATCAGCCAAATGCAACTTTCAAAATGGTCCGTAATATATTATTTCGTTGAATCAATTTGTTTGTAGGCTTATGCCGTACTAATTATCAAATTATTCATTAAATATTTTTTCATTTCTGTTTGATACTGTTGTGCAATGTTTGCAGCTTCCTCAGCAAAACTTTTACCATCTCCTGCATAAATTACTGCACGGCTGGCATTTACCAGCAAGCCACAATCTATATTCATTCCAATTTTACTTACATCTGCCAAGCTGCCTCCCTGAAAACCTACACCCGGAACAAGCAAAAAATTATCAGGAATTATTGTTCTAATATTTTCCAATTCACTGGTCTGAGTTGCTCCTGTAACAAACATTAAATTATCTGCATTGCCCCATTTACTAACAGTCTCAATTACTTTTTCATAAAGAAATAAACCGGTGGTTTCGTTATTATTTGCACTGCCAAACAAACGTTGCATTTCAAAATCTTTTGCTCCTTTGTTGCTTGTTAATCCAAGTACAATAGTCCACTTATTTTCGTATTCTAAAAAAGGGCGAATGCTGTCTTCACCCATATATGGTGCAACGGTTATGGCATCAAATTGTAAGGTTTCAAAAAATGCTTTTGCGTATTGAGATGATGTATTGCCAATATCGCCACGCTTTGCATCAGCTATTTTAAAATGGGTGGATGGTATGTAATTTACTGTTGCTTCCATATCTTCCCAACCTTTGCTGCCATTGGCTTCATAAAAAGCAGTATTTATTTTATAGCTCACGCAATAATCTTTTGTAGCATCTATAATGGCTTTATTAAATTCTACAATTGCATTTTTATTTTGTTGAAGGTGTTTTGGAATTTTTGTAATATCAGTATCTAACCCTACACATAAATAAGATTGTTTTTCCTTGATTTGA
>JANXTG010000237.1 GCA_025352525.1 Ferruginibacter sp.
GATTTTATTTTAAAAAACCCGAATAGCAAAATACTTGTTATTCCTACAAGTTCGCAGTGGTTTGGGGTCACTTATAAAGAAGATGCAGCAGGTGTAAAAGAAAGTTTGTACAAACTGATTGAAGCAGGTGAGTATCCGGATCGTTTATGGGCATAGGGTTTCAATTATAAATTATAATTCTTAATTTCCTTTTATCATGAAAACATAATCTTTCATTTTATCAACCTGGCCAGGTCTGTCTAAACCTTTTAAAGAAGGAACGGAGTTTATTTTAATTTTTTCATTGTCTTTTAATTTTTTAACTGCTTCAATTGCACGGTAAATATTTGCAGATTTAATTGCATAAACAACTCCGGTTGCATTTGTTTCAGTACTTGTTACAATACCAATAAGTTCTCCGTTTTTGGTTATAACCGGCGAACCGCTGTTTCCTTCATTTGCAGCTGTACTTATCTGGCAAAAAACAGTATCCATTAAATAACCATTTTTCGCACTAACATAACCTTCGCCATATACTATTTCCTGTTTTGGGTAGCCCAACATAAAGATTGCTTCCCCTAATTTTGCTGCAGATTTTCTAATGGAATAAGGCAAAGAAGGCAAACGTTTAAATGATGAATCGGTAATTTTCAAAATTGCCATATCGTTTGCCATATCAACATAAACAGTGCTGGCATTAAATTGTTCTCCATTATTATTTTCTACAATAAGATGATGCGATGCCTCTTTAATAACATGTGCATTTGTTACAATGTAATTGTTATTTGCATCAACCAAAAATCCTGTAGCCCTAAAACGTGAATCAAAACCGGGTTTGGTTTTTTCAACAACTACACCACTTTTAACAATCTCATTTAATTTGTTTTCTATCTTACGTGTCTTTTCTGCTTCCTTATTTATTTTATCTACAAGTGGTTTTATATTTGTTTTTTCACCTGTATTAACTGTTGAAACCGCAGTAGCAATTAATAGAGAAACCAAGCCTGCAATCGATGCTGCAACTGCAATATCTTTTTTGTAGCGCTGCCAAAGCTGTATAATTCTTGATGGTGCCGGTGATGCTGATCTTGAAAGAAATTCTTCCTGCATAAGTTTATTCTCCACATCTGCAAGCAATGATTTAAAATTCTTTTTATCACTGTAATCTTTCAGTTGGTTTAAAAAGAAAATTTGTTCTACAACGGCCTGATCAAGACCAGGATTATTTCTTCTTAATTCTTCAAAATAAATTTTTTCTTCGGCTGACATTTCTCCTTTCACAAATCTTTCAGCAGCATCAATAAGTAAAGTATCTTCCATTAGTATGTGTTTTTATATTGTGCAAAAAACAATTTCTTTAATCGCACAAGGCATTTATATTTTTGAGTTTTTGCATTATCAGCGTTTGTATAACCAAACTCTTCTGCTATTACATTCATGTGTTTTTTTTGCAGGTAGTAAGCCTGTAAAAGACTTTTACAGGGTTCACCGATTTTGTACATAGAACTTTCCATTAAGTAAAAATCATTCTGCAGTTTTAAATGGCTTTCAATTTCATCTTCAACAGGTATGGTTTCCTCCAATCCATCAGGTTGAGAAATATACCGTTGTTGATGTTGTAATTTTTTCAACCATAATCGCCTTGCCACAGAATATAAAAAAGTTTTTAAAAGACATTGTAGTTCAAAATTTCCCTTTTTTATTTTTTCATACAACACGATGATTGTTTCCTGAAATAGATCTGCTGCATCATCGTTGTTGCCTGCATTTGCCAAAACCATAGATTGTACCATAGTGTAATACTGTCTGTATAATTGTTCAATAGAGCCTTTGTCTTCAGCTGCAATTCCTTTCAGTAATATTAAATCTTGTTCTAATGTACTCACCTGGTAATAGTATTTGTTAATACAAATTAATTGAATTAGTAACCCAAACCTTTTTAAAAATAATTTGCAAGCTTATGGGTTACCTTTTTTAACTCGCGGTATTAATAATCAAATTATAATTTTAAACTTAACAAACACACAAAATGAAAAAAATTCTTGCAATCGCAGTTATCGCAGCAACATTTACAGCATGTAACGATAAGAAAAAATCAGAAGAAACTATGGTTACAAAAGATACAACTTTGGTTGTAACTAAAGACACTACTGTGATTTCTAAAGATACTATGCCAGTTGTAACAACAACTAAAACTACCGTTGATACTTTGAAAAAAGTTGAAGGTAAAATGAATGATAAGAAAGTGGAAGTTAAAAAACCATAATTCTTTAATAGATTCTTTTGACAAAGCAATCATGGCCATTCCGGTTTTCCGGAGTGGCTTTTTCTTTTTTGCAAATAGCTGTTTTTTGTAAAATGCCCATTGTAACTTTACATAACATAATTATCAAAATATTTAAATTAAATAAAAAACTGCGGTAACTAAAATTGGTATGAGAACTTTACAAACAAATTTTTCAGGGCAGACAGTCACTAATTATTTTGATGCATCTTTTAATGACATACAACATTTTTATGATATTAAAAAAGTTCTGATAATAACAGAGGAGGATATTTATTTTTTACATGCTGAAAAATTTAAAGGATTTCATGTTCTTTTAATTAAAGGGAAAGAAAGAAATAAAACCCAGGATACTATAAATTTTATAGTTGATAAACTACTTGAATTTAATATTGATAAATCATGTTTAATTGTTGGTGTTGGTGGTGGGGTAATAACTGATATGATAGGTTATGTTGCAAGTATTTTTAAGAGGGGTATAAATTTAGCGCTTGTGCCTACAACAGTTTTGGCTATGACTGATGCCGCCATTGGTGGTAAAAATGGAATAAATATTGGCAAATATAAAAATATGGTTGGCACTACCTACAGGGCATTATTTATTTTATATGATTACAGTTTTCTTAATACACTACATAGAGCTGAATGGATTAATGGGTTTGCTGAAATAATAAAACATGCATGTATAAAAGATGCAGCAATGTTTGATGAACTTGAAAAAAATAATATTGATTATTACATAAATAACAAAAATGCTGCTGCTCAATTGATAGAAAAAAATGTTGCTATAAAAACGGCTGTAGTTGAGGCAGATGAGTTTGAAAAAGCGGATCGTTTTCAGCTAAATTTTGGACATACTTTTGGACATGCAATTGAAAATTTATACAGCCTTCCTCATGGCTATGCAATTAGTGTAGGTATGGTTATGGCTGCAAAAATATCAGAAGAAATAAATAATTTTGACAGCCTTTCGTTGAATAAACTGAAGAACTTGATTGTACAATACGAATTACCTATAACTCAAAAAATGGATAATGCCGAAGTATTTGAATTATTGGTAAAAGATAAAAAGAGAGCAGGCGAAGCCATCAATTTTGTTTTGCTCAATAAAATTGGTGAGGGCACAGTTAAACAATTATCATTTCAAATCATAATATCACTTTTAGAACAGACTTTACAATGAGGGTAATTGTATCTCCATCAGCACCAACAGGAAGCTTATCAGCGCCATCTTCTAAAAGCAGCATGCAAAGAGCTTGTGCAGCAGCGCTTTTGCACAATGGCACAACTATTATTTACAATGCAGGTATCAGCAATGATGATAAAGCCGCATTAAATATTATTCAACATTTGGGTGTCAAAGTAAAGTATGATGTTGATAAAATTATCATTGAATCAAAAGGGTTTTCTGCTGCTGATAGTATTGAAAATAAATTAATTTCCTGCGGAGAAAGTGGCTTGTCATTTAGAATGTTTGCACCAATTGTAGCACTTTCATCTGGTACCGTAATTTTAACCGGATCAGGAAGTTTATCAAGCAGACCGATGAAATTTTTCGATGAAGTATTTCCGCAACTTAAAATTAATATAGAATCTAATAACGGCTTTTTGCCATTGCATATGACAGGTCCTCTTCAACCTGTAAACATTTCCATAGATGGTTCATTAAGTTCTCAGTTTTTAACCGGGCTTCTGTTTGCCTTTGGTGCTGCTGCAAAAGAAGAAGTTACTATTAATGTAAATGATTTAAAAAGTGGACCATACATTGACCTTACCCTAAATGTAATGCGCAGATTTGGTTACAATATCATTAATAAAAATTATCGGCAATTTTTAATAAAACCTAAATCTGATATTGAAAATGTTGTAGAATATACTGTAGAAGGTGATTGGAGCAGTGCTTCTTTTTTATTGGTTGCAGGTGCGGTAAGCGGTGCCGTAAAAGTTTTTGGATTAGACGAAACATCTGCGCAGGCTGATAAAGCTATTTTATCGGCATTAATAAGTTGTGGAGCAGTTATAAAGAAAAATGAAAATTTTATTGAAGTTTGCAAGGCCGATTTAAAGTCTTTTAAATTTGATGCAACTGATTGTCCTGATTTATTTCCACCACTTGCAGTACTTGCTGCTTATTGTAATGGAACATCGATAATTACCGGAACACACAGGCTTATTGCAAAAGAAAGTAACCGTGCCGAAACATTGAAAGAAATTTTTGGTAAAATGGGTATTGAAATTCTTCTATTAAAGGATGAAATGCACATTATAGGGGGTAAAATAAAATCTGAAGTCGTATCTTCTCATCACGATCATAGAATTGCCATGGCTGCAGCAATTGCGGGTTTGAGAGCTTCAGGGCCAATTGAAATTGAAAATGCGGAATCAATCAATAAATCGTATCCGCAATTTTACAATGATTTAAAAAAATTAAGTATAGACATTAATATTATTGAAGAATAATTTTACATCATGAATAGTTTTGGTTGTTTATTTCAAGTAAATATTTTTGGGGAATCGCATGGTCCATCGGTTGGAATAACAATTGATGGTTGCCCTGCAGGTATTCCTCTTTTGGCAGAGGACTTTGTCACAGATATCGAAAGAAGAAAAGGTGGATCACAACCCGGCACAACTCCAAGAAAAGAAGATGATATTCCTATTTTTTTATCAGGTGTTTACAATGATAAAACAACAGGAGCGCCACTTACTGTAATTTTTGAAAATAATAATACCCGCAGTGGCGATTATGTAAAACAAAGAGACGTACCGAGGCCGGGCCATGCAGATTTAACAGCCTCACAGAAGTTTGGTGGTTACGAAGATTTTAGAGGTGGAGGTCATTTCAGTGGCCGCTTAACTGTGTGTCTAGTAGCAGCCGGGGTTATCGCAAAAAAAATTATTAAATACACTCATTCTGACATTAGTTGCGTGGCTACTTTACTGGAAGTTGGGGGAGAAACAGAAATAGAAAAAGGAATTGAAAAGGCCATGAAACTTGGCGACAGTGTTGGTGGAATTATTGAATGTATTGTAAAAAATATACCTGTAGGTTTAGGGGAACCTTTTTACGACTCCGTTGAATCGCTTTTGAGCCATGCAGTATTTGCTATTCCTGCTGTAAAAGCCGTCGAATTCGGTGCAGGTTTTGCCGCCGCTAAAATGTTGGGATCTGAACATAATGATGCTATTCAAAATAAAGATGGACGTACACTTACCAACAATGCCGGAGGTATTTCAGGAGGAATCACAAATGGAAATGATATTGTTTTTAGAATTGCTGTAAAACCTACATCTTCCACACCTAAACCGCAGCAAACTTTTAATAAATTGTCTGAGGAAGTAGAAAGCTTTTCAGTAAAAGGCCGCCATGACTTATGTATTGCTTTGCGTGTTCCTGTGGTGCTGGAGGCTGTTACAGCAATAACGTTTGTTGATCTGTTATTAAAAGAGCAAAAGATTAAAAGGGTGGTGTAAAAATTGTTGCAACTACATGTATAATCTGAGTGACAGTCTTTCTTTATCTCAGTATTTCATTTTTTTTATTGAAAGTTTATGTTTTAAAGCACTTCTACTTCATCTACAAATAACCATGCAGCATTTCCTGCACCGGGGTTTCCTTCAGGTATAATTCCATAATCTTCTGCTATAATTTTAATATAGCGAGATTGTATTATTTTTTGTGAAGGTGAAAAAGTAATTTTATTTATTACATTGCTGTTGCCTTCAATAGTAAATATCTCATTTTGAGGGAGCATAAAATTAATACCATCATTGCTTATCAAAACTTTTATGCTGTTTTGTTTCGCAGGATATATCCAACTTGCTGTTTGGGTAAATGTATGTATGCGTACTTCACTAAAATTAATCTTTTCACCAAAATCAATAATTGCTTCCAGATCTTTTCCTAAAAAACCAAGAAACTCTGCAGATTTTGCCATGCCTTTGCTGTTCTGAACTCCATCAACCAATGAAAAAGCACCGCTGCCGCTGTAAAAAATTTCGGGTTCATTTTTAAGTGTTATAAACTTGCCGCTTGCTTTGTTTATTTTAAAAATTTGATTGATCCATTTACTAATAACATATCCATTTTTATCTCCCATTGCAGCTTCATATTCGCCAGTTTCATTTATTAAAACCGGCCCAGAATAATTTTTAACCTGCTTTCCATTAATTTTTAACAAAATAAGTCCGTTCTTGTTTTTTGTTGCCAGTTTCCATCCTATTTTATCATTGGGTAGTTTTATTACAGATGTATTTAAATCATAAAAAGCAGTACTGTAATTATAATTCATTGCTTTGTATCTTTTCAAAATAAAAGGCAAACGCTTTTCAAAATTTGCAAAATCTCTTTTGCCCGTTGTTGACCATAATATTTCTGCAAGCGCTGCAATGCGGGGTAAAATCATGTACTCCACTTTGCTTTCATTAGTCATGTATTCTGTCCATACATTGCCTTGTGCGCCTAATATACGTTTTGCTTCGTCTGCCGAAAGTTTAGCAGGCACAGGTTCAAATTCATAAACTTTTTCCAGTGGTAAATAACTTCCAATAGTAATGCTGTCTTCATTGTTGCTTTGTGAGTGATCAAAATAACAGTGGCTGCCCGGCGTCATAACAACATTGTTTCCCTGCCTTGCTGCAGCAATTCCTCCTTCGGTTCCCCGCCAGCTCATTACGGTGGCATTGGGAGCAAGCCCCCCTTCTAAAATCTCATCCCATCCAATTATATTTTTACCTTGGCTGTTTACAAACTTTTCAATTCTTTTTACAAAATAACTTTGTAATTCATGCTCGTCTTTTAAGTTTTCCTTTTTAATTTTTTGCTGACAAACAGGACAGGTTTTCCACCTAACTTTTGGGCATTCATCGCCACCAATATGTATTAATTTCGAAGGGAATAATTCCATCACTTCTTTTAAAACATCTTCTACAAAAGTGTAAGTACTGTCATTGCCGGCACAAAAAACATCTTCTGATATGCCCCATGTTTCCATTGTTTTGTAAGGACCTTTTGTGCACCCAAGATAAGGGTAGGAAGTTAATGCGGCCACTGCATGTCCGGGCATTTCTATCTCGGGTATTACAGTAATAAAACGATCAGTAGCATATTGCACAATTTCTTTTACCTGTTCCTGTGTGTAAAACCCACAATATTTTGTACCATCATATTTGTTCGATCCATAATTACCAACAAGCGTTTGATCTCTGCAGCTTCCAATTTGTGTAAGTAATGGATATTTTTTTATTTCTATTCTCCAGCCTTGGTCATCCGATAAGTGCCAGTGGAAAGTGTTGTACTTATGCATGGCAAGCAGGTCAATATATTTTTTTATAAATGCTACAGGGAAGAAATGCCTTGACACATCTAAATGCATTCCACGATAGGGGAACCTTGCTGAGTCCTTAATAAATAATTGTGGGATAGATATTGACTTCGCCGATTTTTTTACCGGTAAAAGTTGCAGCAACGTCTGAATACCATTAAAAAGCAAAGCACTTTCTTTTGCCTTTAAATCAATTGTAGTTTTAGAAACCAAAAGTGTATAACCTTCTTTAAAAGAGGTTTCGTCATTTAAAAAAAGTTGAATATTGTTTTTGTTTAAAAGGGGATTTTTACCATCGTACAATTCTACTTTTAAAGATAAACCGGTTAGGTTTGTTACCTGGTCCTTAAAATAGCTTGCCAGTTTTTCTGTGCCTTTGCCGTAAATAATTTTTGTGGCAGATGATAAATCAAAATAGCCTTTGCCCATTTTTACATCATTAGGATATGGAACTATATTTATTTGTTTTTGCGAAAAAGAAAATTTACAACTAATGGTTACAGCTAAAAGACTAAACAGCTTTTTCATACTAATTATTTAATACCGGTAAAATGATTTTACTCATATTTTTTTTATCATGATAAATACGGATTGTAGATTTTTGGAAATCCTTCTCAGCCGCATCAGGAATACGCATAAATTTTTGCGGATTCCTGTCAACCAAAGGAAACCAGCTGCTTTGTATCTGTACCATTATTTTATGACCTTTTTTAAAAGTATGTGCTACATCATTCAAATCAAATTTTATATTGGTAATGGTATTTGGGCTAAAAGGTTTAGGTATTGAAAAACTTTCTCTGAATTTACCACGCATTACCTCTGCACGTACCAGTCTTTGTAACCCTGCTATTTCAGTGCCTTTTGGCAGAAAAGAGGGCGTTAGTTCATTAGCAGGAAGCACATCAATTAATTTTACAATAAAATCTGCATCGGTTGTAGAAATCGAAACCTGTAAATCTGCAATTATTTTTCCGGCAAGCGTTACATCTTTATTTAAAATATCAGTTTCAAACAAAATAACATCTTTTCTTTCTGCAGCAAAGCGCTGGTCTTCCGCCATGTATCCATTATTTCTGTTGCCCTGAATTTCTTTTGTGTAAGGAACCGGATTTGCGGGGTCGCTCACATATTCATCATAATTATTTACAGTAACGGGTTT
>JANXTG010000244.1 GCA_025352525.1 Ferruginibacter sp.
CGATTTTAGGCTGGAGATGGATGGTGTTTTAAAAAGCTGGGCAGTGCCTAAAGGTCCATCTCTTAACCATTCCGATAAAAGACTTGCTATGATGGTGGAAGACCATCCTTACGATTACAAGGATTTCAAAGGAATAATACCCGAAGGAAATTATGGAGCAGGCATAGTAGAAATCTGGGATAAGGGAACTTATACTGCACTTACAGATGATAAAAATGTTGACAACGAAAAATTATTAAAAGCCGGTTTAAAAGCTGGTAATTTAAAATTTGTATTGAAAGGTAAAAAACTGAAAGGTGAGTTTGCGTTAGTAAAAATAAAAAACAAAACCGGCGACAAAGACAATACCTGGCTGCTTATAAAACACAATGATAAATTTGCAACAGAAAAAATTTACGATAGCGAAAAAGAAACACCAAATAGTTCTCCCATTAATAAAGCACTTGCAGAAAAAGTAAAAAAGCCTGTAAAAAAAAAGTCCGTTACAATCTAAGAGCAAACCCGAAAAAATAAACAATCCCATAGCGCCCATGTTGGCGAAGGAAACTGAAAAGGCATTTGACAACGCTGATTGGATCTATGAAATAAAGTGGGACGGCTACCGTGCTATTGCAGAAATATCTTCCTTAGAAATTCAGCTTTACTCCCGTAACGGAAATGATTTCTCACAAAATTATCCTGCTATAACTGCCGCACTGAATAATATAAAACATTCTGCAATATTGGATGGTGAAATTGTTGTATTAAATGAAAAGGGATTCCCTGGTTTTCAAAAAATACAGCATTATAAGGATAATACTGGTTTCCCTCTTTGTTATTATTGGTTCGATTTACTTTCTCTTATTGGCAAAGACCTAACACATTTACCATTGTTAGACAGAAAGGAATTATTAAAAGCCTTGCTGCCAAAAAATGAAGTAATAAAATATTCTGATCATATTAAAGAAAACGGAATTTCATTTTTTAATGCAGCTGTTCAAAATAATTTGGAAGGCATTATGGCTAAAAAAGCAGACAGCGAATATTATACTGGAAAGCGAAGCAATGAATGGCTGAAGATAAAAAGCCATAAAACTGCAGATGTAATTATTTGTGGTTATACCGCACCGGCCGGCAGCAGAAAATATTTCGGCTCACTTGTGTTGGGCATTATGAAAAATAAAATACTGGTGCTCGCAGGGCATGCATGTACAGGATATGATGATGAAATGTTGAAGACAATTTTTAATTTATTACAGCCGCTTGTTCAAAGCCAATCTCCCTTTGCAGAAAAAATAATTACAAATAATAAAGTGAAATGGTTAAAACCATCAATTATTTGTGAAGTAAAATTTACGGAATGGACATCTGATGAAAAGCTGCGACACCCGGTTTTTTTAAGAATCAGAAACGATAAAGCTGTAAAACAAACAACTATGGAAGCTCAAAAACCAATAGAGAAAAACGATACGAAAAATAAAACAACAACATCTCCTTTAAAAAAATCAACATCAAAAAAATAGTGAAAACTTTTTAATAATAGCCGGAAAAGTTTCTGTATAAATTACACATCCTGATAAAATTTATTTTCCGAAAGATAAAGTTTTCAAACAGATGGTAGCGGAATACTACCAGTCCATTGCTACATATATTTTGCCCTATTTAAAAGACCGTCCCGAGTCTTTACAACGAAACCCAAACGGTATAAATGATGCCGGATATTTTCATAAAGATGCGGGGGAAAATGCACCTAATTTTATTAGATCTTTTGCGGTGTATTTTGAGTCTTCAAAAAAAGAAATTGATTACATAATCTGCAACGATAAAGCAACACTTGCTTACCTAAATAATCTCGGTTGTATAGAACTTAATCCATGGCATTCCACCATCGATTTTCCTGATAACCCAGATTACATGATAATTGATATTGACCCTTCTGAAAAAAATAATTTTGATCAGGTTATTGAAACCGCAAATGCATTTAAAAAAGTTTTAGACAAAGCCGGTGCAAAAAGTTTTTGCAAAACATCCGGCTCTACCGGGTTGCATATTTATGTGCCTATGAAAAAGAAATACGGTTATGAAGAAGTAAAAAAAACTTTGCGCTTTTATTCTGTACGATGGTGAATGAAATGACCCCGGCTTTTACAACACTGGAAAGAAATTTAAAGAAGCGTGGAAACAAAAAAATATACCTCGACTATCTGCAAAACAGAAATGGCCAAACCATATCTTCCGTCTATTCCTTAAGACCAAAAAATGGCGCAACTGTATCTATGCCTTTATACTGGAAAGAAGTAAAAAAAGGATTATTGCCAAACCAATTTACCATATTTAATTCAGCAAAAATTATCAGTAAACGTGCAGATATTTTTAAAGGTGTTTTATGGGCAGCAACAAATATTGAGAATTGTTTAAAGAAACTGAATGAATAAAGCTGGGAACCTTTTTCCCCAACAATCATAATATCTTACTTTTAAGTTATAATATGTAAATGTTTTACAGCTGGATAATGCAGGCATAAAAATTTCATGTAGGGCAAAGAATTGTTTGCCAAAAAAGCTTTTTAAGAACCTTCTTTTTACCTAGATGACAAATGCAAAAAATATACTGATAAAAACTACAAAAGTAATTTTGTGGGTTTTCGTTTCTGTTTGTATTTTAGCGATTGTTCTTTTTGGATTTATTAATACCAATACAGGCAAAAGAACTGTCAGAAACCAGGTAGTAAAATATCTTGAAAACAAACTCCATACAAATATTGCAATAGGCTCTGTAGATTACACGTTACCAAAGTGGCTAAAAATAAAAAATGTTTACATAGAAGATCAAAAAAAAGATACTTTATTGTTTGGCGAAGAGCTTTCCGTTGACCTTGATATGGTAAAATTATTACAGGGAAACACAGACATAAAAAAAGTATTTTTAAAAAATATTAAAATAAATATTAAAAGGGCTGAGACTGACACGGTTTTTAATTATCAGTTTTTGGTAAATGCATTTACCGGAAATAAATCAACCACAAAAAATAAGGATACTGCAGAATTAAAGCTCACCCTTAAGCAATTGATTTTTGAAAATGTTGGCTTAAAATTTCAAGATAAATATGCAGGATCTGATTTTAATGCTTTTATAAAAAACCTTGATTTAACAACCAATAAATTTCAGCCCGACAGACTCAATTTTGGCATAGATAATTTAACTGCAAACGGCGTTAAGTTTTACATGAATACTTACAAAGAAGTTGTAACAAATATCGACAGTAAATTACCGATTGATACGCTTACAAATTCCCCTTACAAATTTCTTATTTCCGGCAGCCATGTAAGTTTAAAAGATATAGATGTAGAAATAGATAATAAAGTATCAAGAATGTATTATGCTAATAAGATTGGAACGCTTGCAGGTAACAGTATTTTTTACAGCATTGCACAAACAAAAGGACTTGCAGACAGTTTATTACTGGATAGTGCTACCATTATTTTTTCATCAGCAAAACAAAAAAAATCAATACAGCAAAATACAAAATCTCAACCAACGCTTTGGGTTTATGCGGCAACGCATTTAAACATCAACAACAGTAACTTAAAATATGATGATGTAAATAAGCCGGCTGCACCGGGTTTGGATTATGCTCACCTTGATGTTAAGAATTTAAAAGCCAATATGGTGGGCTTTCGTTTCTCAACTGATTCCACAAAAGGAAAAGTCTCTCAATTGGCTTTCAGCGATAAAAGTGGTTTTGTATTAGATACAACACATGTAAATTTTATGTTTACAGACAGTTTATTATCTGCCTTAGAACTCTATGTAAAAACACCACGTTCGCTTATTCAAAATTCTTTTAAGCTTACTTACGACAGTATTGCTGCCATAACCAAAACCCCACAAAATTCTTTAATAGCTGCAACGCTAAACAATTCCATCATTGCTTTTAATGATCTTTATTTATTGTTGCCTTCTTTAAATACATCTTTACCAAAGGCACAGTTTGCCAACCAGTATTTAAATTTTAATACCGAATTGCGGGGTAACTTAAAAAGACTGTATTTACCTTATTTGCAAATGAGTGGGCTTTCAGGCTCAAAGATCAGCGCTAACGGAACACTCTTTGATATTACCGACCCAAAAAGATTTTCATTTGATCTTAATATTCTTCAAAGTAATATTTATAAAAAAGATTTACTAAGGTTTGTGCCACCTGCCAACCAGGCGCAACTTGCCTCTTTACCTGATCTTATTAATTTAAAAGGAAAAATTGTTGGCAATAAAAACAGCATTGCTGCTAATGTAGTTGCCACCGCAAAAGATTTAGCTTTTGCAGGTAAAATAAATCTCTTCAACATTAGCGATCCTAAAAATATTAAATACGATCTGGCATTTACCAATGTAGCTTTCAACAAATCTTTAATAGAGGGTTTTATACCGCCTGCGGCTTTAGCGCAGATAAATTTGCCGCAACAGATAGCAGCAGCGGGCAAATTTAGCGGCAACACAGAAAATGTAGATATGGACCTAAAAGCAAGATCAAGCTATGGTCCGCTAACTGTAAAAGGTTACTTAAAAAATATTAAGAATCCTGAGAAAGTAGTCTATGATCTTTTTGTAACTACGCCAGGTTTTGCAATTGGTAAATTAATAAAGCAGGATTCTATAATTGGTAATGTTGCAGGAGTTTTTACTGCAAAAGGAATCGGGTTTAATTACCTCACAATGAATTCAGCAATAAAAGCAAATGTGGCCTCTTTGCAATACAATAAATACAATTACCGCAATGCACTTATAAATGCAGATTTTCAAAATGGTCTCATAAAAAGTATTGGTAGTATTAATGACAGCAGCCTTAAGTTAAACTACGATATCGTTTCTAACGTCCGCAATAAATATCCAACAGTAAAAGGAGAAATTAATGTGGATACAGCCATATTAAATAAATTAAATTTTACAAAAGATACCATCAACTTTTCTTTAAGGGCTCTTGTAAATGCTGTTAATTTACAGCCGAGAAATTTAAATGCAAGCTTGCTGCTGGATGGTGTAAGACTGCAGACGGGACAGAAGTTTTTTAACATTGACAGTACATCACTTATTGCAACTTCTCTAAACGGAATTGATTCTATTTTACTGAAAGCTCCATTTGCAGATGTGCATGCAGGCGGCGCTTTTGATTATGATTTAATTGCAACCTCTTTAATGCAGTATGTAAATGGCTATTATAAAATTCCGGGGTTTGTACCTTCCACTAAAATAATACCATCGCAGCAATTTAGCATAAAAGGTACCGTTTCCCAATCGCCATTAATTACCACACTTGTACCTGGGCTTAAAAGCTATGACGATGTAATGTTTAAAGGAACTTATGCATCTGCAGAAACTGACAGTGCTTTAAATTTTAATACCACGGTAAGGCACGTTGTATATGGTACTAACACAATATCAAACGCTGTTTTAAACATCAACTCCAAAAACAGCAAAATAAATTACGATGTAAAATTTGATACGCTTAATACCGGCACCAATACTTTATATGTAACAAGTTTAAATGGCGGAGCTGCAAAAGATAGTATTTCTTTAAATGCACTTACAAAAGACATGACCAACAGAAACTGGTTTGGTTTATCGGGAACCGCATTTTTAAGCAATGAAAACTACACACTGCGCATGCAGGATAGCCTTATACTTAATTACGAAAAATGGAAAGTTGCTCCTGATAATTATATTGCATACGGCCCTGCCGGAATTATTGTAAATAATTTTGTAATAAGCAGCGATACGGCAAAAATTGATGTGCGCAGCAAGCAGATAGTGGCAGATAGTCCTATTGATATTGCAATAAAAAACTTTAATTTAAAAAGCATTAGTTCTATTGTAAGTAAGGATACCGTTTTGCTTGCGGGTATTTTGGATATGAACGCAACTGTGAGCGATCTAAAAAAAGCGCTGCCTTCTTTTACAGGTAATGCGTCTGTAAGAGATGTGCAGTTTATGCAACACCCACTCGGAACAATTACAGCAAGTGCACAAAAACAATCAGAAAATAATATCAGTGCAACATTAAATTTAAAGGGTGCGGATAATGATATTACAGCCGCCGGTAATTATTATTTAAACAGTACAACCGAACAGTTTGATGCAGATCTTCAGGTAAAGGCGTTAAGTTTTAAAACGCTGGAAGCTTTTTCTGCCAACCAACTAATAAACAGCCGTGGAAATATTTCAGGCAATTTAAAATTAAACGGAAAGTTTGCTAACCCGCAATATAATGGTCAACTGAATTTTGATACAGTAAAATTTACATTGGCTAAGCTAGGCACGCCTTATTTTATAGACAAGCAAAAAATTATTTTTCAATATCCGCAGACACAGTTTCCTGAATTTGTTATAACTGATTCTTTAAAAAATGCACTTAAAGTAAATGGCAATATAAGCTCTCGTGGCATAATGGATTATGACCTGGGTATAAAAATAGATGCAAATAATTTTATAGTTGTAAACGCTAAAAAAACGCTCAATAATGAAATTTATGGTTTCGCATCTGTAAATGTAAATGTAGATGTAACCGGCACATCTGCACGGCCGGTAATTGAAGGAGACATTTTATTAAACGATAAGAGTGATGTAAAAATTGTATTACCACAAACCAGTTATGAAAAGAATGATGGTAAAACAATTGTACGTTTTGTAAATGTAGATACTTTTAAGATTGACCCACCACAAGCCGGTTTTGAACCCGCACTTAAACCTGCTCCTGCATTTGCACAGTTTTTAAACTATAACCTGAATATAGAGCTCAGCAAAGAAGCCGCATTAACTATTTTAATAGATCCATCCACCGGAGATGAGATTAAAGTGCAGGGAGATGCAAAATTAAATGCAGGTGTTGACCCCGGTGGAAACCTGGTGTTGGCAGGCGTTTACGAGCTTGACAAAGGTTATTATGATCTGCATTATGGCATACTGCAGCGAAAATTTAATCTGATAAAAGGCAGTACAATAACTTTTGCCGGCGCACCGTTGGAAGCTTCTGCAAACATAACGGCAGAATATACAGCACTTACTTCTTCTAAAGATTTATTGAGTAACGAAGTAACAGATGTATCGCCGACGCTGGCAAATTCATTCAATCAAAAACTGCCGTTTAGGGTTATACTATATTTAACCGGCTCATTGAGAAAGCCTAATATCAGTTTTGATATTCAGTTGCCTGAAGAAAGTAGTTTGTTAAATGGAGATCTGCGTACAACCATAGAAAATAAGTTGCTGCAAATAAGAAATGATCCGGCAACTGTTAACAAACAGGTTTTTTCTTTGTTGCTTTTTAATCGATTTGTAAGTGAACAGAGCAGCGATTTCTTTAAAGGGAATGGGGGCAATTTTAATGACCTTGCCCGCCAGAGTGTGAGCCAGTTTTTATCATCAGCATTAAATGAAATAGCAGGCGATATTTTTAAGGGAATTGATATTGACCTGAACTTAAATTCTTACAACGATTTTTCAAATGGTGGCAATGCACAAAGAACAGATTTAAACCTTGCAGTTAGCAAATCATTTGCAAACGACAGGCTGGTAATAAGTGTAGGTAAAAACTTCGGTATCGAAGGGCAGGATGCTGCTGCTAAATCTGCTGGGCAAAATACAGGGTTTAAGCCTGACATTACTGTCGCCTATAAACTTACAACCGATGGAAAATATTTATTGAGGGCTTACACAAAAAACCAGTTTGAAGTGACTTTGGATGGATATGTTGTAGAAACAGGATTATCATTTGTGGTAACACTCGATTATGATAAATTTAATGAACTGTTCAGGCGTAAGAAAAAAGTAAATAAAAAATGAGGAAGATTTATTTTATAGCTGCTGTTTTTTTAGTGCTCATTGCTTCTTCCTGCAGTGTGCAAAAGTATTTACCGCAAGGCGAAAGGTTATATAAAGGGGCAACTGTAAAAGTCGAAAAAAACAAAGAGACAACAACTACTGCAAAATCTTTAAAAAAAACAATTGCGCTTGCTGCATCTCCAAAGCCAAATAAATTTTTACTTGGGCAGCCTTATAAAGTTTGGTTTTATTATAAAATTGGGGAGCCTAAAAGAGAAAAAGGGTTAAGGGCGTTTTTACGCAACAGATTGGGCGAACCTCCGGTTTTAAGCAGCAGGGTAAATGCAAAAGCAACTGCAGAAAATATGGCATCGTTAATGGATAATCTCGGTTATTTTCATACAACCGTTCAGGGAGATACTGTGCATACAGGTTCTTATTTTGTAAAAGCATTGTACACTGCACAGGTACAGCCGCAGTATAAATTAGGTCCTATAAAATGGGTGGGAGATTCATCATCGGCTTTGCAACAATTACTTGACAGAAATTCTACCCGAAACGGGCTTTTAAAAACCGGTAACCCTTACCGTTTAAGTGACATAACAACGGAGAGAGACAGGCTGGATCTTTTTTTAAAAACCAGGGGATATTATTTTTTTAATCCAGACTATCTAATGGCCTATGCAGACAGTAACGTTGGTGGCAGAAAAGTAAATCTGTACTTAAACATTAAAACAACCACACCTGATGATGCAAAGCATCCCTATATAATAAACAGCATCACCGTTTTTCCAAATTACTCGCTTACTTCACTCGATCTGGATACATCTAAACGGGGTGTTGAAATTTTCGATGAGTTAAGAATAAAAGATACAATTAAAAATTTTAAGAAGAATCTTTTTGCGCAAACCATCACTTACCGCCCGGGCAGTATTTACAGCAGCCGGCAGCAAAATACAACCCTTAACCGTTTTATTAATTTAGGAGCTTTTAAGTTTGTAAAAAATAGGTTTGAAGAGGTAAAACATACTGATGTAAATGACACATCACACAGAATGAATGTGTACTATTATTTAACGCCTGCAAAGCAAAAATCAATACAGGCACAGATTGATGGTTTTACAAAAGAAAATAATTTTTTGGGAACTCAGTTTAGTGTTAACTGGCGAAACAGGAATGCATTTAAAGGAGCTGAACAGCTTGCAGTAAAAACTTATGCAGGTTTTGAAACTACGTCGGGAGATTCTGTAAAAAACAGAAATTACAGGCTTGGCACAGAAGTTACTTTAAAAATTCCACGGTATGCAATTCCCTTTTTTAAGATAAAAGAAAATAATTTTTATCCGCCCAACACAAGTTTATTGTTAGGATACGAATTGTTTAAGAAAGACATTTTCTATCTTAAAAACCTGTTTCGTTTTCAATATGAGTTTACCTGGAAACCCAATATACAAACTCAATATACTGTTGCCCCCATTTCCCTTAGTTATTTAAAGGCATCTAATATTACAGATTCTTTTAGAAAACAAATTGTTGCAAGCCCTTCCTTGTTATTGTCAGTTTTTTCCGAAGCTATACTTGGTACATCTGCGTCATATACATATAACTCAGCGCTTAGGCGTACAAAAAATAAAGTCTACTTTAATACAAGTGTTGAGGTTTCAGGAAATATTGCGGGCTTAATTACCGGAGCTAAAACATACAGGTCTAAAAATGTATTTGGGGTACCTTTTGCACAGTATGCAAAATTTGATATTGACTATCATTTTACCAGAAGGCTACCAAGTAAATTCGATTTAGCAAATAGGCTGCAGATTGGCATAGGTCTGCCTTACAACAATTCAAAACTTCTTCCATTTACAAAATTATATACCATTGGCGGCTCCAGTTCTATAAGAGGTTTTAGAACCAGAACATTGGGTCCGGGAACTTATAAACCAACACCGGGAGACCAGCGTTTTTTTCAGATAATTGGTGGTGATTATAAAATACTTGGCAACACGGAATTGCGCATTCCTTTTACACCACAATTAAGCGGCGCTGTATTTATTGATGCAGGAAATGTATGGACAAAAGACACTTTGCTTTTTGGACAGCAAGGCAAACTGACTACAAAATTTTTAAAAGAAATAGCTGTTGCCTCCGGCTTCGGAATAAGATTTGATGCTACAGTTTTGTTAATACGTGCAGACCTTGGCATACCTGTAAGAAAACCATATTTACCCGATGGACAAAGATGGGTATTGAACAAGATCGACTTCGGTTCAAAAATGTGGCGTAGAGAAAATTTAGTTTTAAATATCGCTATAGGTTTGCCTTTTTAAATATCAGCCTTTATCTGGTTTAAATTTATTTGTAAGATCTTATAATCTATTTCACTTAAAAAAAAATTATAGTCGTGTAATAGGAGTTGTATTGGTGCTTACTATAATTGCTGCTGTCATATGAAGGCAGTTTAATAAAAAAACCGTAGTAAAATCAAATTACAAAAGCAGTTGCTAAGAGGCTGTCTCATAAGTACGAGTCAGCCTCTTTTTATTCGGATCCCTATCGGAGAGGGAATGTCATTTAAGCAGATCTCAGAGCCTTTTTTTTATAATGAGACAGCCTCATTATATTCACTACGATAGCAGCAGCATAAATCCAGTTTTAGGCAATGCAAGTTTTTTTAATGTGGTTTTACAGTCTGATTCGCTACAACAAAAATTATATAACAACGATACTTCAGGCATATCTAAAATAATTTACAATGTTCATGTAGAACGGCTTTTTATGACGGGTGCAAATGTTCCGTCTCTTTTACAAAAAGATAAAATACAAGCAAATAGCATTGAATTTTATAAACCAATAATTACTGTTTTAAGTACAGGTAAAAACGAGATTCAAAAATTTACCGCAGCAGACTCTCTGGCACTTTATGAAAAAATAACAGGTAAATTTAAAAGCATACAGGCAAAAGAAATTAAAATTACAGATGCCTCAATAGCATTTGCAAAAGGAAAGAACAGTCCTCATACAAATTTACAAAGTGTATTTATTAACCTTTAAAATTTTAAAATAGATAGCACTCGCAATTATGATAATATAATAAGCTACTTTATAAAAGATGTAGTGGCAAAAATAAAAACGGCTACCTTAATAAGCCAAAAAACAAATTAAATTTATACATTAAACGATGTTGAATACAATGCACCAAAAAGGTTTATAAAGGTTAATAAAGTTTTACAGACAGATGCAAAAAGAAACAAGATTATTAGTTCTTTATTCAATATCAGTATTACAGGTTTATCAACAAATTCATTTATTTATAACAGACAGATTAAGGTCGATTCTTTAATTACAAATGGAGGTACTATTGGAATATATAAAGAATTGCAAAAAGCCGGAGGTACAGAAACTATTGAAATAGACAATAAATTTTTTGATGAAGCAATTGTAAAAAATATAAGGATTGGCAAATCAGTACTTTCTGTTTACAATAAAAACAATTAAAATGAAATGCCGCTGCTGCTTAAAAACGTTGAATTTTCAGCAGCCAATATAGACAGTATTCATTCGGGTACAAACATTTTAAAATTGCTGGGCAAAAGTAACTGGTATTTTAAGGCGAATGGATTTTCGTTAATTATAAAAGATAAAATTTACAATGTTGAAGTAGGACCTTTTGAGTTGGATAAAGTAAGAAAAACCATTAAAATTAATAAGGCATCAATTACGCCTATGCTTTCAGAAGCTGCTTTTGTTAACAGTTTAAAAGCTCAGAAGGATTTGAACAATGTAAATTATAAGAATATAAAATTTGCCGGTGCTGACCTCACTGCATTATTCGAAAAAAAATCTATAATAACAGATGAACCGATTCTAAAACCTGTAATAAAAGTTTTTAATGACAGAATAGTAATGCCCGGTACCGAAAGCAAGATGGGTAAATACCCTTATCAGTCAATGATGAAAATGCCGACCAAGTTTTCATTAAAAAATGTAAAAGTAAAACAAGGCTATTTTTTAAAGAGAACGGGGAGCAATTTTAAAAAATATTGGCGACGTTTTTTCAGCAATGTAAACGATAGTATCGAAAATGTAACAAATATTGAAAGCTATGTAAAACAAAAACTGATGATGGTGGTAAAGGTGGAGGCAAAATTTCTTAACATGGCATTATTAAATTCTCAATGGAAAATGCCAATTAATTTAATAGAAGGAGCTTTTGTATTAACAGGAAAATTGGCCGGTTTTAATGGCACAAACGTTAACCCAGTAATTGGGGCCACTAGGTATGGGTTCGGTTAAAAGCGGAAACATTAAAAGCTTTACATTTACTATTAAAGGAAGCGATTTAAAAACAGATGGTGATGTGGTGTTATTGTACGATAATTTTAAAATAAAACTTCTTAAAAACACTGAAAGGAAATAAAAAACAAAGGCTTAACAACTTTCATTGCAAATATTAAAATAAAAAATCAGAACCCGTCTAATGGAAACTTACGTACCGGTAAAACTCAATTTAACCGTGTTATGACCACATCATTTTTTAACATTGTTTGGAAAAGACTTTTTGATGGGGTTAAAAAATCTTTGAGGTAGAAATGGTAAGTATAAAAAAAGCCGCAATTAATTTTGCCGCGGGGTTTTCTTTTCTGTATCACTGTTGTAAGCCAGGCCCTCTTTAAAACCTCTCTCAGCGTCTGATTCACTAACCTTAATTTCTAACACATCTTTATTTGTTTTATTAAGTTTTCCTTGCCTTTAATTTTGCCTGTATTCTTGTCTTTTTCTGCGGGCTTCGCATTATTTATATTTGCCATTTTACTCCTGTGTTATATTTGTTTTGTGATAATGGTCTTTGGTAAAAAGATTTTTATAGATTGATATTCCCCAGGCTGCAATTTTATCTGTATTATTAAACACGCTGTTTGTTGCTCCAAGTTTTAATGCAGAGCTTGCAATTTTTCCGACAATTGAAGTTGCAGGGCCACCAAAAACCAGGTTTTTAGCAATTAAACCTGCACCAATACTACCTGCAGCCTTTAAAATTGTGCTGCCCGTATCGCCTGGTTCCATCACGTTTTTAAAAACTGATTTAATAAGATTTTTAGGTTTGTAATGATCAATTGTATCGTGATATTGTTTTTTTAAAATAGCTTCCTGTATAACTCTTTTTTGTTCAAGTGCTACAATGGCTGCTTTCAGTTCTATAACATTTTTAATTTCCATCATCTTAACTATTCATTTTTTTTATAATAGAATCTGCTATTGGAGAACTGATAAACTTTTCTTTGTTGGAGTAAATTAAAATCCCGACGATAAGATAAAAGGCTGCAAGTATAAAAAATCCAAAATAAAGTCTCCCTGTTAAATCTCCTAACCAAAGCCCTAAGGCAATATTTAGGAAAATAAAAAAAGAGGAAAAAACAACAGCTACAATTATATTAGAAACTAATGAAGAACCAACTTCAGCAGTTTTCTTTATAGCTTTTAACTTAAAAAGATCTGCCCTTGTTTCTACATAATCTTTTGTTTTTTCAAAAAGGGCATCAATTACGCCGCCCTTTTCACCATAATAGTTTTCTTGTAACATATTTTATAATTATCGCCGGAAAATTTAATTGAATACAGTTATATTTTTAATATTTATGCAAAACTCTTTTTAGTATCATCTCTAAAATCCTTTGCTTTATCTGTAAAGTTATTTGCAGCCTCTTTAGCTTTATCTTCCCATTGGTTTGCAGTATCTCTTCCCTTTTCTACCATGTTGTTTGCATCACCTTTAATATTCTGATATTTTTCCTGCAATGCCTCACCAAGTTCGTTAAACTTGTTCTTTACAGTATCTCCTAAATCCATTCCTTTTTTTCCTATTTTTTTGCGGGTGTCCTTTCCTCTTTCAGGTGCAAATAAAATCCCTAATGCCGCCCCTGCTGCTGCGCCTAATATAACACCTGTCAATAGTTTGTTGCTCATAATTGTAATTTTTAATTTTTTATAAAATAAGATCTTAGAATAATGTAACCAAAATGCTGCCAATACTTTTAAAATGATAAACGAAATAGCCTTGTGTTTCTTATGTGAAAAAAATTCCCCTTTATTGGAAACTTATTTTACATGCAATAATGAGATTCATCTGCCATCATATTCTTACCCTTTAGATTTTAATTTTTTGCAATTGGCATAAATATAGAAAGTATTTCAACAATAATAAAACAAATAAATTCTTTATGGAACCAACAAAAACAGCACCTGCCAAAAAGCAGCCGGTTAAAAAAGAAATGCAAATTAAAAATACATTTCCGGTAAAAGATTCAAGGCTCATGGAGTTTTTTTACGGAGAATTAAAAGATATCTATTGGGCAGAAAAGCATCTTGTTAAAACCTTGCCTAAAATGGCAAAAGCTGCAACATCTGTAGAATTAAAAGCAGCATTTACTGCCCACCTCGTAGAAACCAAAGTGCATTGTGAAAGACTTGAAAAAGTCTTTGGAATGATTGGTATGAAGGCACAGGCAAAAAAGTGCGAAGCAATGGAAGGTATTATTAAAGAAGGGGAAGGCATTATTGAAGAAACAGAAGCAGGTACAGCCACAAGAGATGTGGGATTAATATTTGCGGGCCAAAAAGTAGAGCATTACGAAATTGCAACTTACGGAGGGTTAGTGCAGCTGGCAAAAACTTTAGGTCTGGAAGATTGTGCTGATGTAATGACTCAATCTTTAAATGAAGAAAAGAAAGCAGATGAAGGATTGACCGACATAGCTGAAAATAATATTAATTACGAATCGGCCGAAGAAAAAAACACAAAGAAAAAAAAATAAGATGACAAATACTAAAGAAGAACAACATCTGAAATTTATTGATCTTATAAAGGATGTAAAAACCTGTATGATGATGATTAAAGATGAAAAAGGCAAATTGACTGCAAGACCAATGAATAATGCAAAAGTCGACGATGATGGATCTGTTTGGTTTTTTACAAACGAATTTTCGGGTAAGGTTGCACAGATATCGAATGAAAATGAAATCTTTTTAACCTATTCCTCTCCAAGTTTAAATTCTTATGTAGCTTTTAATGCAGTGGCAGAATTAAATGATGAAAAGGCAAAAATTGATGAATTGTGGACACCCGATATGAAGGCATGGTTTCCAGAAGGAAAAGAAGATCCTAAAATTTTATTGATTCATGCAAAACCAATCGAAGCAGAATATTGGGACCATTCCTCCAGCAAAATTATTATGCTTTTTAACATGATAAAATCTGCAGTTACAGGAAAATATACTGAGGGAGAACATGCAACTTTAAAATTATAATTACTTAATAAAAAAAGTTCAGAATATTTTTTTTAGGTAAGTTAATTATCATTTGCACTATAAATTCTGTAGAAGACGGATTACTTTTTTAACAACAATTATCACAATGGGGTAAACATTTATTCTGCTTTTTTTTGTTTAATAAAGGGCTATAACTTTTAGCATTTTTGTTGCAAAGATTATAAGTAATTCATTATAGTGCAAAACAAAAAAGATCAGTATATCTAATTTCTTTTTTTAGGACTTTTATTTTAAATAATTTCAGCTTGTAAGGGAGTTGTGTCAAAAGAAAAAATAAAATGAAGAACTAAATAATTTCACCAATACTCAAAATAAAACAAATGCGTAAATTTTCATTTTCTTTGGCTGCAATTATGATCATTCTTATTACAGGGTTGAGTAGTTGTGCAGCAATTGGCGGTATTTTTAAAGCGGGAATTTGGACAGGTGTAATTGGAATTGCCCTTGTAGTATTTTTAATAATATTTTTGATAAGCAGATCAAGCAAATAATGTTCTCTTGCTCCTTTTACTTATAACATGCTTTAAATAAAGGTTTGTAGATGAAATTAAGAATTCATCTTTTCTTTATCTTAATGCACAATTATAAATACCCAAAGCATCAAAAACTCCAAAAACTAATACATAGCAAATCTGGCTGTATTTAGCGTTTGTATTTTTAGAAAACTTATTTTCAAAGCATTCAATTGGAAAATTATTATTTCCTGTAAACTCTTGCAGGGTAAAGGTTCATCAAGAAGATCGCAGTAAGCTCTAATAAGAGATTTTTCAATATAACTGCATAAAGATTTTAACTCTAATCCGTGTTGACAACTCTCAGTAGCTATGTCACTACTACTAGCATCATAATAATTTGAAATAAATTCAGTTACCGGAATAATTGAACTATTTATTCCTAAATGCTTCAAATAATTTTTAATTTCACTTACAAAAAAACTGCTTTCTTCTGCTAAACCGTTTAGTGCTGATTTTAAGCTGTAGTTTTCAATTTCATCAGCCACCATTTCAAAATCCTTTTTTGAACGTTTCAAAAAGAACATAAGCCCCGAAAATTTGCTGATGGTTGAAGCAGTTAAGTTATTCATTTTAAAAAAATTTATGGAAATAATGAAATCACATTCAAAATCTTAATTAAAATTCAATTGTAGAAAACCTTCCACGTTCGAGAACTTAATTGGACAATTCATCTACAGTTTTATAAATAATATCACTTGTAAAAGGTTTACCGATAAAATAATCTGCACCATTTTCTAATGCTATAGTCCTATCATCTATTGAATCATGTGCGGTGATCATTATTATTTTAGAATTGGGATAATTCTTTTTAATATAGGGAATATAATTAATTCCCAGCCCATCCGGCAAATGGTTATCTAGAAAAATTATTTCCGGATATTCTTTTTTTAGGGCTTTGTCTGCATCAGTTAAAGAATTTACAAAAGCGGTTTCAAGATTCTTATGTTTTAATAATCTACTCAGCAAATAACAAATATCTGTTTCGTCGTCTATAATTAATGCTTTCAAATTCTTTTCATTGAGGTAGTTAACATTTTTCATTTAAATCAACATTTCTGTATACAAAACGTTCAATATTACTGCCAACAATCATTTATTGTTATCTTAAAAATTTTTTTTTAATACCTTTTATACAAAAAATAACCTATTGCAATATAAACAGCAGATAAATTACAATAAAAAATAACTTATTTTAGGATTATAATATCGGTACGAACTAATTTAATCAGGCATAATCAAAAAGTTATAAAGTTGTATCTGAGGAATTTTATTATTTTTTGAGGAAAACTTTACATGGTATAATTATAGAAAGATATACACTAGATATTAAAATATGAGGAAAAAATTTATTACATTTTACACTTTTTTGAAACAGGTTTTTGTAGAATTTATAGGAGATAATATACTCAAGTACAGTGCATCACTTGCTTATTATACTGTTTTATCAATTGCGCCATTACTGGTAATCTTACTTACAATATCAGGGTTTTTATTTGGCAAAGAATCTTTAAACGTGCAGTTATATGAAGAAATAAATAAACTCGTTGGTGCAGATGCTGCAACGCAAATACAATCTTCTATTCAAAATATTCACTTAAACAAAGACAACGTTTTTGCAACAACTATTGGTATTGTAGTATTAACGATAGGTGCAACAGGTATTTTTAATGAAATTCAGGATTCACTTAACAGAATTTGGGGGCTTAAAATAAAGGCAAAAAAAGTATGGTGGAAGTTATTGATAGATCGTCTTGTATCTTTCTCTCTTATTTTAAGTTTAGGTTTTGTCCTCATTGTATCGCTTGTGCTTAATGCAATAGCAGCTGCTATTAGTGATAAAATTATTGCTTTAATACCCGGAATGGGTAATATATTTTTAATTGTTTTAGACAGTGTTATTACACTTTTGATTACTACTGTGTTGTTTGGTTCAATTTTTAAAGTATTGCCCGACGCTAAAATTAAATGGAAAGATGTTAGTATTGGTGCTTTTATAACTGCCTGCCTTTTTTTACTTGGCAAATATGGTATAGGCTTTTATTTGGGGAGAAGTAAACTTGGAAGTATTTATGGCGCAGCAGGCTCTATAATGATACTTATGATTTGGGTATATTACACTTCGGCCATACTATACCTTGGCGCAATATTTACAAAAGTTTATGCTACCGATTTTGGTGGTAAAATTTATCCCAGCGACTTTTCAGAATGGGTAAAAGTAGAAGAAATACCGGTGTCTGAAGTGCATCTCAAAATAGATGATATAAAAGAGGAAAATGAATTGTAATAAGTTGGCATGTTTTTTTAAATTAATTTAATATGAAAAAGAAGATTTTAATTATCGATGATGATCTTGATATGTGTTTGGTACTTAGTAAGTTTCTTGTAAGAAATGGATACGATGTAGAAACTGCCAACTCAGGAGCAAAAGGAATAATAAAATTTAAGGAAGATAATTTCGATATTGTTATATGTGATTTCCGCCTTGGCGATAAAGATGGAAAAGATATACTTAAAGAAATTAAAGCCATTTCTCCTGAAACAATTGTACTTATTATAACTGGTTACTCCGACATAAAAATAGCCGTTGATGTTATTAAAATGGGAGCTTTTGATTATATAACAAAACCATTAATACCCGATGAAGTACTTAATGTGTTAAGTGCTGCACTTAACACACCTGAGCAGGATCATTTTGGAAGTCAACCGGGCGGTAAAATTGCTGCTGATAAGCAAAGCGGTAATAAAAAACCGATGGTAAACGGTGAATTTTTGGTAGGAGAAGCTGGCGCAACAAAAGACCTTTACAAACAAATAGAAATAGTTGCACCTACCAATTACAGCATTATACTTTATGGCGAAAGTGGAACCGGCAAAGAAGTTATTGCCAAAACAATACATGGGTTAAGCGACAGGGCAGATAAACCTTTTATTGCCATGGATTGTGGTACGCTTTCAAAAGAGTTATCTGGCAGTGAACTTTTCGGTCATGTAAAAGGCGCTTTTACGGGTGCACTAACGGATAAGGAAGGTCATTTTGAACTTGCCAACGGCGGTACATTGTTTTTAGATGAAGTTGCAAATCTTACTTACGAAATACAGGCTTCACTGCTGCGTGTAATACAGGAAAGAAAATTTAAAAGAGTTGGTGGCAATAAAGAAATGCCTGTAGATGTGCGCATAATAGTCGCATCTAACGAAAATTTACAGGAAGCTTACCGCAAAGGCAAGTTCCGTGAAGATCTCTACCATAGATTTAATGAATTTTCTATAAATCTGCCACCGTTGCGTGACCGTAAAAAAGACATTCCATTGTTTGCAGATTTTTTCCTGCAGAAAGCAAAATCAGAACTTAACAGAGATATAGAAGGGTTTGAAGATGATGTAATGCAAATGTTTATACATTACTCATGGCCCGGTAATTTAAGAGAATTTAGAAACGTGGTACGCAGATCAGTCTTGCTTACCCAGTCCGGTAAAGTAAATGCAAGAACGCTGCCTTGGGAAATTACCAATACAGACTCCTCATCAACATCGGCACCGCCTGCATTTGCACACAGACACGATGATGAAATGCATGCACATGCTAATGCAGCACCTCCGCCACGGGCAGTTTACGATCTTAAAGATGCTGCTTCAAAGGCAGAATATGAAGCTATTATGAATGTATTAAAGCAGGTAAATTTTAACAAAACAAAAGCAGCAGAAATTTTAAAAATTGACAGAAAAACACTTTACAATAAAATAAAAGGATTCGAAGAAATAAACAGTTAAATCCTGAACGAGGCAATAGCGGGGTAATTTGCATTTAAGAAAAGTATACAACAAATCCTCTTTTAAATTATAATTCCCTTTTAAGTATATACCGGTTATACTGATAAACGAAAGTACAGTTTTCTCATTTCTAAAAATTTTCGTTAACCTTCACTTAAGTATTTCTTAAATTAATTATTTGGATCTAATCTTGTTTACTGTACAGTAAATAAAAAATTATGAAAAAAATTATTCCCTTGTGCTGTTTGTTTGCCCTTCAATTAACAAGTACGCATAGTTATGCCCAAAAATATAGAAATGCAGAAGATACTGTTAGGCTGAACAAAGAATTTGTAAGGGTCAGTAATGAGCTTGCTGATTTTAATGCCAAATTAACTATCGCAGAAAATGATTTACCTGGTTATCAAACAAAAGCCAATCAGGCAAATAACAATGCTGCTAATGCTGCAAACGAAAGTAGCAACCAGGCATCTAAAGCCACAAACGGAAGTATGGGCGATGCAAAAAAAGCTAAAAGAAAAGCCAACAGGGCCTATGGAGAAGCAAAAGATTATAAGAATGCCAAAAATAAATTAAATAGTCAGGAAAACAAGATTAACAGATATAAATCAGATATAGAGAGAAGGCAAAAACGCATACAGGATTTAGAAGTGATGAGACTTGCAATAAATACAAAAATGATGAACCCTGCAACTCCTCAGGCTATGCCGTAAAAATTTCTAAAAAACCATTTGATTAAATTTTTTATTTCTACCTTAATAATCAGAAAAGCCGAAGAAATTTTCTCCGGCTTTTTTGTTAACGACGTTATTTAATACAGATAGATTTATTTATGATAATTCGTAAAAATAACTTATTTACATTTTCTCATCTCTTTTTCGGTCAGCATCTGTTTCACTTTCCTGCCCTGTAATCATGGTTTCTATTTTATGCATTAATGTTGATATTGGTCCTTCCATTTTATTGGTTCTGTCATCCAGCGTTGTATCTTCCAACAACAGTCCAATTTTAAGTTCTGCAGGTAAATAAGCAAGAAAAAAATCTCTTTGAGTTCCCATAATATCTCTGATGGAATTACGGCGTTCATCTTCCGTTGCTTCGTTTCTTAAAATTTTTACAGCTTCTGAAGCAACAGCATTAAAATGAGTTTGTACCGCATCGCTGCTGTTATCAGAATATAATGAAAGTCTTTCTTTTACCTCTGGTGCATTTTTACCAAAAAACAATTCTAGCCAATCCGGTGTAAATTTGTTTCCTGTTAAAAAATCAAGACCTTCTTCTGATCTTACACAATCATACAGACCGGCAACAGCAGCCGGAGCAATAGCCTGCATTAGGCGGTGTTCTTTTTCTTCATCTGTGTTAATTTTTACAGCCTGTGTGTTGGGGTCTACTTTTTTAAGTTCAGGGAGCCCTAAACTTTTTCTTAATTCTTCTAAAATATTTATTGCCATAAAACAGTTTTTGGTGAATATTTGCTGATTAAGTTATTAACAAAACCATGCCACAATAACTGGTATAAAATTGGCAGTATGTCCGTTTATAATTAACCAATAAGCAATTAAAATTTATTGTATGACTAATACTAACTATTTAACTACGCTAAGTGCTGTAATGGAAAAGTTGCGTTTAAAAAAGCAAGACAAAGAATTCATCATGACTAAAAAGGGCTTTGGCACTGAAGCAAAAACATACAGGCCAGATGAATTGGTTATTATAAAAACATATCGTTTTGAAGGAGATTCAGATCCTTCAGATAATTCTATATTATACCTTATAGAAGCCAACGACGGCAGTATAGGATACACACTGGATGCCTATGGCGTTTACAGCAACCACGAGGGAGATGGCTATGATGATTTTATAAGAAAAATACCTGTTATGGAAAGAACAGAACAGCAGATATTTGGTGACGATAAACTGTAAAAATTATTTTTAAACAGAAACCCCGGCTAGTTTTAGCCGGGGTTATTTAATTCTATCAAATCTCCCAATAGATCTTTAATATTTTCCTTCCGTTAGGGAAGGTTAGAAGGTGTTTTTTACCTCACCAGCTTCAACTCATCAATAATATTTTTAGCGCCGCCCAGTTTATCTACACACCATAACACATATCTAACATCAACACAAATAGTACGGTTTAGGTCTTTGTCAAAGGCAATTTTATGGCTTAGTGCTTCATAGTTACCATCAAAAGCAAGCCCTATTAAATTACCGTTGCCATCAATTACAGGAGAGCCTGAGTTTCCACCGGTAATATCGTTGGTGGTAATAAAACCTACAACCAAATCATTTCTGCTTTTATCTATGTATTGTCCAAAATCTTTTTTCTTAAGCAGTTCCACCTGCTTTGCAGGAAGATCGAATTCATAATCTCCGGCTACATATTTTTCCAGCAGACCTTTGCTTGTGGTAACATAATCATACTTTACGGCATCTCTTGGAGCGTAACTTTTTACATTACCAAAACTCACCCTCATGCTAAAATTTGCATCAGGGTACATCTTTGCTGCAGCAACAGGATCTTTCTCCATAATACCTTTTAAATATGCACGGCCCAACTCACTATTTTTATTTACAAACACGGTATACAACGATGCATATTTGCCATTGTAACTTTTTGTAAAAGCTGTTGCATAATCAAATGCAGGGTCTGCCTGCAGGGTAACAGCATTAGGATTTGCAATAAATGAAGCCCATTTTGCATCGTCTAAAATCATAGTAGTTGCAAAAAGATTGGCTGCCCATTTTTTATACGTGTTTTCATCATTCAACGGGCCATAGGTAGCTTTCATTTTTTCATAAAAACCAATGGGATGCTGGCTTTTATCTACATCATTGTAATACGACATGGCAGCAGCAGCAACAATTTTTTCATCGCTTATTCTGTCTGCAGCTTCCATGTAAACTTTGCGGCTTGCATCTGCGGCAGCAACTGCTTTAGTTATGTCTGCACCCGTCATTCCTGTTTTTACAAGCGCAGCTTCCACACCCTGTAAAGAAGATGCATAAGTTGCAAGTGGCGAACCCAAAATACCTTCTATTAAATACTGGCGCTGTTTTGCATAAGGGGTCCATGCAGCATAGTTAGCTTCATAATCGGTCATTATTGTTGAATACGCATTTTTACCCGCAGCCCATGTGCTGAAGTTCTTTTCATATGCCTGTTTTTGATCGTAGGTTTTAAACTTTACGAGCTGCTTGGTTTCGCCATCAAAAAACTTCCAGTAGTTGGCAACGCCTGCATAATTGCTGGCAAGTTTTAATTTTACCGCGGGGTCTTTTATCATTTGCTCATGCATGTACTTTAAACGCATATCTCGCAGCCCAACAAGTGAAGGATTTTCTATTTCATTTTTTAATTTAATACCATAGCTTGTCTCGTAACGGTTGGTACCGCCGGGGTAACCGTATATCATGGCATAGTCACCATCTTTAATGCCTTTAATACTAACCGGTAAAAAAGCTTTTGGTTTAAGCGGAATGTTTTCGCTGCTAAATTCTGCAGGCTTACCATCCTTTGTGCCGTACACCCGGAAGATGGAAAAATCACCTGTATGCCTTGGCCATTCCCAGTTGTCAGTATCGCCACCAAACTTTCCAACACTCTCCGGTGGTGCACCTACAAGACGAATATCTCTGTAAGTTTTGTAAGTGTACATAAGGTATTGGTTGCCTTTAAACATGCTGTAAACACGCCCTGTTATACCGTTGTCTTTATCCAATACTTTATCAGTAATTACTTTATAAACATCAGTCATTTTTTTGGTACGGTCTGCCCAGTTAAGTCCCTTCACCCCATCTTCAACTTCTTTGGTAACATCTATAATTTTATCCAAAAACTGCACCGTTAATTTGCTTTGAATTTCCTGCCCCATGTTGTAAGCGTAAAAACCATCCCGCAGATAATTGTGCTCAACAGAGCTCGCATTGGCAATAGCATCGTAACCACAATGGTGATTGGTAAATATGAGGCCTTTGTCACTAACTATTTCGCCGGTGCAGCCACCGCCAAAAATAAGAATGGCATCTTTTAAAGATGATTTGTTTACGGAGTATAATTGCTCTTTGGTCAGCTTTAGCCCACGCTTTACCATATCGCTGTAAACCTGCTGCCCTAGTAACATGGGCAGCCACATGCCTTCATCAGCACGGGCTTGGAGTAAGCTTGAAATAAGTACAAGCGAAACGATTATTTTCTTCATGATTTTTCGGTTTTTTGTGTAACGAATTTAAGGATTTTACATGGTATTGACTGCTGGGTTCAACATTATTATAGTTCGTTTAGCAGAAGCGGTATTAGATATATCGAATTATCAATAAAATGAAAAAGTATTGAAATTGATTAAATTCAGTTTCTTCCTCCTAAAAATATTTATGTTCTTAAACTAAATTAAATAAGGGAAGTCAAAATTTTATAGTTGTTTTTAATACATATATTTTATTATGAACCGGCAGGAATTCTTCAGTCAAATTTTTTTAAAAAACGTTTCCAGTTTTAAACAATTGAACGTAGCCAACCCCACAACCACTTTAAAAAAGTACAAAGGAAAATGGGACGAAGCCGCAGTAACACATTTTTTAAAGCGGACCATGTTTGGTGCAAAGCAAAACGATATTGCCTACTTTAAAAACATGTCATTAAAAAAAACGGTACAAGAAATTTTGCAACCTGCTCCATCGATTACTAGTGCTCCATTAAATAATTACAATGATGATAAGTTTACTGACCCCGATGTACAGATGGCAAGTACATGGGTAAATGTTACAAATTTTAATGGCATGTCTAATGGCCGCCGCCGCAATTCTTACAAGCAGTGGTGGATGGGTAATATGATCAATCAAAACAGAAGTATTACAGAAAAAATGGTACTTTTTTGGCACAATCATTTTTCAACCGAAACAAATGTGGTGGACAATCCTGTTTATAGTTATCGTCATAATTTATTACTCGGAAAGTTTGCATTAGGGAATTTTAAGGAGTTTGTAAAAGCTGTTACTGTAGATCTTTGCATGCTTCGTTACCTTAACGGGTATGCCAGTACCAAAAAAGCGCCCGATGAAAATTATGGGAGGGAGTTACAGGAATTATTTACAGTGGGTAAAGGGCCGGGCTCTCAATATACTGAAGCAGACGTAAAGGCCGCTGCCCGGGTATTGACAGGGTATAAAATAGACAATAAAACACTCACTGTTTCATTTGATCCATCTCGCCACGATGATGGTGATAAACAATTTTCTGCCTTTTATGCCAATAATATTATAAAAGGCCGCAAAGGTCAAGAAGGTGGTGGAGAACTGGATGACTTGCTGAATATGATATTTGCACAAGAGGAAATGTCAAAATTTATCTGTCGCAAATTATATCGCTTTTTTGTTTTTTATAATATTGATGATAATACAGAAAAAAATATAATTGCTCCTCTAGCAAAAATATTTCGTAAAAATAATTTTGAAATACAACCCGTTTTAAAAGTATTGTTCAGCAGCAGGCATTTTTTTGATAAGTCTTTACGGGGCAGCATGATAAAAAGCCCGGTTGATTTTACAGTTGGGCTTGTGCGGGAGTACAACATTGCTTTTCCGGAGCAAATTGATTATTTGGCAAATTATTCCATGTGGGAATTTGTACGATCTCAGGCAGCATCTATGCAGCAGAATATTGGCGACCCACCCAATGTTGCCGGTTGGCAAGCATATTATCAACAGCCTGAATATTATAAACTTTGGATAAATTCCGATACCCTGCCAAAAAGAGATCAGTATTCTGATAGGTTTTGTGCCAATGGCTTTGCTACAAAAGATAAAAAAATAATTGATATTGATGTAGTAGCTTTTGCATCATCCTTCTCTCATCCTGAAGATCCCGATGCACTGATCAATGATTCTATTGCTTTTTTGTATACCGTTGATATTACTGCAGCAGAAAAAAATTACATTAAAAGCAACCTCCTTTTATCGAACCTGCAGGGCATGGAAGCAAACCATTACTGGACAAATGCATGGAACAATTTAAAAGACAAGCCAACCGACGTGATTAACAAAAAGCTTGTTACAAATAAATTAAAAGGGCTTTATAAATATTTAATGAACCGGCCTGAATACCAGGTTTATTAATTACAAATATTTTGCTATGAAAAGAAGATCGTTTTTAAAATATACCATCCCTTCCGTAATTATTCCTGCCTTAGTGGGTGGGTTTAAATTACAGGCTTTTGCAGGCGATCCGATGGTACATTCTCTATTGAGTACAGCTGCAAATGATAGGGTGCTTGTGGTAATACAATTGGCCGGTGGCAATGATGGATTAAATACGGTAATACCTATTGAATATTACGCTGATTATAAAAATGCAAGATCAAATATTGCCATTGTTGAATCAAAAATTTTAAAACTTAATGGCAATGATAAAACAGGATTAAACCCGGGCATGCTCGCCATGCAGCAATTATTTAATGAAGAAAAATTAGCCATTGTTCAGGCTGTAAGTTATCCCAAACCAAGTTTTTCGCATTTTCGGGCCACTGATATTTGGCTCACAGGCGAAGAAAGCAACCAGATTTTAAATACAGGATGGATGGGGCGTTACCTAAATTATTTGTATCCGGATTTTCCCGTAAATTATCCAAACAACACAATGCCCGATCCGCTTGCTATACAGATTGGTTCCGTTGTTTCACCGGCTTTACAAGGGCCATCTTTTCCGATGGCAATGGCCATCAGCAATCCTGATAGCTTTTATAAAATGCTGAATGAAAAACATTTAAATGGCGATGCTTCTCCTTCGCTGGATCAGATAGATTTTATACGCCAGATTTCTGAAAAAACAGATGCTTATTCAGATGTGATAAAAAAGGCTGCACAAAGAATAACCAAACAATCGGATAAGTTTGCAGAGAAAGGGAAAAACCCCTTATCCGACCAGCTAAAAATTGTTTCAAGATTGATAGCTGGTGGGCTTCAGACAAAAATATACATGGTAAGTATGGGCGGCTTTGATACCCATGCAAAACAAACGGAGGTTGATGATACAAGCAAAGGCGCACAGGCTACATTGTTGCAAAAAGTATCAGAAGCTATTTATGCATTTATGGATGATCTTAAATTACAAAATACAGAAAATCGTGTTGTTGGGATGACGTTTTCTGAATTTGGCAGGCGCATAAAATCCAATGCAAGCGGCGGAACGGATCACGGCAGTGCTGCACCGGTTTTTGTTTTTGGTAAACCTGTTCAAAGTGGTATCATAGGCGTAAATCCTTTATTGGCGCAAAACGCAATTGTAAATGAAAATATAGCCATGCAAAATGATTTTCGTGCTGTTTATGCAACCTTGCTTACCAATTGGCTTGATGTAAGTAAAACCGCACTTCCATCTATTTTACAACCCAATTTTGACCTGATTCCTTTAATCAAACCGGCATAAATCAGTTTCCACCACAATAAGGCTTGAAGGAAGTTTACATGGGTTTTGTGCATCGATTAAATTGTATTAAAAAAGAATGTATCACGATTTCTTGAAACTTTTTTTCTCTTGCAAAAATCGAGAGGTAAAAATTCCATTTTGTTTCTTCACTCCTTTTTTTCTTTACGTGAAACCTGCCCTGTGCTATAGCTCAATAAAATGCAACGTTTCATTTACTACAGACTGCATAGCTGCGGGCAGTTCGGGTAAAACCCAGGGATGTGAACGGCCAAATACATGATCACTATCTACGGTAAATAAAGTAGATGTGGGTAGCCAGTTGTGGAGGTCATGAGCTTTTTCAATTGGTACTGCCGTATCTAAAGAACCATGGCAAATAAGCACTGGTATGGTAAGACTGCGCATGGCAGTTTCAATGTTTAATGCTCCGGTATTGCCTAAATAATCTTGGTGCAACTGGTAATAAAGTGGCATGTTTTGTTTGGTACGTCCATTAATATAATATTCAACACCCGTGCGTTTCCATTCCTGAATTTTCTCTTCGCTCCAGTTGGTCTATGGTGTTTTGCATTCACTTATGCCTGCCCAGGTAATGAGTTTTTTTATGCGTGCATCTTCGGCAGCATACAGCGTAGCAAT